>JBIKOK010000167.1:0-14357 GCA_044358025.1 Opitutaceae bacterium
TTGGGGTCAAGCCGCTCCACCTCGGGCACGAGCGGGCCGAAAAAAGTGGTTGAAAAAGCGCGTTGAGGTCAACGCGCTCCACCCCAGAGTGCGGTCATGCGCGAGTATCCGGGGCGCCTGCATCACAAGACGCCGGGTTGGGTGCAGGATGGTTCCCTGTTTCACGTGCGTATTCGTGCCCTCCCGACGCAGTCGATGGCCCTCACCGCGCCGGAGCTTGCGTCGCAATTGTTCGACGCCGCGCAGCGATATCACGACCTCGGCCATTGGTGGTGCGAACTGTTTCTGCTCATGCCCGATCACCTGCACGTAATCGCGGCTTTTCCGCGCGCGCCCGGCATGTCCGAAGTGTTGCGCAACTGGAAACGCGGCACAGCACGCTTTCAGCGCGTGCTGTGGCAGGAGGGCTATTTTGACCATCGCCTCCGCGACGAAAAAGCAGCGCGTGAGACGTGGGATTATATCCGTCGCAACCCTGTCGTGAAAAACCTCTGCGCTGCCGAGGCGGACTGGCCCTGGTGGTGGAGCGGCATCGCGAACAACCCACTGCACGCACCAAAATAGTCCGAGGTGGAGCGCGTTGACCCAACGCGCTTGCCTGGTGGCGGAGCGGTACCGCGAACAACCCACTGCACCAAAATAGTCCGAGGTGGAGCGCGTTGACCCCAACGCGCTTGCCTGGTGGCGGAGCGGTACCGGGAGCAACCCACCGCACGCACCAAAATAGTCCGAGGTGGAGCGCGTTGACCTCAACGCGCTTTGGGGAGGGTCAACCCAGCGGCTTGGGGTCAAGCCGCTCCACCCCGGAAGCCTCCACCCCGGAAGCCTCCACCTCGGCAGCCGATCGCGTGAGGCCGGCGAAATTCCGGCTCGCGTCGCTTACTTCAACATCTCGGTGAGCAGCGGCTTCATCGCGTCGGCCCAGAGCTGGTAGCCCGCGGTGTTGGGGTGGAGTTGGTCGGGCATGATCGCGAACGGAATCTTGCCGTCCTGGCCCACGAACGCGGCGTTGATGTCGAGGTAGCGGACGTTCACGCCGTCGTCGAGTTTGGCGAGTTCGACGTTCACGGCGTTGATGATCTCGGTTCGGCGCGCGGCGTCCGTGAGAGCGGAGTCGGTGATCTTGCCGTCCTTGTCCTTGCGGGCGCCGCGGGGGAAAATCGCGAGGAGGAGGATTTTGGTGCCGGGAATTTTGGCGCGGATCAGCTCGACGATCTTTTTGTCGGCCGCGGCGATTTCCGCGCTGGTGTGGCCGGCGGGGGCCGGGCCGGTGTTGTTGGTGCCGAGCATGAGGACGGTGACCTTCGGGGTGATCCCGGCGAGTTCGCCGTTCTCAATGCGCCAGATGACGTGCTGGGTCTGGTCGCCGCCGATGCCGAAGTTGGCCGGCTGATACTTGCCGTAATAGGTTTCCCAGATGTGGGTGCGCGCGGCGTTGGCCCAGCCGGCGGTGATCGAATCGCCGACGAAGAGCAGACCGACCGGGCCGGCCTTGCCGCGGGCGAGGAAGGACTCGTGGGATTTGAGGAAGCCGGCGTTCGGGGCGCCGTCCGGACCGGCTTTGGCGATCGCGGCGGATGCGTCGACTTTCTTGCCGGGAGCGGCGGCGGGCGTTTGGGCCAAAGCCAGCGGCACGAGTGCGGCGAGCAGGAGAGCGGACAGGGTAGGGCGGATTTTTTTCATGGGAGCGGTCGAGGGTGAAGGCAGGCAAGACGCGGCGTCGAGCTTGCGGTGACGCGCGTCGAGCGGGCGGGCTCAGGTTTTCCGCTGCGCCCAGAGGTTGTCCGCGGTGTAGAGCGCGAGGCCGGCCCAGATAAACGCGAACCCCGCCAGGCGCTCCCGGGAAAACGACTCGTGATACACCCAGACGCCGAGCGCGAGCTGCACGGTGGGCGCGAGGTATTGGAGGAGACCCATCGTCGAGAGCCGGATGCGGCGGGCGCCATACGCGAAGAGCAGGAGCGGCACCGCGGTGATCACGCCGGAACTGAGGATCAGGCCGTGCGTGGCGGCGTCGGCGCGGCCGAGGGCGCCGGCGCCGGTGTGATGTTGCCAGAGCAGAAAACCGCCGGCGAACGGGGCGAGGAGCAGCGTTTCGACGGTGAGGCCGATGAGGGAGCCGAGCGGAGATTTCTTCCGCAGCAGGCCGTAGCCGCCCCACGTGCCGGCGAGCGCGAGTGCGATCCACGGCAGGCGGCCGAGTTGCGCGACCATCACGGCCACGCCGGCGGCGGCGCAGCCGATGGCAACCCACTGCAGCCGCCGCAAATGCTCGTGCAGCACAAAGCGCCCGACGGCGACGTTGACGAGCGGCACGAGAAAATAACCGAGGCTGCACTCGATCACATGACCCGTGTTGACGCCCCAGACGTAGATCAGCCAGTTCGCGGTGAGCAGGGTGGCGCTGAGGAAATTAAGGCCGAGCGAACGCGGCGTGCCGAGGGCGGCGCGCACCTGACCGAAGGTCCCCTGCACCAGCACGAGCAGCAGCACCAACCCGAGCGACCAGACGTGGCGGTGCGCGATCAGCTCGACCGGATTGATCCCCGCGAGCTGTTTCCAATAGAGCGGCACGAGCCCCCAGGCAAAATAGCAGACGGCCGCCGCGAGCGCGCCGGACTTGGCCGCGGCGACAGCAGGCGGAGCGGGGCGGGTGGGCGAAGCCGGGAGGGACACGCGGAGACGCTCGCCGGATGGGGCGCCGGCGGGCGCGGGCTACTTCTTCGCGGCGCCGGTGCCGAACACGAAACGCTCGGCAAACTCGGTTGCGGCCTGCGTGCGCGCGGCGTCGGCGGCTTTCCCTTGGGCGACGAGTTCGCCGGCGCGTTTGTCGATCCAGCGCAGTTTGAAGCTTTCTTCGACGGATCCGGCGATGCTGGGGTTTTCCTTGGCCGCCGCCGGTTTTTTCGAAAACAGGCAGCCGGTGGAGAGCAGAGCGGTGAGGCTGAGGGCGGTCAGAAAAAGGCGTTGGGTCATGAGAAAATTCGGGGTGGCGACCGTGGCGGGGCGCCGGGGAGACCGCGAGGGAAACTTTTTGGTTTCGCGCTGGAGGGAAAATTCTCTTTCGTGGGGCCCATGAGTGACGAGCCCTCGACACCGCCTCCCGCGCTGCGCCTAAAACCGCGGTTGAAGCTTGCCGAGCCAGAATTGCCACCCGCCACTCCGGCCACGCCTGCGGCGGGCGCTCCGCCACCCCCGCCGCCGCCGGTCGCGCCGCCTGCCGCCGACGCCGAACCGCCCAAGATCCGACTCAAGCCGCGCCTCATGGCGACTCCCGGCGACGCGGAACCGACCACCGTCCCGGCGGCGCCGGCCGAGCCCGCGGTTGTGGCCCCGCCGCCCCCGCCTGAGGTGATCGCGCCGGCCCCGGCCGCCGTGATTCCTTCCGCGCCGTCCCCCGCGCCGATGGGGGAAGCCGCCCCGGAGGGTGGATTGCGCGTCCGGCTCAAACCTCGCGCGACGAGCGAGGCCTCTGCGCCCGCGCCCGCGGCAGCCGTCGTCACCCCGCCGGCTCCCGCGCTGGCTGCCCCTCTCCCGCCCGCTCCGCCACCGGTTGTGCTATCGCCGGTGGTTGTGCTACCGCCGGTGGTCGTTGCGCCGATCGCGCCGCCGCCGCTTCCACCCGCGCCTGCGCCAACGGCCTCGTTGCCGCCACCCCCGCCGGCGGCTGCGGCGTCGACACCGCCGCCGGCGGGTGAGCTCGTGAAATTCAAACTGAAGGCCAAGGTCGTCGCACCGCCTCCGCCGGGAGGCGAAGCACCGCCGGCGGTTCCGACGAGCGCGCCGCCCGCCCCGGTGAAGTTTCCACCGCCGCCCGGCCTGGGCAAGTCGGCCCCACCACCGCCGCTGCCGTCTGCGGCGGGACTGCCGCCTCCGTTGCCGCCCAAGGCCGACGGCGCGCCGAAATTGCCGCCGCCGTTTCCCGTCGTGGCTCCGCCCGCCACCGGCAAGAGCAAGCCGCAGATTCCGCACATCACCATGACGGTGGAAGAACCCGCCCAAGAGGAGCCGGTGCCCGCCAAACCCGAGCATCGCCGCGCCTTCAAGCTCGGCGTCGCGGGCGCGGGCCTCGCTGCACTCCTCGTGCTCGGAGCGGGCGGATATTTCGTCTGGACGAAATTTATTTCGCCGCCGCCGCCCCCGCCACCCCCGCCGGTGGCCGCGAAGCCCAAGCCCGCCAGTCCGGCCGCGGCCCCCACGGCGCCCGTCACCTCCAGTCTGGCGACGAAGCCCGCCGCTGCGCTCCCGCCGTCGGACACCGCCAATGCGCTGGCCCACGCCCCGGTCAACGCGATCAACAAAGCGCAGGATGCGGTCAATGCGCGCCGGGCCAGCGAACAGTCGCGCATCGACGCGATGGCTTCCGGTCAGGGCACTCCCGAAAAACCTGCGGTCAACGCGCCGCCCGCCGCTGGCGCCAAGGCTGCGAAAAGCGCCGGGCCGGCGGCGACGAAACCTGCCGCCACCGCCTCCGCGACCCTCTCGCCCGGCATTTCGGCGACCAGCTCGGATGTCGACGCCGTGGCCGAGGCGACTCCGGCGTTCCGGGCGTTTGTGGCCAACGCCAAAATCACCGGCGTGATCGGCGGCGCTCCGGCGAAAATTATCCTCAACGGGCGGCTGGCGCGCTCCGGCGACCTGGTGGATTCCGCCCTCGGCGTCACCTTCGACAGCATTGATGCGGAGCGAAAACTCCTCGTGTTCAAAGAAAAATCCGGCGCCATCGTGACGCGGAAATATTGAGGCGGGGCCGGGGCGCGGGCGACCGGGACGGCCTCGGCCTGCGGCCGCCGCCCGGGCCTCACTTCGCCAGCGCGGCGTCGCGGATCAGCTTGACCACGGCCGGATCGGTCGCGATGCCGAGCACGCCGTTCACAACAAATTGGATACCGATGCAGAGGATGAGAAAGCCCATGACTTTCGAGAGGGCGTTCATGCCGTTGAGGCCGATGACGCCGACGACGCGCTCCGACAGGCGCAGGGTGCTGTAGGTGATCGCGGCCACGATCAAGATCCCGAGGATGATCGCGACGTAGTCGAGCCAACCGGTGGAAAGCGAGGTGAACCCGATCGTCACGGCGATGGAGCCGGGGCCGCTCATCATCGGCATGGCGAGCGGGGAGAACGCGACGTCGCGCTTGGCCCGCGCGGCGGCGTTCACGGCGTCGTCTTTTTCGGGATCGCGCGGCGGCGCCATGAGCATGCCCGAGCCGATGCCCGCCACGAGCAACCCGCCGGCGATGCGCAGACCCGGAATCGAGATGCCGAAAAAGCCCATGATCAGGCGCCCGCCCACGAGGAAGCTCACGAGGATCACCACCATGTAGACGCAGGCCATCCGCAGTTGCTCCATGCGCCGCGTCGGCGTGTCGCCCTCGGTGATCGCGAGGAAGGTCGGGGCGGTGGCGAGCGGGTTGATGAGCGGCAGCAACGCAATAACGGTGCCGAGAATGAGCTCCCAGAAGTGAGAGACGTTGGACATGGGGCGAGTTTCGCCGACTCCGCGCCGCGGTGCAAGGCGGGCCCTTTTGGGGGTTCATCGGGGCCGATGAACGGGTTGAGTGCCGCCTCCGTTCCGCGCCCCGCCCAACGGTGAACCTCTCTCCCTGCGAAACGACCGGCCCAGTGTTCGCTGCTCGCCGCCCTCGGCGCGAGCCTCCTCCCCGCCCAGAGCGAAACGCCGCTGCTCTTGCCGTCGCCCACGCTCAGCCAGACCCAGATCGCGTTCGCCTACGCCGGCAGCCTGTGGAGTGTCGCGCGCGAGGGCGGCGAAGCCCGCCGCCTCGTCGTCGGCCGATCCCGGCACCGCGATCGGGCCGTTGTTTTCCCCGGACGGATCGCGGGTGGCCTTCACTGGCGAGTTCGACGGCAACCAGGATGTTTACGTCGTGCCGGCCGCCGGCGGTGAACTGAAGCGCCTCACCGCGCGCCCGGGCATCGCCGTCGCCGTCGCGTGGTCACCCGACGGCCAGCGCATCCTCTTCCGCTCGTCGCGCGCGGCCTACTCGCGCTGCGAAAAGCTGTTCACCGTACGGCTCGAGGGCGGGTTTCCGACGGCGGTGCCGGTGCCGATGGGCGTGCAGGGCGCCTACTCCGCCGACGCCGCCAGACTCGCCTACGTGCCCCGCTGGAACCGCCGCGCCGGGGCCGGCGACGCCTCTATCGCCATCAAGAACTACCGGGGCGGCAAAACCTCGCCCATCTGGATCGCCCAGCTGGCCGAATCGGCCGTGACGTCCGTGCCCCGGGAAAACTCCAACGATTTCAACCCGCGCTGGGTCGGCGACAAAATCTATTTCCTCTCCGACCGCACCGGCGCGACCACGCTGTTCAGCTACGACGTGACGTCGCGCGCCGTGGTCCAGCTCGTGAAAAACGACGGCTTCGACCTGAAGTCGGCCGCGGCCGGTCCGGGCGCGATGGTCTACGAACAGTTCGGTTCGCTGCCCCTTTTCGATCTCGCCACGGCAAAGTCGCGCGCCGTCGCGGTGCGCATCGCGGCCGATCTCCCGCAAGGCCGTCCGCGGTTCGAGAAGATTGCGGCGCGGCAACTGACCCATGCCGATATCTCGCCGAACGGCGCGCGCGCGGTGTTTGAATCCCACGGCGAAATCCTCACCGTCCCCGCCGAGAAGGGCGATGTTCGCAACCTGACGCGTTCGACCGCCGTCGCCGACCGCGACCCGGCCTGGTTGCCGGACGGCCAGTGGATCGCCAGCTTCTCCGACGAGGCCGGCGAGTATGCCCTGCACGTGCGCGACCAATCCGGGCTCGGCGAGGTCAAGAAATTCGATCTCGGCTCGCCGCCGGCGTTTTTCTACCGCCTCGCGTGGTCGCCCGGGACGCCTCCCAGCGGGCCGCGCGGCCGGCCTGGTCGGCCGACAGCCGCTGGCTCACCTACACCAAGAACCTGCCGAACAATCTCAGCGCCGTGTTCGTCTACGGGCCGGAGACCGCTCAGGCCGTGCAGGTCACCGACGGCCTGAGCGACGCGCGCTCACCGGACTTCGACCGCAGCGGCAAATATCTTTATTTCACCGCGAGCACCGATGTCGGCCTCACCTCCGGCCGGTCCAACATGAGCCGTATCGGTCATCCGACGACGCGCGCGGTTTACCTCGCGGTCCTGCCCAAGGACCTCGCGTCCCCGCTCGCGCCGGAGAGCGACGAAGAGAAGGACGAGGCGTCGAAGGACAACGACGCCGGGAAGAAAGCCGACCCGGACGGGAAAGTTGCCGACACGGAGAAGCCGGCCGCGGAGCCGGCCGCAACCGTCGACGCGCAGCCCGCGGCCGACGCCGCCAAGAAGAAAGAAAAGCCCGCGGCGAAGGTCGTCATCGATTTTGACGGACTGGGTCAGCGCATCCTGGCGCTGCCATTGCCGGAGCGAAACTACGCGGGGCGCACGGCAGGGAAAGACGGCATTGTTTATGTCATGGAAGGGCCGCAGGTCGGCGGCGGCGGCGAGGGTCCGACGAAGGATGCGTTGCAACGTTTCGACCTGAAGACGCGCAAGACCGAGAAGCTGCGCGACGGCGTGGAGGAGTGCCATCTCGCGGCGAAGGGCGAGAAGATGCTCTGGAAGGCGGAGGCCAAATGGTTCATCGGGGAGACCGACAAAGCGCCGAGGGCCGGCGAAGGCGCGCTCAAGCTCGAGGCCGTCGAGGTCGCGGTCGATCTGCGCGCCGCGTGGCGCCAGATGTTCCGCGAGGTGTGGCAGATCCAGCGCGATTTCTTCTACGACCCGAACGACCACGGTCTGAATCTCGCTCAGCTGGAAAAGGTTTACACCCCCTTCCTCTCGGGCATCGCGAGCCGCGCCGACCTGAATTACCTGTTCGCGGAGATGCTGGGGCAACTGAGGATCCAGCACAGGTATGTCGCCGGGGGCGCGAAGCCCGACGCGAAGACGGTCACCGTGGGCCTCCTCGGCGCCGACCACCGGGTCACGGAGGGCCGCGACCAGTTCGCCCGCGTGTTCGACGGGGAAAACTGGAATCCGTGGCCAAGGCGCCGCTCACCCAGCCGGGGGTCAACGTGAAGGCGGGCGAGTTTCTTCTCGCCGTGAACGGGCGCCCGCTCCCGGCGAACGAGGAGATTTTCGGTCTCTTCCTCGGCTTGGCGGCGAAGCAGGTCGTGTTGAAAGTCGGCCCCAACGCCGACGGCTCCGGTGCGCGTGAGGTGACGGTGGTGCCGGTCGCCAGCGAGGCTGCGCGGCGCACTCTCCCGTGGATCGAGGGCAACCGGCGCAAGGTCGACGCCCTCAGCGGCGGGCGGCTCGCCTATATCCACGTGCCCGATACGGCCGTGCCGGGCTACACGAGCTTCAAGCGCTACTTCTTCGCCCAGGTGGGCAAGCAGGGCGCGGTGGTGGACGAGCGGTTTAATGGCGGCGGCTGGCTCACCGACTACATCATCGACTATCTCAAGCGCCCGAGGTTGAGCAGCAGCATCACGCGTGAAGGCGAGATCGTACCGTCGCCGACCGCGGCGATCTTCGGGCCAAAGGCGATGATCATCAACGCATATGCCGGCTCGGGCGGCGACGCGATGCCGTGGTATTTCCGCAAGGCCGCCGTGGGCCCGCTCGTCGGCACGCGCACCTGGGGCGGTCTCGTCGGCCTCGGCGGTTATCCGGCGTTGATCGACGGCGGCACGGTGACAGCCCCGCACTGGGCGATCTTCGGTCTCGACGGAAAAGGGGAAGTGGAAAACGTCGGCATCGCGCCCGACCTCGAGGTCGAATTCGATCAGAAACTGGTGCGTGACGGCCGCGATCCGCAGCTCGAAAAGGCGGTTGAGGGGGTGCTCGAGGCGCTCAAGAAAAGTCCGCGGCCAAGCCGCCGGTGCCTGTGTATCCGACTTACACGCCCCGGAACCCGGCCGGCCATTAGCGCGGTTCGCCGGACCGCCTCCGCCCGTTCCGGCGCCCAAAAATGGGCGGGGCCGAGACCGAATGGCACCTCAACGAGACCGAGGGTCCGCTGGCCGAGGCGTTTGCGGCGGGGCGCGCCGGGCACGGTCGTGAAGAGCACGGTGCCGCTCAGTCGCTGCATGGCCTTAATCGTGATCTGCCCGGTGCGCCAGTGGGCGATGGCTGCGGCGAGCGAAGCGTATGGCTCGCGCGAGAGCGCGACGCTCACCGTCTTGCCCCGCACCTGGCGCGTCCACTGGTAGCACGGGCCGCCCGCGCCGGGCCCGCGCTCTTGCGCGCGGCCGTCGCTGACCCAGCCGGGCCCAGCCAGGCAGGCCGTCAGCCGCGCGTCGTGGGCGCGCCACTCGGCCAGCTCCGCCGTGGTCGGCTGCATCCTGGCGTCCGGCATTTGGCTCGGCGTCGCAGCTGGCTTGGTTTTCCTGCCGGCCAAGATAGCGGATCGGTCAATTGAGCGGTCTCGTTACCGCCCAATTCCCCACACCCCCTGTTTCCCGGCCCGGCCGCACGGTCCCTGGCGTCTGCGCCGCCGAGCTGCGCCGCTGCACCCTCGCCAAGCTTGAGGACTTCCTCGGACCGTTCCTCGTCGGCCTCTCCGCGCTCGATGTTGCACAGGCCGGCGCGGGCGAGCGCCCTTACTCGGTGCGCCGAACGGAGTGGGCGTTTCTCTGGCAGATGCTCCCACTCAACGCCAGCCGCCGGGGTGTTGTCGCCCGGTTCCAGACGCGGTCGTGCCCACCGGCCAGCGCCGGATGGACGAGGCGAACAGCGCCTACGGCCGGGCGCGGGCCCGGCGACCGGAGCCGCTTTTCGTCGCGGCGTTGCCCGCCGAAGCCGCGGCGGCCGAGGCGGGCGTCACGCCCGGACGGCGCTTGACAGGGCCGCGTGGTCAAGGTGATCGAAGGCACCACGCTCAACTTGCCCGCCACCGCGAAAAATCAGGCGGCTTGCCCCCAGCCCACGTCGCAAAAACCGGGCGACGGATTTCCTCAGTTGCACCTGCTGGTGGTCTGGAGCGCGCGCGACGGCGGTGTGCTCGACTACGTGCGCGGTTCCAAACGTGACGGTGGGATGCGTTTGCTCAACGCCCGGCTCCCCTCCTTCACCTGGCGACATTGTGGTCTACGACCGGGCCGCCGGTCACGACGTCGCCTGCGCCCGGCTGCGGGCGCACCACGTCGACCTCCTCGGCCGGGTGAGGGTCCGGCAAATCGACTGGCGCAAAGGCGTGCGCCTCGGGCCCGACGGGCGCCTCGTCCCGTGGAAAAAAGCCGGCTCAAACCCGCTGTCTGACCCCGGCGGAGTGGGCTGCGCTGCCGGAGGAAATCGCCGTGCGCGTCATCCGCGTGCGGCTGAAACAAGCGGGCTTTCGCACCCGCACAGTCGTCCTCGTGACGACGCGGCTCGACCCGGTGGCGTATCCGGCCGAGGAAGTCGCGGCAGCCTATCTGCGCCGCTGGCGCACCGAACTTGGTTTGGACGCCCTGAAAATCGTGCTCAGCCTTGAAGCCCCGCGCGGCAAAAGCCCGGCGATGATCCGCCGCGGCCGGTTTGCGCTCCTCGTCGCGCCCAACCCCGTGTGCGCGGTCAGGGCCAGCGCCGCGCACGAGCAGGCGGGTGGCCCTGGACCGCCTGAGTTTCGCGGGCTCGCTCGACGCGCTGCTCAGCTTCGCCGCCTTGAGCGCGCAAGCGACCAGGCGGCCCAGCGCCGCCGCGTCTGGCCCGGCCTGCCCGCGCGCCTCGCCGGCCGATCTTGTCCCGCTGCGCCCCGGCCGGCACGAACCGCGCGCGGTCAAACGTCGACCCAAGTCCGGTCCCCGCCTTAACCGCCCCTGCTGCGACGGCCGCGCCCTGCGCCACGGCGTCCGGTTTCGCCGCCCGGCCAAAATTACTTAAGCGCGTTTCCGGTCACAGGCCCGCCCGACCTGGTTACCAGGTGTCCACCGGGCCCTTGGGCACGGGGATGGAGTCGCGTGCGAAGACCTCCGCGTCGTTGGGGTCGCGCATGAAGGACGCGACCAGCGGCTCGGGTTGGAACTTGTCCTTCAGCGCGCCGGCTTCGTCGCAGAACTGCGCGCGCCAGGCCAAATACTCGGCGACGGCGGCCTCGAAATCCGCCCGCGAGTTGATCGCGAGAATGCTGCGTTTGAAGGGCTTTGCCGGGCCGAAACGTTTGGCATACCACGGCGCGACTTTGCGGAAGAGCCGGCAGCCGTGCTCCTCGCCGTAAAATTCGCAATAGCGGTCAAAATGCCGGCGCAGGACGCGGATCCGCTCGGCAAAGTCCGGCTCGGGCAGCAGTTCGCCCGTGCGCAGCAGGTGGGCGGTGCGGCGGAAAATCCATGGGTCGTAGAACGCGCCGCGGCCGATGCTGACGCCGGCGCAGCCCGTCTCCGCGATCATGTGACGGGCGGACTCGGGCGTGGTGACGTCGCCGTTGCCGATGACGGGGATGCGGCGGACGGCGGCGACGACGGAGCGGATGCCGGCGAGGTTGACGGTGCCGGCGAAGCCCTGCGCGCGGGTGCGGCCGTGTACAAAGATCGCGGCGACGCCGGTGTCTTCGAGGACGCGCGCGAGGTCGGGGGCGGTGAGGTTGTCGTTGTCCCAGCCGAGCCGCATCTTGGCGGTGATGGGGATTTTCACGGCGTCGATCATCCCGCGCACGAGGGCGGCGGTCTTGTCGAGCTCGGTCATCATCGCCGAGCCGCCGCCGATCTTCGTCACCTTTTTCACGGGGCAGCCCATGTTGATGTCGACAGACTGCGCGCCGAGTTCCTGGCACATGACGGCGGCATCGCGCATCTCCTCGGGCACACTGCCGAACAGCTGGATGGCCATCGGCCGGTCGGCGGGCGACGACGCGACGAGTTTGAGGGCGGTGGGGTTGCGTTCGAGGAGCGAGCGGGCGTTGACAAGGTCGGTGGTGGCCCAACCGAGACCGCCGAGCTCGCGCACGGTGACGCGCATGGGCAGGTTGGTGTAACCGGCGAGGGGCGACAGAAAGAGATTCGAGGCAAGCTCGTAAGGTCCGAGGCGCATGGTCAGCGGGTGCCTTCCGGGCGGCGGAAGCGGAAGAGCAGGGTGATGACGAGGCCAGCGGTGAGAATGAAGAGACTCAGCTGCAGCCAGAGCGAATTGAGGCGGAGCGCGGGGGGCGTGAGGAGGTTGGCCCGCCAGACCTCGTGGAACACATAAGCGAGAAAACCCTGCAGCAGCGTGCCGAGCCAGAAGAGCATGGCGCCGAGCCAAGCCAAGGTTTCGGCCCGGCGTTTGGGCGCGAGCCAGTAGTCGCGGTCGGGCAGGTTGACGAAGCGTTCGGGCATGCGGGGGAGATAGCGGGTGAGGGCGAAAAACAGGCCGCCGATGAAGAGCGAAATCCCGATTTGGCCCAGGGTGTGGCTGTCGCGTGCCATCCAGCCGTTCGGTTGTCCGTCGGCGCCGAAGTGCGTGGCGACGCGGCCGGGCAAGGAGCCGTTTTGGCGAGCGGCGAGAGCGAGCGCGGCCATTGATGCGGCGAAAAAAAAGATACGGGCGAAACGGAGCACGGGAGGAGGGAAACGGTGGTGGTAAGAGGCAGGGCGCTGGCGCGTGGGGCGAGGCGAGATGGATGGCCGCGTCGCTGCGCCCCTCGCCATGACACGCAGGGCTCAGCGGGCGGCGAGGGCGGTTTTCATGCGCCGGAGGGCCTCGGTGAGCGTGGCCCGCGTGCAGCCGAGATTGATGCGGACGTAGCCGCCTTTCGCGGCACCGAAATACGTGCCTTCGCTGAGGCCGACGCCATGTTTTTCGAAGTGCGCGATGGGATCGGCAAGGCCGAGGGCGGCGACGTTGAGCCAGGCGAGGTAGGTCGCCTCGATAGGCGCTTCGATGACGATGCCGGGCAGATCGCGGGAGACGGTGGCGAGGAGGAGGTCACGGTTACCGCGCAGATAGGTGAGGAGGGCCTGGCGCCACGGCTCGCCGTCGCGGTAGGCGGCTTCGCAGGCGACGTAGCCGAGGTTATTCACTTCGGCGACGATGCCGGCGGTGGCGCGGACGAAGCGGGTCCGCAGCGCGGCGTCGGCGATGATGGCAAACGAGGTGCCAAGGCCGGGCACGTTGTAGGTCTTGCTCGGCGCCATTAGCGTGATGGTCCGCGCGGCGATCGCGGGTGAGAGGAGCGCGGTGGGAATATGTTTCAGCGCCGGATCGAGAATGAGGTCGCAGTGGATCTCGTCGGAACAGAGGACGAGGTCGTGGCGCACGCAAAAGTCGGCGACGCGCACGAGTTCCTCGCGACGCCAGACGCGGGCGACGGGGTTGTGCGGATTGCAGAGGTAGAACAGCTTCGTGCGCGGCGTGACGGCGCGCTCGAGCGCGTCCCAGTTGATCGTCCAGGCGCCGTCGGCGAGCTCGAAGGGGACCTGCACGGACGCGCGCGCGGAGTTTTTCGGCGCGGTCATGAAGGGCGGGTAAACCGGCGAAAGCGTGAGCACTTCTTCGCCGGGGGCGGCGAAGGCCTGGGCGGTGACATTGAGGGCGACGACCAGGCCGGGGAGCCAGACGATCCAGGACGCATCGATTTTCCAGCCGTAGTTGCGCTTCATGGCGTCGACGACGGCGTCCACGGTGGATTTCACGGGGCGCGCGTAACCGAAGAGGCCGTGGTCCACGCGCGCGTGGAGCGCGTCGAGGATGGCGGGCGCGCACTTAAAGTCCATGTCGGCGACCCACATCGGCAGGATGTCGCGGCCGGCGTATTTCTGCCATTTCTGGGAGTCGGTACCCGCGCGCTGCACGGGGGTGTCAAAATCGAAGGTCATGGGAAAAGATCGGTGAAGAAACCATCGTCTGCGCGGGGGCGCAGGGAAACGCGCTCGGTTCCGAGTGGAAGGCCTCTTCGGAGGTCGTTTGGTGCTCAGTTTTCAGAAAGAGGGAAATACGCTCAGTTCTACGGGCTGAGCAAATGGTTGAATACGCTCGGTTCCGTGAACCGGCAGGGGGGCCGATCGCACCCTTTTGGCACTGTCGAAGGATTTTGAGCTGGGTTGGGACATCGATGCAGTCGGCATTGTTGGACTGGAACGTAACCGTTAAGGTCGTTCGCGACCTTACCGCAACCGAGAACGGTTTCTGAGGGACTCAGGACCGGCTCCTTCCATGAAGCGCCGTTTCCGCCGGTGGTCGGGCAGCGTGCGCCAGATCGCTCGCGAGCCGTCGTTCGACCGCGCGAGGGTGAAGGGTTGGTCATGCGAACGGGCATCGCGACTGGCGTGTCTTCGCCGCACTTGCCGGCGTGCTAATACGAGGGGTGCAGCGGCTCTAGTATCCCGTAACAGCTATAGTTTCGGATAAAGTCTGAGGAGCTTGATCCGGGCGTCGTCGGTGGTGAAGCGCCAGTGGATGGGGGCGCCGCGCGTGTTGCGGTGTTTCAGCCAAGCGG
>JBIKOK010000373.1:0-4244 GCA_044358025.1 Opitutaceae bacterium
ACGACGCGCTGCGCCAATCCGAACTCCTTCGTCACGTGCACATGAAACGCCTCCATCAACGCAATCGCCTTCGGTGCACCATACAGATTTTTCGCATCCAGGTAGGCGACGTGCCAACCCAACGCGAGCAACGCGACGTCCGCCTGCGGCTCGTGCCCGAAAAATTCCGTGCGCCAAATCCACGGCCGGCCCGCCGCCGCCACTTTGGGCACCACCAGCACCCCCGGACGACCCGCCACCGCGAAATCGAGTCGTGCGTAGCCCTGCCACTCCGTCGTTTTCGCCACCGCCTGTTCCACGCCCTTCGCCGGCTCCGCGCCCCGCCCGGCCCCGGCCCCCATCAACCCCAGGCCCACGCCCACCCACACCCGCAGCCACGAAAAATTCGTCATCACCCACCCTCCGCCACCGCCCGCGCCCAGCGCAAGCGCGAAGCCCGCGCTCGATTTTTTCCCGCCACCCCTCCATCTCTCCCTCTCTCTTTCTTTCCGTCTCCCGTCTCCCGTCTCCCGTCTTCCGTCTTCCGTCCTCTGTCTCCCGTCTTCCGTCCTCTGTCTCCCGTCTTCTGTCTCCCGCCTTCCGCTGCGCATGGCCAAACTCTACTTCTACTACTCGGCGATGAACGCCGGCAAAAGCACCGTGCTCCTTCAGTCGAGCTACAACTACCGCGAGCGTGGCATGCGCACGCTCCTCTTCGCGCCCTCCATCGATTACCGCGCCGGCCCCGGCCGCATCGAGTCGCGCATCGGTCTCCACTCCGACGCCATCTCGCTCACCCCCACCGACAACCTCCTCACCCGCATCCGCACCGACCACCGCGCCGACCCCGTCGCCTGCGTCCTCATCGACGAGGCGCAATTCCTCACCCCCGACCAGGTCTGGCAGGCCACCGACGTCACCGACACCCTCGACATCCCGGTCCTCTGTTACGGCCTCCGCACCGATTTCAAGGGCAACCTGTTTCCCGGCAGCGCCACCCTCCTCGCGCTCGCCGACGACCTCACCGAGCTCAAAACTATCTGCCACTGCGGCCGCAAAGCCACGATGAATCTCCGCGTCGACGCCGCCGGCCATGCCGTCCGCGACGGCGCCCAGGTGGAAATCGGCGGTAACGACCGCTACGTCGCCATGTGCCGCCACCACTTCAAGGAAGCCCTCGCCGATCCCACGATCGTGCAGCACCGCCCGCCCGTCGCCTGACCCGCGGCGCAGCGTGTTTTCCTGCCAGCGGCGCCCAAGGTGCGCCGGCCGCTCCGCGTGCGGCGGCTCGCAGAGCGCGCGCGGCGTGGTCGGCGGACGCGCGCGCGGCGCGCACGGCCCACCCGGAGCCCCCGAACCCCGCACCCAACGGACCTGCGCCCCTGACCGGCCGCCCGTGTTTCGTGGCTTTACGTCCGCCACGGATTGCCGTGCCCTTGCGCTCTGCTTGCTGCCCACCGCCCGCTGCTCACCGTCCTGCAGCGCGCCCCGGTCTTCCTCTCCTTCCTTTCATTGACCATGCCCCCCGCCCTCTCCCACCTGATCTTCCTCGGCACCTACACGAAAAACGGCAGCCGCGGCATCTACTCCGTCCGCCTCGACGGCACCACCGGCGCCCTCTCGGCGCCCACCTTGGTCGCCGAAACCCCCGACCCCGCCTGGATCACCCTCTCGCCCGACCGCAGGTTTCTCTACGCCCTCCACCCGTCGGCCGCCCAAGCCATCGGCTACGCCGTCGATCCCTCGACGCACGCGCTGACTCCGCTCCCCGTCGCCGCGCCGCCCCCTCCGGCCGCCCAACCTCCCTCGCACCTCGCCGTCGACGCCACCGGCCGCACCCTCCTCGCCGCCAACTACCGCGAGGGCTTCGTCGCCGCTATTCCCCTACGTCCTGACGGCACGCTCGGGCCGCCCACGAAAATCCAGCACACCGGCCGCGGCCCCGACCCCAAACGTCAGGACGCCCCGCACGCCCACTCCGTCACCGTCTCGCCCGACAACCGCCACGTCATCGTCTGCGACCTCGGGCTCGACCAGGTTTTCTCCTACGCCCTCGATCCCGCGGCTGCGAAACTCTCGCCCGCCGCCGCGCCGTTTGTCGCCACCGCGCCCGGCGCCGGTCCGCGTCATTTCAAATTCGGCCCCGACGGTCGCTTCGCCTACGCCCTCACCGAAATGGGCGGCACCCTCGAGGCCTTTGCTTACACCGCCGCGACGGGCGCCCTCACCCCGCTCCAGACGATCTCCTGTCTCCCGCCCGACTTCACCGGCCTCAAGTGGGGCGCCGAAGTCCGCGTCCACCCCAACGGCCAGTTTCTCTACACGTCCAACCGCACCCACGACAGCCTCACCGTTTTCGCGATCGCCCCCGCCACCGGTCGCCTCACCCTTGTCGAGATCGTCCCCTGCGGCGGCAGAAACCCCCGCAACTTCGCCCTCTCGCCCGACGGCCACTGGCTCGTCTGCGGCCACCAGGACTCCCCCGACCTCACGGTCTTCCGCGTCGACCCGACCACCGGCCGCCTCGCTCTCACCCCGCACACCGCCCCTGTCCCGCTGTGCGTCTGCGTGCTCTTTTACGACTGACACGACCCCGTCTCCCCCACTGAAACCCGGCCGGTTTTGGTGCTTGAAACCACATTACGGCCCCTTCTGCCAATCCCGCGCACCGCTCATTGTTCTACTTCGGCGCCTACCCCTGCCGCCCGCCCGTTGACTCCGGCTTTCCGCCCACCCACGGTGCCCCTCGTTCTTTCCGCTTTTCGTTCCCTCAACCCTCCCCCCCATGGTCAGCCCAAACACTCCTGAAACCCCGGGTGGCGCCGCAGCCCCCTCTGCCGCTCCCCGCTCCATTCACGACGTCGTCATCCGACTCGCCGGCAACTCCCAGGATGGCATCCAGTCCATCGGTGGCTTTCTCGCCCGCCTCGCGGGCCGCACCGATCAGGACGTCATGACCTACATGACGATCCCGTCCACCATCTCCGGCGGACCTTCGATCTTCCAGGTCCGCATGGGCACCGGCGATATCCTTTCGGCCGGCGATCGCGCCGACCTGCTCGTCGCGTTTTACCAACACAGCTACGACGCCCACATCGGCTCGCTTCGGCCCGGCGGCGTCCTCCTCTACGATTCCGACCACGTGAAACCCGTCGAAGGCGACAACCGCTTCACCCAGGTCGCCGTGCCGATCACCAGCGGCACCGTCGAAGCCGTCGGCGGCGCCGGCAAGGACAAGGGCAAGAACATCTACATCCTCGGCCTCATCGCCCGCATCTTCGATCTGGATGTCACCAAGCTCGCCACCCTCATCAAAGAGCGTTTCGGCGGCAAAACCGAGGACGTCGTCCGCAACGCCATGCTCGCGTTCGACGCCGGCTTCGCCTGGCCCCAGAACAACCTCCGCGACCTCTTCTACCGGTTCGAAGCCGTCGACGGCGTCGTCAGCTCCGGCCGCCCCCAGATCACCCTCGATGGCAACAGCGCCATCGCCTACGGCCTCCTCGCCGCCGGCGTCCGCCACGGCGCCGGTTACCCGATCACCCCGTGGTCCTCCATTATGGAGATCCTGCGCACCGAGCTGCCCAAATACGGCGGCATCTTCGTCCAGTGCGAGGACGAGATCGCCTCGATCTCCACCGCCCTCGGCTTCAGCTACACCGGCCAACTCGCCATCACCGGCAGCTCCGGCCCCGGCCTCTCCCTGAAAATGGAAGCCCTCGGCTGGGCCACCATGGCCGAAATGCCCCTCATCGTCGTCAACGTCCAACGCGGCGGCCCCTCCACCGGCATGCCGACCAACGTCGAACAATCCGACCTCATGCAGGCCATCTATGGCTCGCACGGCGACGCCCCCCGCGTCGTCCTCTCCCCGAAAAACGTCGAGGACTGCTTCTACACCGCAATGGAGGCCTGCCGCATCGCCCGTGAATACTCGACGCCGGTCATCATCCTCACCGACCAGGCCGTCTCCACCCGCATCGAGGCCTTCGACGAACCCGACCTCCCGAACATCATGGTCAAACCCGGCGCCGATCTCTCGCCCCGCCCCGCCGACTTCAAACCCTATCCGGTCAACGCCCTGACCCGCCACGCGCCCCCCGGCTCCATCGTCGGCTCCGGCAAGTATCCGACCGTGACCGGTCTCGAACACGACGAACTCGGCCATCCCACCGGCAGCTCCAAGCTCCACACCCAGATGACCGCCAAGCGGCGCGACAAGATCAAGCAGCTCGCCGCCACCCTCCCCGCCCCCGAACTCAGCG
>JBIKOK010000168.1:0-14325 GCA_044358025.1 Opitutaceae bacterium
AGTCGGCAGTGGCGAAAGCGCGAGCAGCGGAGCGGTTATTAGCGCGCGGAGGGGTGGGTAAATTGTGCGCTACGTGGGGTGCGGCGGCAGAATTCGGGGTCGGAAGATTTCGTGGGTAGGAAAATTGTCCGGAGGGAAACCGAGGTGTCAGGTACGACGGAGGGCGAGACCGTAGTGCCAGGGCGGGAGATCGAGTGGGGCGGCGGGCGCGGTGAAGCCGGTGGCGGTGGTGGCCCAGGTGAGGATTTGGGCGGGGGTGGGGCGGATGGCGAGGGAGGGACCGCGGGGCGTGGCGAGATCACTGCGCCAGTGGATCACGGCGACGAAGCCGCCGGGGCGGACGACGTCGCGGGCGGCGTGGAGGAGGGCGACGGGGTCTTCGGCGTGGAGAATGTTGAAGAGCAGGGCGGCGGCGCAGGATGCGGGCGGGAGGCCGTAGCCGGAGGTGGCGACGTCGCGCACGGAGGTGCAGATGTTGGTGAGGCCGGCCGCGGTGGCGCGGGAGGAGGTGGTGGCGACCATCGCGGGGTCGAGGTCGAAGGTGTGGACGGTGCCGCGGAGGCGGGTGGCAAGCGGGAGCGTGAAGGTGCCATAGCCGCAGCCGAGTTCGGCGACGTCGCCGGTCGCGGAGTCGGCGGTGAAGCCGAAGGCGTCGAGGATGAGGGGGACGTCGAAGAGGGTTTCCCAGTAGGCTTGGGCGGGCATGCCGCTTTCACGGAGGATCATGGCAGGGAAGGTGGCGGGAGTTGGGCCCACGAAACACACCAACGACACGAAAACGGCGAGGGGCCCACGGAACACACGGAATACACGGAAACAGGCGGAGCGAGGCAGCGATTAGGGTTTGCGGGCGAGGAGGTGGCGGTAGCGGCCGCCGAAGGCCCCGGGGAGGTCGGACACGAGGGTGAGGTGGGCGGCGGCGAGGAGGGGTTCGACGTGGCGGTTGAGGTCGGAGAAAAGCCGGCGGGCCGCGACGTTGAGCAGCGAGTGGAGGAAGCTGGGGCGTTGGCCGAGCGGCAGGAATTTGTCGAAGACGGAGACGCGGCCGCCGCGGCGGAGGACGCGGGCGGATTCGCGGGCGACGAGCTCGGGGTCGGGGGCGACGGCGAGGATCAGATGCAAGATGACGACGTCGAAGGCGGCATCGGCGAAGGGGAGGGCGCGGGCGTCGCCCTCGCGGAGATCGGCCGGGAGACCGAGGCGGGCGGCGCGGGCGCGGGCGCGTTGTAACATGCCGGGGGAGACGTCGAGGCCGGTGACGTGCACGCCGGACGGGAGGTGGTCGAAGTCGAGCCCGGTGCCGCAGCCGACGATCAACACGCGTTCGCCGGGTTGCAGGGCGAGGCGGTCCAGGGCGGCGCGGCGGGCCGGCCGCAAGATCACCGCCATCCCGTCGTAGAACGGGGCGTAGAAATCGTAGCGGCGGCGATTGAGGCGGTCGGGGGGCACGGGGCTCAGGGGAAGGCCTGGGGCGGATCGTCTGCGCGATGGGCGAGGCGGTAGAGGGCGGGGAGGACGACGAGGGTGAGCAGGGTGGAGCTGATGATGCCGCCGATCACGACGGTCGCGAGAGGGCGTTGGACTTCGGCGCCGGCGCCGGTGGCGAGAGCCATCGGGACGAAGCCGACGCTCGCGACCAGGGCGGTCATGAGCACGGGACGGAGGCGCGTGAGGCAGCCCTCTTCGATGGCGGCATCGAGGGGCTGGCCGGCGGCGCGCAGGGCGCGGATGCAGGAGAGCATCACGAGGCCGTTGAGCACGGCGACGCCGGAGAGGGCGATGAAGCCGACGCCGGCGGAAATCGAGAGCGGAATCCCGCGTAACCAAAGGGCGGCGACGCCGCCGGTGAGGGCGAGGGGGACGCCGGTGAAGACCAGGAGCGCGTCTTTGGCCTGGCCGAAGCTCAGGAAGAGCAGGCCAAAGATCAGCACGAGGGCGACCGGGACGACCACTTGCAGACGTTTGGTCGCGGAGAGGAGTTGTTCGAAGGTGCCGCCGTATTCGAGCCAGTAACCGGCGGGCACGGCGACGGCGGCGGTGACGCGCGCTTGGGCTTCGGCGACGAAACCGCCGAGGTCCCGGCCGCGCACGTTGGCGGTGACGACGACGCGACGTTTGCCGTTTTCGCGGCTGATTTGGTTGGGGCCCGGGGCGATTTCGATTTGGGCGACCTCGCGGAGGGGGAGGGTGCGTGCCAGTGAACGTTGAAGAGTGGACGTTGAAGGACCGGGCTCGGATGGAGGGAGCGGGACCGGGAGGTTTTGGAGGTAGGTGAGGTCGGTGCGGAGGTTTTCCGGGAGCCGGACGACGAGATCGAAGCGGCGGTCGCCTTCGAAAATTTGCCCCACCGTCGTGCCGCCGAGAGCCGTCGAAACGAGGTCCTGAACGTCGGCGACGGGCAGGCCGTAGCGGGCGAGGGCCTCGCGGTCGAGGCGGACCGTGAGCATGGGGAGCCCGGTGGTCTGCTCCACCTTCACGTCGGCGGCGCCGGGGATGGCGGTGAGGACGGCCTCGATGGCGCCGGCGGTTTGGGTCAGGACCGCGAGGTCGTCGCCGTAGACTTTGACGGCGACATCGGAGCGGACGCCGGAGATGAGTTCGTTGAAGCGCATCTGGATGGGCTGGGTGAACTCGTAGTTGTTGCCGGGGACGGTCTGCGCGGCGGCTTCCATGGCGGCGACGAGATCGGCTTTGGTGCGGCGGGGGTCGGGCCACTGGTCGCGCGGTTTCAGCATGACGTAGGTATCGGCGACGCTCGGGGGCATCGGGTCGGTGGCGACTTCGGCCGTGCCCATTTTGGCGACGATGCGCTCGACCTCGGGAAACTGTTTCAGGCGGGCCTCGAGTTCGCGTTGCATGGCGACGGCCTGGGTCAGGCTGGTGCCCGGGATGCGCAAGGCGTGGAGGGCGATGTCGCCCTCGTCGAGGCTGGGGATGAATTCGGTGCCGAGGCGGGTGGCGGTGAGACCGGCGAGCCCGACGAGGACGACGGCGGCGAGGGCGACGGCGGGGCGGATCGTCATGACGAAGCGGAGGGTTGGCCGGTAGAGCGCTTTGGCGCCGCGGATGGCGGGGTTGTCTTTTTCGGAGACTTTGCCGGTGACGAAAATCGCGACGGCGGCAGGGACGAAAGTGACGGAGAGGACCATGGCGGCGAGGAGGGCGAGGACGACGGTGAAGGCCATCGGGTGAAACATTTTTCCCTCGACGCCGGTGAGGGCGAAGATGGGCACGTAGACGATGGCGATGATCAGTTCGCCGAAGAGGGTGGCGGCGCGGACCTCTTTCGTGGCGTCGAAGACGAGGGCGAAGCGTTCCGGCTTGGTGAGGACGCGGCCGAGGCGGTGCTGTTCCTGGCCGAGACGGCGGAGGCAGTTTTCGATGATGATGACGGCGCCGTCCACGATGAGGCCGAAGTCGAGGGCGCCGAGGCTCATGAGATTGCCGGAGACCTTGTTCGTGACCATGCCGGTGATCGTGAGGAGCATGGAGAGCGGGATGACGGCGGCGGTGATGAGGGCGGCGCGGAAATTGCCGAGGAAGAGAAAAAGAATCACGACGACGAGGAGGGCGCCCTCGAGCAGATTGGTGCGCACGGTGGCGATGGTGCGGTCGACGAGGGCGGTGCGGTCGTAGACGGCGGTGGCGACGATGCCGGGGGGGAGGCTGCGGTTGACGTCGACGAGTTTGCGCGCGACGCGGGTGGAGACGTCGCGGGAGTTTTCGCCGACGAGCATAAACACGGTACCGAGGACGACCTCGCGGCCGTTTTCGGTGGCGGCGCCGGTGCGGAGTTCTTCGCCGAGGAGGACGGCGGCGACGTCGCGCACGCGGATGGGTTGGCCGGCGCGGTGGGCGACGACGAGGGCGCCGATCTCGGCGAGATTCGCGACCTGGCCGGGGACGCGGATGAGGTATTGTTCGCCGGCGCGCTCGATGTAACCGGCGCCGACGTTGGCGTTGTTGCGGGCGAGGGTGTCCATGACATCGCGCACGGTGAGGCCGAGGGCGACGAGGCGATCGGGGTGAGGCGTGACGTGGAACTGTTTCACGAAACCGCCGATGGTGTTGACCTCGGTGACGCCCTTCAGGTTGCGGAGTTGCGGGCGGACGACCCAGTCCTGGAGTTCGCGGAGATCGGTGGGGGTGTAGGCGGAGCCGTCGGGTTTGCGGGTGGCGGCGGTTTCCGGTTCGACGGTGAACATGAAGATCTCGCCGAGGCCGGTGGAGATGGGGCCCATGGCGGGGTTGAGGCCGGGGGGGAGTTGGCCGCGCAGGGACTGGAGGCGCTCGGTGATGAGTTGGCGGGCGAAGTAGATATCGGTGCCGTCTTTGAAGACGACGGTGACCTGGGAGAGACCGTAGCGGGAGAGGGAGCGCGTGTAGTCGAGTTGGGGCAGGCCGGCCATCGCGGTTTCGACGGCGTAGGTCACGCGCTGTTCGGCTTCGAGCGGGGAGTAACCGGGTGCCTCGGTGTTGATCTGGACCTGGACGTTGGTGATGTCGGGGACGGCGTCGATCGGCAGCCGTTGAAAATTGACGACGCCGAGGGCGGCGACGGCGAGCGTGGCCAAGAGGACGAGCCAACGGTGGCGGACGGAGAACTGGAGCAGTTTTTCGAGCATGGCGGGTGGAGCGCGGGAGGGGCGGCGGGCGATCAGTGATCGTGGGACGCGGCGGATTTCCCGATATCGGCTTTGAGGAGAAAACTGTTCGCGGTGACGTAGGGTTCGCCGGCGGCGAGGCCCTTGAGCACCTCGACGTAGCCGCCGCTGCGCCGGCCGAGCTCCAGCGGACGCGCCTGGTAAACCTCGCCGTGCTGCGAGAAGACGACGGTGAAATCGAAGAGGGACTGCAGACCGGACTCCTTGACGGCGACGGCCACCGGGTATTCGGCGACAGCGAGGTCGGCTTTGACGGAGAGCCCCGGGCGCCAGCGGGCGTCGGGATTCGGGAGGACCACGCGGGCGGTGAGGGTCTGCGTGGCGGCGTCGCTGAACGGGGAGAGCCACGCCACGGTGCCGGTCGTGGCGGGGCCGCCGTCGTCGGCGTGGAGCGTGACGGTCTGCCCGACGTGGACGCGCGGGTGGTCGCGCTTGGGCACCGCGAGATCGACCCAGACCTCGGAGAGATCGGCGATGACGTAGAGCGTGGCGCCCTCGGCGACGGTTTGACCGGCGTGCACTTCGCGCTCGACGATGACTCCGGCGAGGGGCGCGCGCACCTCGATGGTGGCGAGGGTTTGATTGGTCTCGAGGAGGGCGACGACTTCGCCGGCGGCGACGGGATCGCCGAGCGATTTGCGGGCCTCGCGGACGAGACCGCCGAAGCGGGGGACGGCGCGGCCGAGCCGGTTGGCGTTGAGTTTGACCGAGCCGTAGACGGCGAGTTGCTCGCGGAAGGTGGCGGGGCCGGCAGGCTCGGTGGCGACGCCGGAGCGGGCGGCGACATCGGGTGGGAGGGTGGTTTGCAGCTCGGGTGCGGCGAAGGCCCAGCGGTGGAGGCGGTCGCCGTGGCGGGCGAGGATTTTGTAGGAGAAGGAATGCGGCTCGTAAACTTCGTCGGGGCTGCGCGCGAATTCGCCGGAGGGAGCGAAGCGGTGCTCGTCGGTCTTGCCGCCGGGACGGGTGAGTTGGACCGAGAGCTGGACGGTGTCCGGGGCGAGGGGTTGGCCGGCGAGGGTGAACCACGCGCGGAATTCGGGCGGGACGCCGCGCTCGACGATTGCGAGCTCGAGGGTGAAGTCGCCGTCGCGGAGGAGGCGGCCGTTGTGGGGGCCTTTGGCTTCGGCGGCTGCGGCCGGGGCGTCATGGCCATGAGCGCCGTGGGCGTGGCCGTGGTCGTCGTGGCCGCGGGCGGCGGAGTGATCGTGGCCGGACGCGACGAGGAGGTAGGCGGCGGCACCGCCGAGGGCGAGGACGGCGAGGAGGGAGAGGGGGAGTTTCCAGTTCATGGGAAAAAGACGGAAGGGAGATCAGGGAGAGGCCGGGGCGGCGAGGAGGTGTTCGAGTTCGACGAGGGTGGCGTGGTAGTCGGCGGCGGCGGCGATTTGGCGGCGGCGGGCGGAGAGGAGGGCGGTGCGGGCTTCGAGCTGATCGCGGGCGTGGTAGCGGCCGGCGGCGAGGCCGGCGTCGATGGCGGCGAGCCAGGCGGTGGCGGCGGGGATGAGTTCATCGCGGGCGGTCTCGTGGGCGAGGCGGGCGTGGCCGAGTTCCTGATACAGCGAGAACAGCGTGGCCCGGACGGCGTGGAGGGCGGCCTCGCCCTCGGCGACGGTGCGGTCGCGCTCGGCGCGGGCTTCGGCGGCGGAAGCGTCGCCGGCGGCGCGGTGGGGGAGGGCGTAGCCGAGGCCGACGACGAAGCCGAAGTTGTCCGTGGCCTCGACGCGGCGGAGGCCGGCGGACCAGCGGACGTCGCCGCGGGCGGATTCGCGGCGGGCGAGACGTTCCTGGGCCTCGCGCCAGCGGGCGAGCGCGGTGAAGCGGGCCTGCGCGGGCGTGGTGGTGAGGCGGGCGACGAGCGTGGCGTAGGCGGCGGTGGCGGGGAGCGTGGTGAGATCGGCGAGGGCGAGGGGAAAGTCCGGGGTGGTCGCGCCCCAGAGGGAAGCGAGGGAGTGGCGGGCGGAGAGCAGAAGGTGCTCGGCGTGTTCGCTCTCGAGGGTGGCCTCGGCGAGGGCGAGGCGGCTGCGGGCGATTTCCGCCGGGAGGGCGACGTGGGCGCTGACCTGGGCGGCGACGGCGTCGGCGGAGCGGCGGGCGAGGTCGGCGGCGTCGCGGGCGGCGGTGAGTTCCGCCTGGGCAGCGACGACCCGGATGAAGCGGCACGCGGCTTCGGCGAGGAGTTCACGGCGGCGTTCGGCCCAGGCGAGGTGCTCGGCGTCGTTGCGCGCGGCGGTGACGGTGGCGCGGGCGGAGCGGCGGTCGGCCTGGTCGAGGGCGCGGCTGAGTTGCAGCGTGGTTTCGAGGCTGCGGGCGGCGCTCAGTTCGCCGGTGCCGAGCGCGTTTTCGAACTGGAGGGAAACCTCGACCGGCGGACGGGCGGCCGCTTGGGCGGTGCGGGCGGCGGCGAGGCGGGACTCGGCGTCGCGCGTGCGGAGGAAAGGATGGCCGGCTTCGACGCGGGCGAGGGCGTCGGTGAGGGAGAGCGGGGGCGCGGGCGCGGCCAAGAGGGGCGGGGCGGCGAGGAGAGTGAACAGGAGAAGAACGAAGACGGAAAATTTCATGGAAGGGCAGAGACGACGCAGGGTGGACAGGAGGCCGCGGGCGCGCAGGCCGGCGGGGAGGGACGCACGCACGGCCGGAGCGGTGCGGCGCAACGGGTGACTCGCGCAGCGAGCCGATCAGACGAGGGCGGACGGAGCTCGCGCCGGCGGGGCCGCACGCGTGTCGAATTGCCACGTTCGCCGGAGTTTGCGGGGCACGTCGGTGCGCTCGGGGCGCACGCCGTCGACGGGCGTCTCGATCGAGTCCGGCAAGCGGGCGAGCACACTGAGAACGGTGGCGCTCACGAGTTTGGTGAGGGCAAACGCGGTGTAGGACGCACCGTCGAGGGCGTGGCATTCATCGTCCGCGCACGGCCGGTCCGAACGGGGCGCGGTGTCGTGGTCGTGACAGATGAAAGGGAGGGCGAGACCGGCGGCTTCGAGGTCGCAGTGCAGGGTCGCGGGCAGCCAAAGGGCCAGGAGGGCGAAGGTAAGGAGGCGGCGCAGACGAAGCACGGAAGGGAAGGAGTTCGGGGTCGGGAGGGTTGTCAAGGCGCCGGGCGGGTGGCGGAGGGCGTGGGGTCGGTGACGAGGCGGGCCATCGCCAGGGCGTCAGGCGTGGCGGCGGCGGCGAGGCCGGCGACGACGCCGGCGCGATCAGCGGGCGGGCGGTTTTGGCTGACCTTCCATTTGCCCACGAGACGCGTGACCGGGATTTCGAGGCCGACGATGGCGGCCAGTTGTTTCGCGATGAAATTGGCAGGGGCGTCGGAGACGGACCAGGGCGCCGTGCGGGACGCCTCGTGTCGGGCGGTGAGGCGGGTTACGAGGGCGAGGAGCCACGCGGGATCGTCGTGGATGACGAGCGGGCCGTGGGCGTGGACGGTGCAGTAGTTCCAGGTGGGAACGACTTGGCCGTGGGCGGGCTTGGACGAGGTATACCAGGAGGGGGTGATGTAGGCTTGGGGGCCTTGGAAGATGGCGAGGACGTCGGCGGTGCCGGCGTGATCGCGCCAGAGCAGATTGGCGCGGGCGACGTGGGCCAGGAGCGTGCCGTGGGGTGCGGTGGCGGTGGGCGCGGGATCAAACTCGAAGGGAAGGTGATTCGCGTCGAGGCCGGTGGAACCGAGGGTGACGAGCGTGCCAAGCGGGTGGGCGGTGATGAGGTCGTGAAGGATCGCGGGGCGCGTTTCGGCGAAGTGGGGCGGGAGATACATGGGCGGATGGCGGAGGCGCGGGAACGCAGCAGGGAGGCGGAACGATCGGGGGAAAAAAATCGGCCAAGGCGAACTATTTCAGCGCGGGGACGAGGGTGCCGGCGGCGATGAGACCGCCGCCGAGGAGGGTTCTGAGGGTGAGTGACTCGGGGAGGAAAGCGGCGGCGAGGAGGGACCCGGTGGCCCGTTGATGGCGTCACCGTGGTGCGGCCCGAAGCGAGGGGTCGCGGCGCCCGCGGATCAGTTTTTCCGCCAGATCTTCACGTCGTCGACGACGGCGTGGCGGGGGACGGCGAGGCGGAGCATTTTTTTCGTGGGATGGGCGATGCCGGGGGATTTCAGGGTGCCGAGGAGTTGGCCGTCGACGGTGACGGCGAGTTCGTCGCCGGTGATTTTCACGAGGAGGTCGTGCCACTCGCCGACGGCGAGGGTGGCGGGGATTTTTTTCTCTTTGCCGACGAGGGCCTGCTGTTGGTCGGCGGAGAGTTTTTGTTTGGCTTTGCGCGCGGTGTGGAGGTCGAGGCGCATGCCGCCGGTGGCGAGGTCTTGGAGGAGGACTTGTTGCGGGCTGACGCGGGCGGCGAAGAGATGGCCGGCGTGGATGTCTTTGCGGGCGAGGTCGGCGAAATCGAGGCCGAGGCTGTCGCGGGCGTCGTCGAGTTTGAAGCGGAGGGCGACGGTGCCGTCGGTGAACTCGGCGGCGTGTTGCACGGAGACGGCGTGGTCGGCTTCGGCGGAAATGAAGATGTGCATCGCGCCGTCGCGGAGATCGACCTGTTTGTGGCCCTTGGCGCGGGCCTGGCTGTTGGTGGCCCAGCCGTTGCCGGGCTCGTCGGTTTTTTCCTGGGACTCGGTGCGGGCGAAGTCGTCGGAGAAGAGGAGACGGCCGGGGTCTTCGGCAGCGTGGAGCGGGGCGAGGGGGGCGAGGGCGAGGACGGCGGTGGCGAGGAGGAGGCGGCGGCGGGGGAGTTGCATGGGAGGGGGAGAATGCGAGAGGGCGAGAGAGAAAACAGGAGAGGTGAGGCGACGCGGGTGGGAGCGGGCGGGTGACGGGTTGGGCGATTTGGGCCTGGAATAATCGCGATGGAGTTCAGCCAAGGCAGGAGT
The DNA here is from genome assembly GCA_044358025.1 of Opitutaceae bacterium. Classification (GTDB taxonomy): domain Bacteria; phylum Verrucomicrobiota; class Verrucomicrobiia; order Opitutales; family Opitutaceae; genus GAS368. The sequence goes on from JBIKOK010000168.1 coordinate 9,526, forward strand.
CACCGAGTGCACGGAGCTCCGACACGGAGGACACCGAGGAAGACCGTCTGAGTGGGGCGAGTCAGAGGCGGACGCGGCGGAGGCGGAGGGCGTTGGCGACGACGGTGAGGGAGCTGAGGCTCATGGCGACGCCGGCGAACATGGGATGGAGGAGCCAGCCGGTGAACGGAAAAAATACGCCGGCGGCGAGCGGGAGGCCGAGGAGATTGTAGGCGAAGGCCCAGAAGAGGTTTTGTTGGATGTTGCGGAGGGTGGCGCGGGCGAGGTGCACGGCGCGCACGAGGGCGGTGAGGTCGCCTTTGACGAGGACGAGGCCGGCGCTGTGCATGGCGACATCGGTGCCGGTGCCCAGCGCGATGCCGACATCGGCGGCGGCGAGGGCGGGGGCGTCGTTGAGGCCGTCGCCGGCGAAGACGACGCGTTCGCCGCGGGCTTGGTGGACGTGGACGAGTGCCTGTTTGGAGGCGGGGGTGGTGTCGGCGTGGAAGCCGTCGAGGGAAAGTTTTTCGGCGATGACGCGGGCGGCGGCGGTGCGGTCGCCGGTGACCATAATGACTTTGAAGCCGAGGCGGCGGAGTTCGGCGAGGGCGGCGGGCGTGGTGGGTTTGATGGTGTCTTCGAGGGCGAGGGTGCCGGCGAGCTGGCCGTCGACGCGGACGCAGACGACGGTGGCGCCGGGGGCGGCGTCGGGGCGGTCGGTGGCGGGGGCGCGGCCGATGACGACGTCGCGGTGGCCGACGCGGGCGCGGACGCCGAAGCCCGGGGTGGCGGAGAAATCGGTGACGGGCGGGAGGGTGAGGCGGCGCTCGCGGGCGGCGGCGACGATGGCGCGGGCGAGCGGGTGTTCGCTGGGGGATTCGGCGGCGGCGGCGAGGGCGAGGAGGGCGTCTTCGCGGCTGAGTGGAGAGTTGAGGGATGAGAGTTGAGCGAACGAAAAGCTGGCGGCGGGGGCGAGGGCGACGACGCGCGGGCGGCCGGCGGTGAGGGTGCCGGTTTTGTCGATGAGGAGGGTGGTGGCGGAGGCGAGGCGTTCGAGGGCGGCGGCGTCTTTGACGAGGACGCCGGCTTGGGCGCCGCGGCCGATGGCGGTGACGAGCGAGACGGGCGTGGCGAGGCCGAGGGCGCAGGGGCAGGCGATGATGAGGACGGCGACGGCGTTGAGGAGGGCGTAGAGGAAGCGCGGTTCGGGGCCGAAGAAAAACCAGCCGGCGAAGGTGAGCGCGGCGAGGGCGGCGACGGCGGGGACGAAGAAGGCGGAGACGCGGTCGGCGAGGCGCGCGATAGGGGCCTCGCTGTTTTGCGCTTCCTCGACGAGGCGGATGATTTGAGCGAGGAGCGTGTCGGCGCCGACGCGTTCGGCGCGGAAGACGAAGGAGCCGGTGGTGTTGAGCGTGCCGGCGGAGACGCGGTCGCCGGGGCGTTTGGTGACGGGGAGCGGTTCACCGGTGAGCATGGACTCGTCGAGGTCGCTGGCGCCGGTCGTGACGGTGCCGTCGACGGGGACGTGTTCGCCGGGGCGGACGCGGAGCTGATCGCCCGGAGTGATGGCGGAGAGCGGGACGTCTTCCTCGCGGCCGTCGGCGGTGAGGCGATGGGCGGTGGGTGGGGCGAGGGCGAGGAGGGCGCGGATGGCGGCGTCGGTGCGGGCGTGGGCGCGCTGTTCGAGGATTTGGCCGAGGAGGACGATGGTCGTGATGAACGCGGTGGCTTCGAAATAGAGCGGGACGCCGTGCTCGGTGAGAAACGCGGGCGGGAATTTTTGGCCGAAGAGGACGGCGAAGACGCTGTAGCCATACGCGGCGCCGGTGCCGGTGACCGTGAGCGTGAACATGTTGGTGTCGCGGTCGCGGAGAGAAGTCCACCAGCGGCGGATGAAGTAGGCGCCGCACCAGAAGAACACGGGGGTGGTGAGGAGGAGCTGGGCCCACGCGGAGACGCGCGGGGGGAGCGCGTGAAAGGCGTGCGGGGCGAGCATCGGGCCCATCGCGAGGATGAGCACGGGGAGGGTAAGGGCGGCGGCGACGTAGAGGCGCGGGCGCAGGACGCGTTCGTCGGGCAGGCCCATATAGACGGGGGCGTCGGGTGAGGCGGAGTCGGGGGGGGTGGGGGCGCCGGCGGAGGCGGACGCGGGGCACGATGCGGCAGGAGGGGACGGAGGGTGATCGGGTTTCATGGCCCAGGAGGCGAAGCGAGGAAGGCGACCTTACCGCGTTGGCGGGGCGCGGCGAGCCTGCGTGGCGGCGGGTGGGTACGGCGGGGCACGGGGGACTGCCGGGCTGGCGCCGCGGCCGGTCGAAGCGGCAGCGGCGGGCGTGGGGGGGGACTGGAAGCGCTCAGGGGGCGAGCGCTTCGACGACGACGGTCAAGGGGCCTTTGGCGGGGCCTTGTTCGTAGGCGAGAAGGCCGCCGCGGTCGCCGGGAAGGGCGAGGAGGGCGGGGAAGCGGGCGTTTTGGGCGTGGGGCGCCGGGGCGGTGGGAGTGAGCGAGGCGTTGAGGCGGGTGGCGAGGAGGTCGGGGCCGCGTTGGAAGAAGAGGTGGGTGTCGGGGCCGACGGTCGCGGCGACGGGTTGGGTGCCGGGGCCGAGGGGAATTTCGGGGGTGCCGGGGCGGGCGAGGAAGAGGGAGCCGGCGCGTTGCCAGAGGGTCGCGAAGGTATCGCCCAAGGGGAAGAGGGTGCCGCCATCCATGGGGCAGGCTTTGAGGAGCCAGGTGCCTTCACCGAGTTTGGCGGCGGGGGTGAACGTAGTTGAGCCGGCTGGACGGGTGGACAACCACAGGTCGCGGGCGCCGTCGATGCCGTTGCGCCAGATGACGGCGAGGTCGCCGCGAGTGTTGAACGTGGCGGAGGGGTGGCAGCATTCGCAGACGGTGTGGCCGGCGGGGGCGCGGTAGACGAGGGTGTTGGTACTCCAGGTGGCGCCGCCGTCGGTGGATTCGGCGGCGAAGAGTTGCGTGCGGGCGCCGGGGACGTCGCGGAGGTCGAGCCAGGTCGTGAAGAGGCGGCCGTCGGGGGCGGCGGCGAGGGCGTTGAGGCCCTCGCGGGCGGAGCCGGGGACGTCGTTGATGCGGACCGGGCCGCGCCAGGTTTTGCCGCCGTCTTTGGAGTGGAAGGCGAAGAGTTCGCCGGCCATGGCGGTGACGGTGACGGTGTCGGCGTGGGCGGCGATCCGCGGGCCGCGGCGGCGGCCGAGCAGGAGGGACGGGAGGGCGGCGATGCGGACGGGGGCGGCGAAGGTGGCGCCGGCGTCGTCGGAGCGGGCGACGAAGATTTCGGGGCCGCGGCCGAAGGCGAGGTAGACGCGGCCGGCGGCGGTGGCGGCGAGTTGGGGTTGGGCGGCGTCGGGGAATTCGGCGGCGGGGGCGGTCGGGGCGAGCGGTGCGGAGACGACGGCCAGGACGACGGAGAGGAAGCGGGGGAGGCGGAAGGAGAGCGGGAGACGCATGGGGTGAGAACGGGAGGGATGGGCGACAAACACGACAAAGAGGCACAAAAATTGGAGCGGTCCGGCGCCGACGGGCGTCGTGCCGCGGGGCGGAAGCGAGCGAGTGGGCAGGGATCTACCGCGGGGTTGGCGCAGCGGGAGCGGGGGACGGGAGGAGGCGGAGGCGGACGCGGGAGCAGCGGTCATGGAGAGGGGGGAAGACCAAGGCAGGAGTCACCGAGGCCACGGAGCCCAGACACCGAGGCCACGGAGCCGGGAAGACGTTTGGCTCCGTGAGCTCGGGCCGGAGCGTGGTGCGCGTGGTGGCGAATAAATTGATTGATGAAAGTGAGTGGGAGGCGGGCTCGGGCGGAGGACGGGGCGGACCCCCGCCCTCCTTTAGAACCGGTAAGCGGCGGAGAGGAGGAGGTTGCGGCCGGGTTCGTTGAGGCCGGAGCCGTGGATGCGGTAGTCGGTGTCGGTGAGGTTTTCGAGGGCGGCGGTGAGGGTGAGGGCCGGGGTTGCGCGCCAGCCGGAGCGGAGTTTGCCGACGAGATAGCCGGGCGTGCCAGCGGTGGGGATACGCTCGGTGTCGACGCGGTCGCCGGGGGCGAGGCGGTCCTGGCGGCCGGCGGCGGCGGTGGCGAATTCGACCCAGGTGCGGGCGGTGGGGGCGTCCCACCGGAGGGTGAGGTGGCCGGTGAGTGGCATCACGCGCGAGAGCGGGGCGCGGAGCAGGAGGGCGGAGTCGGCGGACGGAAAGTAGTCGAGTTCGCCGCGCATCCACGTGAGGACGCCGGAGAGAGTCCAGGCGGTGTCGAGGCGGGTGCTGGCGGCGAGCTCGAGCCCGTGGACGTAGCCGGCGCCGGAGTTGCGTTTGGTGACCTCGGCGAGGCCGTCGATGGAGGCGCCGGTGGGGGTGCGGATAATTTGGTTACGGATGACGGTGTGGAAGACGGCGACGGTGGCGGACGCGCGGTGGTGGCGGGTGCGCCAGCCGGCTTCGGCGGTGACGAAGTACTCGGGTTCGAGGCCGGGGGCGGGCGTCTCGATCTGGCCGCCCTCGGCGATGTCGAAGCGGGTGAGGTCGGAGAGGTTGGGGGCGCGGAAGGATTCGGAGAGGCCGGCGAAGAGATTGTGGCGGCCGGCGGGGTCGAGGCGGACGACGCCGCGGAGACTGGCGAGGAGCGAGTGCCAATCGGCGGAGACGCGGGTGACGGCCCCGGAGCGCGGATCGCGCACGCGGCGGGCATCGGCGGCGGCGTAGTTGTAACGGCCGCCGAGAATCAGGTCGACGGGGCCGAGGCGTGGGAGGCGGTTTTCGAGATAGGCGCCGGCGAGATCGTAGGTGGCGTCGTCGGCGACGGGGCCCTGGATG
>JBIKOK010000169.1:0-14301 GCA_044358025.1 Opitutaceae bacterium
GTGCAGGTCGTGGCCGCGGAGATGCTCGGTCTCGGGCTCGACCGCATCACCGTGCGCATCGGCGACTCGCGGTTGCCGCCGAGCGGGTCGAGCGGCGGGAGTCAGACGACGGCGGCGGTGTCGCCGGCGATTTTCGACGCGTGCGAGAACGTGGTCGCGGAGTTGAAGAAACTCAGCGGCATCGAGGATCCGCGGGGAGAAAACTGGAAAGCGGCGTGTGCGAAGATCGGGAACCTGCCGCTGCAGGTGCGCGGCCAGTGGCGCGAAGGACTCTCGACGGGGGGGGCGGGCGGCGTGCAGTTCGCGGAAGTCGAGGTCGATACGGAGACGGGTTTCGTGAAGGTGAAGAAGATGCTCGTGGTGCAGGACTGCGGACTGGTGGTGAACAAGCTGACTTGCGAGAGCCAGATCAACGGCGGGGTGATCATGGGGCTCGGGTATGCGCTTTACGAACAGCGCGTGATGGATGCGCGCACGGGGTTCGTGCTGAACCCGACGCTGGAGAATTACAAAGTGCCCGGTGCGGCGGATATGCCGGAGATCGAGATTTTGCTCATCGACATGCTGGAGCGGGGCGTGATCGGCGTTGGCGAGCCGTGCACGGTGCCGACGGCGTCGGCGATCGCGAATGCGGTGGCGAATGCGATCGGCGTGCGCGTGCCGGATCTGCCCATCACGCCGGACCGCGTGCTGGCGGCGCTCGGCCAGGTGCCGAAGGGAACGGCGGATACGGGGAGGCGGCCGGGCGCGTGGACGGACGGGTGGGCGAGCGTGGCCGCGGCGCCGGACGCGCCGTGGGTGGAGAGCAACGGCGGCGGCCATGCCTACCGATGAAAGCGTTTTCCTATGTGACGGCGCAGACGGCGGACTCGGCGGTCGGCCTGGTCCGCGACGAAGGGCGTTTCATCGCCGGCGGGATGGATTTGCTCGGGGAGATGAAGGACGGGCTGGTCGAGCCGGCGTTGTTGGTGAACGTGAAAGCGTTGCCCGGCACGCGGGAAATCGCGGCGGGCAAGGGCATGTGGACGGTGGGGGCGAACGTGACGTTGACGCGGCTGGCGGAGCACGCGGAGGTGCGAAAACTTTTCCCGGGGCTGGCGCAGGCGGCGGAGGCGGTGGGCTCGCCGCAGATGCGCAATGTGGCGACGGTGGGCGGCAATCTCGCGCAGCATTCGCGGTGCTGGTATTACCGGCAGCGGGACGCGCGGTGCGTGAAGAAAGGCGGGGCGCGGTGCCTCGCGCGCGGCGGCGAAAATAAATACCACAGCGTGCTGGCGAACACGATGTGCCTGAGCCCGTGCGTTGCCAATCTGGCGGTGGCGCTGGCGGCGCTCGATGCGTCGGTCGTCGTGCAGCGGGGGGCGAAGACGGTGACGCTGACGGTCGCGCAGCTCTATGAGAAAGCGTGGACGGATGCGAAGGCGCACCACTCGCTCGGGAGCGACGAGTTGATTTTGCGCGTGGAGGTGCCGGTGGCGGCGGGCGCGCGGAGCGTGTACGTGAAAGTCGCGGAGAAGAGCGAATTTGACTGGGTGCTGGTGAGCTGCGCGGCGGCGGGGCGGGTGGAGGGCGGCAAGTTCCGCGGGGTGCGGCTCGCGCTCGGCAGCGTCGCGGCGGTGCCGTGGCAGATGACGGAGGCGAACGCGTTTCTCGAGGGGAAGCCGGCGACGGATGAGACGGCGGCGGGCGCGGCGGCGATTTTGTTGCGCGACGCGGAGGCGCGGGAGCACAACGGGTACAAGATTCCGGTGGCGAAGGCGCTTGTGAGGCGCGCGCTGGCTGCGCTGGGGGGGTGAGCGAGAGCGTTAGGGACTCGCCTGCAAGCAGGCGCCTACCTTCGGACCCGAATCGAAATCAGGCGTTCGCTTTGACAGGTGATTGTTCGCCGGCGGGGTAGGCGATGCGGGCGTGCAGCATGTTCAGGAGCGTGAACTGAAAACTGTTCTTGATCTTCGTGATCTCCTCGAAGGTGAGCGGGGCCTCGTCGAGTTGGCCGTCGGCGATGCGGTCGTTGACGATGCGGGCGATCAGGTCGTGGAGTGCTTCGGGGGTGGCCTGGCGGAGCGAGCGCGAGGCGGCCTCGAGTCCGTCGGCGAGGGAGATGACGGCGCTCTCTTTGAACTGGGGCCGGGGGCCGGCGTAGCGGAAGGCGGACTCGGGGATTTTCGCGCGGGGGTGTTCGAGTTTCGCGTCGGGCGGTGCGGGGAAGGGGGGGGGAGCGTCGGCGGATTTCGCGTTGGCGCGGCGTTTGGCGGGTGCGGCGAACGGGGCGTTCGACTGGTCGAGGGCGCGCTGGTAGAAGTAGCGGACGAGGCTGGTGCCGTGGTGCTGGCGGATGACGTCGACGACGGCGCGGGGGAGGTTGTGCTGGTGGGCGAGTTCCACGCCGTCGGTCACGTGTTGCCTGATGATGCGGGCGGATTCGGCGGGGTCGCGGGCGTCGTGGGGGTTGACGCTGTCGCGCTGGTTTTCGGCGAAGTCGGCGGCGTGGGCGGTTTTGCCGACGTCGTGGAACAGGGCGCAGACGCGGGCGAGGAGGGGGTTGGCGCCGATGGCGTTGCAGGCGTTTTCGGAGAGCTGGGCGACGACGAGGGAGTGGTGGTAGGTGCCGGGCGCGTCGAGCTGCATGCGCAGGAGCAGCGGGTGATTGTAGTCGGTGAGTTCGAGGAGGGTAATGTCGGTGGTGCGCTTGAAGAGGGACTCGAGGATGGGGAGGAGGCCGACGACGGCGACGCCGGTGAGGAGGCCGGTGGCGAGGCCGGCGGTCATCTGGCGGGCGAGGGTGTCGGCGGGTGTCTGGTCGGCGATGCCGATGAGGGCGGCGAAGGCGGCGACGGTGAGACCGCCGGCGCCGGCGGCGCGGACGACGCGGCCGCGGCGGCGGGCGTCGCGGCCCATGTAGATGGCGACGAGCGAGGCGAGGAAGGTGAGGACGAGGAGGTCGAGGCGGTTGCCGTAGATGACGCCGGTGAAAATGGAGATGAACAGCGCCATGAAGATGCCGGAGCCGGCGTCGATGAGGATGGCGACGATGAGCGGGGCGAGGGCGGTGGGGGCGACGTAGGGGAGGGTGCTGGCCCAGGAGCCGTCGCGCACGAAAAATTCGGCGCCGCCGAGGGAGTAGTTGGCGCGGACGAGGGCGAGGTTGGCGATGACGACGAGGGCCAGGAGGCCGCAGCGGACGTTGGAGCGGAGCGTCTCGGGATCTTCGATGCGGATGTAGATGAGGGAGGCGAGGACCATCGCGAGCACGAGGAGCACGCGGCCAAAGAGCGTGAGGCCCTCGTTGAGTTCGGTATCGCCGTGGTCGAGGAGATAGCGGCGGTGGGCCTGGAACAGCTCGTGTTGTTCGGGGGTGACGCGGTCACCGGGCTCGATGATGGTTTGGCCGGGGTTGACGGTGACGGTGACGGGTTTGAGGGTGCGTTGGGCGGCGTCGAGGCCGGCCTGCGTGGCGGCGGGGTCGAAGAGAACGTTGGGCGTGAGGCCGAAGCGGAAAACCCGGAAGACGGCCTGGGCGGAAGGACGGGAGACGCCGTCGGTGGCCAAGCTCACGCGCAGGAGGGTGAGGGCGTCTTCCATCGATTGTACGACGCGCGGGGCGGTGGCGGGCGGGGCGGTGGGCGTCGAGGGGGTGGTGGTGGGGGCGGAGCCGACGGACGTGGCGGGTGCGGGGGCGAGCGCGGGGGCGGGGCGGGCGATTTGGAAGACGAGGGCGCCGGAACCGGTGCCGGCGAGCGTGGCGTCGGCGACGCCCTGGGCGTAGATATCGCGGAGGGTGGCGAGGCCGTTTTCGAAGAGGGCGGCGCGGGCTTTGCCGTCGCCGATGGCGAGGAGGGCGGCGATGTCCTCGGCGGTGGCGTGGTAGGGGCCGCGGACATTGAAGGCTTCGGCGATGGCGGCGAGTTCCGGGCGGCGGGCGGCGAAGGTGGCGGGCGGCGCGTACGGGGAAATGGGGGGCAGCGGAACGGACGGCGCGGAGAGGGCTGGGCGGGGCGAGGCGCTGGCCGCGGTGGCGGGGTGTTCGGCGTCGTAGGTGTCGAGTTGGAGGAGGAGGGCGCGGGCGGCGAGTTCGAAGCGGCCGAAGGATTCCGTCTCGAGGCGGTAGACCGGGGGGACGCGGTTGAGGAACTGGTCGCGGGCGGCGCGGGTTTTTTCCTCGCTCTCGTAGGTGAAGGAGGCGCGGGCGGTGACGCGGACGGTGGCGAGCTGATTGGGGAGGACGGCGAAGTTGGACGTGGTCATGCCGGCCCAGCTGATGAGGACGATGGCGACGACGGTGACGACGAAGATGAGGGCGGAGACGAGGCGGTTGCGGTCGAGGAATTCGCGGGTGGCGGAGAGGGCGGCGTTGGCGCTGGAGGCGGGGTGGAGGTGGGGACCGGACGCAGCCTCCCCGGCGCGGCGGGCGCTGAGGCCGCCGACGAGGAGTTTGAGCTGGTGACGGACGGACATGGGGAGGGCGGGGAACGACTAGTGACTAATGTCGAATGGAGGGCGGGGCAGGCGATTGGCGCGTAATTCCCGGAAATAGCGTTCCGCGGCTTCGCGCAGGTTGGCTAGCGCATCAGTGATCGTTTCACCCTGAGTGGTGGTGCCGGTGACAGCGTCGCGCGCGACGAATCCTCCTTCGGGCGCAGGTGAGATGTCGGCCGGAAGATTCATCGGGATGTTTTTTTATGCTGGCCGAAATTGCCGTCGAGGAGGCCGCGGAAGGAGAGATCCTCGTCGCGATCGGGCCAATGGAGGCCGAGCGGGGACAGTTCGATGCGGTCGAGCTGGGCGGGAGTGCTGCGGGCGAGGCGAGGATTTTTCGCGATGGGGAAACGGAGTTCGACGCCGCTCTCCATAGCGATGACGATTTGGCTGTTGAGGTGAAAGTCGCAGACGGCGGTGTCAGCCAAGGTGTTCATGCCATTTTTGGAGGATGAGGTTGCGGTGCAGTTCGGCGAGTTCCTGAGCGCGGGAGAGTTCCCTTACGCGGAGGCCGTGAGATTCGCGTAGATCGACGGAAGCCGCAACGTTGAAGACGGCTTCACCTCCGCCGTAGCGAACGTGGAGGTGAACGGGTAAATGGTCATTGCTGTAAGAGAAGAAACGGGAGCCGTCTTGCTCGAAGATTTTCGGCAGGGGTCGAAATATTTCTTAAGTTTTGTCTGAGTCAGCGTCTGGCTGGGCTGTTCGACGCGCCACGGGCAGATGGCGTAAACTTTCGTCCATCATTCGCTCCGTATCCGCCCGTTTTTCGTAGGCTCGCGTCAACCCGATCATCTCTTGGATCTGCAGGTGTTCGTCGGAGACTTGGTCTCCTTTTTCCTTGTTCGATTCATAGCCTGCGAAGAAGGCTTTTCCGTCTTCCTTCCAAATCCGATGCGCCGTCAAGTTTACGCATGGGCCGTCGTAAAAAATGCGAACAGGAATGTCATATTTGAAATCGCAGTTGTCCGTAATCGCATACCGCCGATGAGCGAGGCCTAGCTGCTTGAGGGCAGATGCCCTCGATGGAAGGAATGCGTCGTTCATCTGAATTTTGTCTATCGTTTCGCTTCCGCGCCGTTGTCGGCGGTGATGGGGTTGCGGTAGTCTTCGTAGGCATCGATGATTTTGCCGACGAGGGGGTGGCGGACGACGTCGCTGCCGCTGAAGGTGTGGAAATCGATGCCCGGGATGTCGCGCAAAATGTGGCGGACCTCGAGGAGGCCGCTCTGCTTCGAGCGGGGCAAATCGATCTGCGTGATGTCGCCGGTGACGACCATGCGGCTGTCTTCACCGAGGCGGGTGAGGAACATCATCATCTGCTCGGGCGTGGTGTTTTGCGCTTCGTCGAGGACGATAAAAGCATGTGAGAGGGTGCGGCCGCGCATGTAGGCGAGGGGGGCGATCTCGATGACGGATTTCTCGGTGAGGCGGGTGATGTCCTCGGGGTCGAGCATGTCGTGCAGGGCGTCGTAGAGGGGGCGGAGGTAGGGGAGGATTTTCTCGCGGAGATCGCCGGGGAGAAAGCCGAGGGTTTCGCCGGCTTCGACGGCGGGGCGGGTGAGGATGATGCGCTCGACTTCGTTTTTGAGGAGGGCGGAGACGGCGGCGGCCATCGCGAGGTAGGTCTTGCCGGTGCCGGCCGGGCCGATGCCGAAGACGACCGGGTGGGCGAGCATCGACTGGAGGTAGAGTTTCTGGCCGAGGGTTTTGGGGACGATGGTTTTGCGGTTGGTGGCGATGACGAGCGGCTCGGTGATGAGCGCGCGCATGTGGTCGCCTTCGCCGCGGGCGAAGCCGTCGGTGATGCGGTGGAAGTCGGGGGTGCGGATCGTCATGCCCTGGGAGCGGGCGGAGTCCAAAAAGGTGAACAGCGAGGCGGCCACGGCGATGGCGGGGGCGGCGGCGGCGGGGGACAGGCCGTTGGGCGGCTCAATTTTCAGCCAGTCTTCGCGGGTGATGAGCCGGACGCCGAGGGTGCGCTCGGCGTGCGCGAGGTTTTCTTCGCGGCCTGCGTAGAGCGAGCTGAGGTGGCGGGGGCTGGGGAAGTGGAGGGTGCGGGCGGGCACGGGGAGGGAAAGGAAGGAGGAAGGACCAATGAACAATGACCAATGATTGATGAACAATGACCGGTGACTAATGACTCTTGGCGGCGGCGGCGGCGAGGCGCTCCCAGGTCGCGTCGAGGGATTGGGGGAGGATGCGGGTGGAACCGATCACGGGCATGAAGTTGTTGTCGCCGTTCCAGCGGGGGACGATGTGGCCATGGAGATGGGCGATGCTGCCGCCGGCGACGGGGCCGCCGAGGTTGAAGCCGATATTGAAGGCGTCGGGTTTGAGGGCGGCGGCGAGGAGGCGTTTGCCGAGGGTGATTTCTTCGAAGAGGTCGGCGCGCTCGACGGGCGTGAGTTCGTCGAGGTCGGAAACGTCGCGGAAAGGGACGGCGAGGAGATGGCCCGGGTTGTAGGGAAAGCGGTTAAGAATCAGGTAGGACAACGGGCTGCGGTGGACGATGAGGGCGGCGCGGTCGTCGCCGAGGGCGGGGAGCTCCGTGAAGGGGCGCTGCATCGCGGCCGGATAGCGCGGCGCTTCGATGTATTCCATGCGCCAGTGAGGGTGGAGCTGTTGCATGTGCGGTGGGCGATGGGCGAAAAGGGGTGGAGGTAAGGCGCGTGCGGCGGGGAAGTCAAAGCCGCAGGGGTGAGGAAACCGGGGGAAAGGGCGAGAGGGCGAGCGGGGAAGACGGGGCAGGGACGCGGAAGGGCCCAGTCGGAGCTTGCGGCGTGGTATGACGGTCGTCATGCCACGGAGGTCCATGCGCTATCCGCCGGAACATAAGACTGCGACGCGCCGCCGAATTTTGGAGGCGGCGGGGCAGGCGTTTCGCGAGCGGGGGGTGGCGGAGACGGGGGTGGACGAAGTGATGCGGCGCGCGGGGCTGACGCACGGGGGATTTTACGCGCATTTTCGGGACAAGACGGAGTTGGTGGCGGAGGCGTGTGCGGCGGCGTTCGATGCGGCGGTGCCGAATCTGGCGCGGATTGCGGCGTTGCCGACGCCGGCGGCGCGGGCGCGGTTGCTGATCGACAGTTATTTGGCGGTGCGGCACCGGGACAATCGCGGGTCGGGCTGCATGGTGGTGGCGGTGGCGGCGGACATGGCGCGGCTGAGCGGGGCGGCGCGGGCGGGGTACTCCCGGGGGTTCGCGCAGCACATCGAGCGGTTGGGCGGGGCGCTGCGGCTGAGCGACGAGGCGGAGACGAACCGGGTGCGGGTGACGCACCTGATGAGTTCGCTGGTGGGCGCGCTGCTGTTTGCGCGGGCGATCGACGACGCGGCGCACAGCGACGCGATTTTGCATTCGATGCGGCGGTGTCTGCGGGCGGAGTTTGGCGCGGAGGCGGCGGGGGCGCCGCGCGGCCGGGCCCACGGAACGGTTGCCGCCCACGATTTTTTCCGCGCAGTCTAATCTTTTACCATGAGCCATCTCTCCAGCACCCAACCTCGTCGTCGCGTTGTCATCACGGGCATCGGCGCAGTCACGCCCTGCGGCAACACCGCGGCCGAAACGTGGGCCGCGTTGATCGCGGGGCGCAGCGGCATCGGGCCGATCACGCGGTTCGACCCGACGGGCTGCACGGCGCGGATCGCGGGCGAGGTGAAGAACTTCGATCCGGCGCGGGCGTTGCCGGCGCCGTTGCAACCGCGCGGTCCGGGCAGCGAGCCGATGGCGCAGGCGCTCACGCAGAAGGACGTGAAGAAATTTGGGCGGTTCACGCATCTCGGCACGGCGGCGGCGGTCGAGGCGTATGCGGATTCCGGACTCGATGCGCACCGGGCGGGGATGGATGCCGAGCGGATGGGCGTGAATCTCGGCGTGGGTCTCGGGGGCCTGCCGGAGATGGAGGCGATGCACGATACGTGGAAGGCGGGCGGGTTTCGGAAGATCTCGCCGTTCTTCATCATTCAGATCGCGCCGAACCTGCTGGCGGGCCAGGTCAGCCTGTTGCTCGACTGTCGCGGGCCGAACATGAGCGTGGCGTCGGCGTGTGCGACGAGCGGCCACGCGCTGGGCGAGGCGGCGGCGGCGATCGCGCGCGGGGACGTCGACGTGATGGTGGCGGGCGGAGCGGAGTCGACGGTGACGCCGCTGGCGATTGGGGCGTTTGCGCAGATGCGCGCGCTGTCGACGCGCAACGACGCGCCGGAAAAGGCGTCGCGGCCCTACGACAAGGACCGGGACGGTTTCGTGCTGGGGGAGGGCTCGGTGGTGTTTATTTTGGAGGAGCGGGAGCACGCGCAGCGGCGCGGCGCGCGGATTTATGCGGAGCTGCGCGGTTATGGGGCGACGGCGGACGCGTTTCACCTGTCGTCGTTGGCGCCGGGCGCGGAAGGATCGGCGCGCTCGATGAAGGCGGCGCTGACGCGCGGGGGGCTGGCGCCGACGGAGGTCGACTACGTGTCGGCGCACGCGACGTCGACGCCGGGTGGCGACGGCGAAGAGGCGGCGGCGATTGCGGCGGTGTTTGCCGAGAACAAGGCGAACCTGCACGTGAGCGGGGTGAAGTCGATGACCGGGCATTTGCTGGGCGGTGCGGGCGCGATGGGTGCGCTGGCGGCGGTGCTGGCGATTCGCGACGGCATCGTGCCGCCGACGATCAATCTGGAAAATGTCGATCCGGCGTGCGCGGCGCTCGGGCTGAATTTCACGCCGAACGTGGCGGTCCACAAGCCGGTGCGCGCGGCGCTGGCGAACTCGTTCGGGTTCGGCGGGACGAACGCGTCGGTGGTGTTCGCGCGGGGGTGAAACGCGAACAGCAAAAATGATCCGGCGGGCGGGCGGCCCGCGGGTCGACCCCCACCATGACCATCGACGAGGTTCCGTTTAACCGGCTCATCGGGCTGCAGCGAGAGCCGGCGGGCGGGGAGTTCAGCGTGAGCCTGCCGGCAGGGACGCGGTATCATAATCATCTCGGCATTGTGCATGCGGCGGCGCAGCTGGCGGTGGCCGAGGCGGCGAGCGGGGACTGGATGCTGCGGAATTTCGGGGAGCGCGCGGGGGAGTTTGTCGCGGTGGTGCGGCGGATGGAGACGACGTTCAAGCAGCCGGCGCGCGGGAAAATTTTCGGCCGGGCGACGGTGGGCGAGGCGGCGCGGGGGCAGTTGGCGGCGGAGTTGGCGACGAAGCGCGCGCTGTCGTTCGCGCTGCGGGTGGACGTGTTCGACGAGGCGGGGGCGCACACGCTGACGGGAAGCGTCGAGTGGTTTATTACGCGGCGCGGGCCGAGGGCGGGCGCGTAGCCTGCATCAATCCCACTTTCCTGGAGAAATTATTTTTCACCGAGCGCACGGAGGTCAGAACCGAGGACACGGAGCCAAAGCCCTTGTTTGCCCGGTGGGCTGGGTGGGCTTGGCGCCGTACTCTCTGGGCCAAACTTTCAATCCATTTGAGGGAAAATATCCGGGGGAGGGTGGGCGCGCCGCGGGCGGCAGACGGATTTTGACAGGCCGGCGGCGAGGCCGCAGGGTGGCGGGCGTGTTGAAGGAAATCCGCAACGTGAGGCAGGAACGGGGCGCCGGCCGGCGGCGGTGGTTCGAGTCGGAGGGATTCGAGCTGGTCGTGTGGCTGGACGACACCGGGGGCTGCGAAGGCTTTCAGGTCTGTTACGACCTTGGGCGCGGCGAATGCGCGCTGACCTGGCGGCCCGGGCGCGGGTTTGTGCACAACGAGGTGGACCAAGGCGACGACATCGACGGCGGGAGCAAGAAGAGCCCCATTTTGGTCGCGAACGGCACCGTGCCGTGGCCGGAGATCACGCGCCTGTTTTCGGAGCGTGGGTCGGGTCTGGAGACGGAGCTGCGGGAGCTGGTGAGCGCGCGGCTGGCGGCACGGCAATAGGGACGTGGGCCGGACGCGGGTGAACGCGTCCGACGGGGCGGACATGGGTCAGGCCGAGGCCCGGAAGCTGCGCCACGCGGAGAGGGGCAGGCAGGCGAGAGCGATGAAGACGAGCTGGCTCGCGGCGAACCCGATGAGCCACCAGAAGGCGGAGTCCATGAAACCGTAGCTGTGGAGACCGACCCCGAGCATGTTGACGCCGAACCAGCTCCAGGCGGTGACGATGTTGCCGAAGACGGCGAGGGCGGCGATGCCGCGTTGTTTCGCGATGCCGCCCCAGCGGGCGTGGAGGATGAGGGCGTTCCAGATTACGATCATGAGGGCGCCGTTTTCCTTCGGGTCCCAGCCCCAGAACCGGCCCCAGGATTGGTCGGCCCAGATGCCGCCGAGGATGGTGCCGACGAGACTGAAGAGGGTGCCGAAGCAGACGATGCCGTAGATCATGCGCGAGAGCGCATCGGCGGTGGCCTTATCGAGGGAGGCGGTGAACAGGCCGCGCACGATATAAATGAGGGCGAGGAAGCCGGCGAGGAAGGTCGCGCCGTAGCCGGCGGTGACGGTGACGACGTGGGTGGCGAGCCAGAAGTTGGAGTCGAGGACGGCGCGCATCATCTCGAGGGTATCGCCGCCGAGGGAGAGGTGGTGGGCGATGAGGAGGGTGGAGAAGCCGACGAGGCCGGCGGCGACGGAGCCGATGGCGTTGCGGTAGAAGTATTCGAGGGCGAGGCAGAAGCCGACGGCGCTCCAGCCGACGAAGAGGGCGGAGGAGTAGAGGTTGGTGACGGGCGGGCGGCCTTCGAGCCACATGCGGGCGAGGATGCCCGCGGTGGCGAGCACCCAGGCGAGGCCGACGAGCCAGAAGGCGGCGCGGCCGAGTTCGGCGGGCCAGAAGAGCCAGGAGACGACCGCGATCAGAAAGGCGAGCACATAGAGGATGGAGGCGGTGTAGAAAGGTTCGGCGGCGTTGAACCGCGCTTCGGCGGCGCACTTGGTGAGCGCCGAGGGGAATTTCTTTTCGAGCTGGGAATGGTAAAGGCTGATCAGTTCGTTGAATTCCTTCGCCTGGCCCGCGTTCCAGGTGCGGGCGAGGCCGGCGTAGACCATCACGGCGGGGGCGATCTGGCCGGTTTGAAACGATTCGAGGAGGGACTCGCCGGCCTTTTTCCAGCCGGTGGTGTTGGCCTCGCCGTCGGCGGGCGGCACGCCGAGCAGGTAGGCGAGTTCGTCCATGCGGGAGAAGCGGGCGCCGGCCTCCATCATGCGGGCGGCGAGGGCCTCGTCGTGGGGTTGGTTGGCCTGTTTCGCGCGGACGGCGGTGACGCCGGCGATGACGGAGCTCTGGAACGTCATGAGCTCGGCGAGGAAGTCCTTGTGGTCGGGGGCGACGAGACTGCCCTTGAGGCGGAAGTAAAGGCCGACATTGGAGTAGAGCTGGACGACGGCCTTTTGGAAGGGCGTGCGCAAGGCGGCATCGACGGGGCCGGCGAGGGCGGACTGGCGCTGGAGTTCCGCGATTTTCGGTTCGAGCTGGCGGAAGGAGAAGCGGCGCTTGTTGCGGCCGTCTTCGGGGGTGAGGCCGAAGATGGCGAGCAGGTCGGGATGGTTGATCTCGAAGTGTTGGTAGGCGTCGGCGCGCGAACCGCGGAAGAGGACGTCGAGGAGCCACTCGTTGGGGGTGAGGGTGGTGCCGTCGGGGGCGGAGACGCGCTGGCTGCTCTGGAAGACGACGAGGGAGGTGCGCGCGACGGTGTCGAGCGGTTTGACGCGGCCGTTGACGACGACGGGGAGGCGGCCGAAGGCGGCGAGGTCGAAGTCGCTTTTGGGGCGGTCGGGCAGGAACGACTTGGCGACGAGGGCGAGGCCGAGCAGGAGAAAAAGGAGGGCGGAATATTTTTTCATGCGGCGACGGGGCTCGGGGTGGCGCGGCGTTTGGCGATGAAGGCGCGGAGGCTGAGGCTGAACTGGAGAATGAGGCCGATGGTCATCATGATGCAGGCGATGTAAGGCAGGAGCCAGCTGGGGTTGCGGACGACCTGGAGCACGGTGAGGCCGCGGGCGCTGTCCATCTGGTATTGGTAAAACGTGTAGCCGCCGTACCGCAGCGGGTTGTTCATATAGATGAGGACCTCGCGGTCATCGCGGCCGTCGGGGGTGGTGAGCTTGATGCGGCTGGAGAAGTTTTTCGGCAGGTCGGTGCCGACGTAGATTTCGTGGGTGACCTTGAGGAGTTCGAGGGCGAAGGGTTTGTAGGCGCGGGCGATGCGCAGGGCGATGCGCCAGGTACGGCCGCCGTGGGTGAGGGTTTGGGGGGCGGCGAGATCGGGGGAGACCAGCCACGTGCCGAGCGAGCCCTCGGCGCCGATCAGTTCGACGACGGCGGCGGGCACGTTGGTTTCGTTCATTTTGTAGGTGATGGGCAAAGGGGTGACGGCGACGCCGGGGCCGATGCCCTGGGAGGCGAGGGGCACGGCGGGGGAAGCGGGGGCGGCGGGGTCGCGGCGGGCGAGCGCGGCGTTGGGGAAGTAGGCCTTGGTGACGACGCGGAAGGGCAGTTTCGGGTGTTGGACGACGGCGGATTGCGCGAGTTTGGTGTCGGGGATGGCGACGATCTCATCGAATTTTGGGTCAGTGGTGTCGACGAGGACGAGTTCGTAGAGGCGGAAGCTTTCGGAGTAGTCCTTGGATTCGCCCTCCTTGATCGCCATCTGGAAATCCTCCTGCCAGAGGCCGGTGAGGAGTTCGCCGACGAGGAGGATGATAATGCCGGCGTGGGTGAGCTGGATGCCGGCTTTGCGCCACTCGAGTTTGAGGCGGTAGAGGTGGGCGGCGACGAGGTTGAGGAGCAGGAGGCCGCCGATGAAATAACCGCCGGGGAAGACGGGCAGGGGGAAGTCGCCGAAGCGGGCGAGAACGAAAAAGGTCTGGAAATATTTTTCCTGGACGCCCCAGATGCCGAGATGGACCTGGTCGAGCGTGGCGGCGAAGACCAAAATGAGGGACAGGGCGAGGAGTACGACCGTGAGCTTGAGCGAGATGAAGAAGTCGCGGAACTGGCGGGTGACGTCGTTCATGGCGAGGGTGCTTTGACGGTTTTGAGGAAGGCGAGGAAGGCGGGTTTTGCTTCGGCCATGGGGGCGGCGGGACCGGTGAGTTTGAAAAACCAGGTGGTGCCGCGGAAGGGCACGATGGCGCCGAGGAGGCGCTGTTGGCCGTTGTCGAAGTCGACGACGGCGAATTTGAGGCCGTCCTGCTCGAAGCGGGTGAGGGCGAGGGCGAGTTCGGCTTCGCCGGCGGGCGGGAGCTGGAGTTGGCCGCGCCAGCGGTTGAGGTTGGCGACCTCGCCGCCGACGTCGCCGGGGAAGGCGGTGATGGCGAGATCGCCGGCGGCGGCCCCGACGGGAACGGCATAGCTGCCCTTGCGCATGGCGGAGGCGGCCTTGGGCTGCCAGTCGGTGGGGGCGGTCCAGGTGAGGTTGGCGCCGTCGGCGGTGGGCACGGCGGTGTTGGCCATGGTGGCGTCGGTGCCGGCGGGGGCGGCGGCGGCCGGGGGCGGCGCGGATTTTTCCTTGGGGGCGCGATAGGTGGTGATTTCCCGGTCGCGGCAGCCGGCGGCGGTGAGGCAGAGGCTCGCGGCGACGGCGAGGGCGGGGAAGGCAGAGCGCATGGAGGTGGTGTGAATTGGCGGTTTAGAGCGAAACGGCAAATCAATCTGCAAGATTTCCGGCCGTGCGCGGGGGGCGAACACCGGGTAACAGGATTGTTACGCATGGCCGCTGGACAGGGGGACGAAAGCGCATTCCGTCCGGTCTTCGGCCGTCGCGGCAATTCCTGCGGCGCGGCCGCCTTACTCCCTACCATGAAAATTGCTACGATTCGCGGATTGTTTTTCACCGCCGTGCTGACCGCCGGCTCACTACTGACGGCCC
>JBIKOK010000170.1:0-14278 GCA_044358025.1 Opitutaceae bacterium
AAAACTCCTCGCCGATATGCGCCGCCTCTCCCGCCAAATCATGCGCGCCAAGTTTCCTGACACGGAACGACGCACCCCCCTGAATAAGAAAGTTTTGCGCCTTATCTAAGCGCCATTCGTGCGTGGCTCCGTGCCCTCGGTTCGGACCTCGGTGCGCGCTGTGACAAAAGGATTTCTTCAGAAAAGTGTGATTGATGCGGGCTGCGCAGGGACCCGCGAAGAATGGGGCGCCCGCGCCACGGAGAGCAAAGGGTAAGTCCGCGGGGTTCGCGCGCGGAACCCCTGGCCCGAGGCCGCTGGGTTCCGGGGGGCGACCCCTTGCGCGGGAGCGGCGCCACGATTCGTCAGAACGAGAACGTGCTGGAGAGGGTCCAGCGGGTTTCGTTGGGGATGCGGATGACGGCAAGGGTGCCGTCGGGATTCGCGGTCACGGGGATGTCTTCGCCGTTGCCCCAGGCGTTGCGGACGTTGAGCTGGAGGCGCCAGTCGATGTTGTGGAAAATCTTGCGGCGGTAGCCGACCCAGAAATCGCCGGCGAGTTCCTCTGGTCCGTAGAACGGATGGGCGAGGTCGGGGAACTGGGTCTGCATCACGGGATCGGTGTTCGCGATCTGGCTCGTGTTCGTGTAGAGCTTGTTCGTCGCGACGATTTTTTCCTTCAGCGCCTGCCCGGTGAGGAAGGGCGCGCCGATGGCGATCTTGTCCTGCCAGCGCACGGACGTGCCGACGCTCATCGCTTTCAGGATCGGGTTTTGGAAATCGCGGAGATCGTAGGTGGTGGTGAAGTTGGCGCGCCATTTGCGCTGTTCGGGGGAGACGGCGCCGTCGCGGGCGAGGGTGGCGGCGAGGGCGTTGCCGACGTTGCTGGCGAAACGCGTGGCGGCGGTCTGGCGTTCGGGGAGCGCGGGGCCCTGGTCGATGCCGAGGAGATTGAACTTCACGAGATTGGCGTAGACGGCGTCGGCGACCTGTTTGGTGAGCTGGGCGGAACCGCTGACGACGGTCTCCTGTTTCGCGACGTTGAAGGACACGCGCCAGCGGTTGGTGACGTTGCCGACGAGCTCGGCTTCGAGACCGCGGGCGTCGAGGTCGCTCGTGTCGGTGAGGCCGGCGATACCGTCGGAGAGGACGGCGGTGCCGGCGGCGTTGAGGCGCATATTTTTCAAGGTGCGCGTGGGCTCGGGGTGGAGCTGGAAGAGCGCGGCGTAGAGCTGTTGGTAGGAGCTGTAGCCGGCGGCGGTGACGCCCGGGATCGTGTTGAAGGCGATGCCCTGCGCCTGCGCCGTCACGTAGCGGTCGGCCATGAAGCTCGGGTAGTTGAAGATGCCGGCGGTCGCGCCCTGGGCGCCGTTGCTGCTGTTGGTCTGGACCGTGTGAAATTCGTTGACGCGGAGCGAGACGCGGCGGTCGAAGAATTCGACGAGCACGCCGTATTCGCGGGTGGTGCCGGCGGGGGCGGCGATGATGGCGCCGTTGAGATTGGAGCGGATATTGACGGGATTGAAGTTGCCGGAGGCGTTGTAGAAGCCGCCGAGTTCGATGCCGAGCGGGAGGCGCTTGGTGAGGAAGCGCGGGACGCGGCCGACGGTGCTCCAGGTGAAGTTGCGGCCGCGTTCGTCGAGGTTGGGCCGCGAGTCGAGGCGCAGGGCGGAAGTGTTGAGCGAGTCGTCGGGGTTGCGGGTGTTGCCGAGGCTGGAATACGTTTTCAGGTGGTCCCAGCGCCAGCCGACGACGCTGACGAGATTGTTTTTGAAGAAGTCGCTCTTGAGGCTGAAGGACTGGGAGTCGATGAGCTGGCGGCTCTTGGAATTGCCGTTGAGGAAACGCGCCACGGAGAGCGGCTCGGTGACCAGGGTTTTGCCGGTGAAGTCAAAGAAGCCGACATTGTAGACATCGCCGGTCTGGGGCACGCGGGCGTCGACGACGTTGGTGATGCGGACGTCGTTGAGGGAATTGGCGGCGAGGACGGAAGGCCCGAGGTATTGGACGACGATGGGGGTGGTGCGGAAATTGCCGCTGTTGGTGGACTGAAAGACGTCGGTGTTGAGGTTGCGCGTCGGGCTGGTCCAGCCGGTGGCGTAGCTGAAGGTGGCGGCATCGTTGCGCTGGCGGGTGTGGAGGCCGGTGAAGACGTGGTTGCCGAGCGGGAGGCCGAAGAGCTTTTTGCCGCGGTCCTCGAAATCGAGCCGGTAGAAGGCGGTGGCGCGAAACGCCTCGCGCAGGCCGGTCTGCGTGCGGTCGGTGATGCCCTGTTGGCTGACGAACGGGCGGCCCACGTTGGGATTGGGTTGGTCGTTGGCGAGATACTGGGCGACGTCGATGGCGATGCCGCCGCCGGGGGCGCCGCCGCCGTTGTCGCCAAAGGAGAACGGGAGGAGGCGCGTGGAGCGCGTGCGCTGCTGGTTGTAGGCGAGTTCGACGCCGCCGCGGCCGCCGAAGAGCTCCTGGGTGAAGGCGAGGTTGCCGACCTGGAAGACCTGGTCGATGTGGTTGAGGCCGCCGCTCAGGAGTTTGTGGCGGTAGTCGAAAATGGCGGGGTTTTGGAGTGTCTGCCCGACGAAGCCGACGGGGACGAGGCTGCCGCTGTAAAACGTGTCGATGGCGTCGCGCCGGTTGGGATTCTGGGCGTAGCGGATGCGGCCCATGAGGCCGGCGAGATTGGCGAGGGCGGGGTTGGTGGAGCTGGCGTAGCCGGGGCGCTGCTGTCCCGGTGTGTCGAATACGACGGGGATCTGGATGAAGTAGGGCACGCCGATGCCGGGCGTGGCGGCGACGATGGCGGCGGAGCTGAGGCGGTTGTCGACCGTGACCTTCGGACGGTAGGAGAAGGTCGGGGAGCCGGCGATGAGGCGTGGGTCGATGTTGGTCCCGGGGATGGCGGCGATGGCGGGATTGGGCGCCGAGAAGAAGTTCACCATCGAGTTGACCGGCGGAATGACGTTGACGGGGTTGGACTGGCTGTCGCCCAACTCGCCGGAAGCGCGCACGGTGGACTTGCCGAACCACGAGGGCTGTTGGCCGTCGCGCAACACGACGGTGAGGGCGCCGTAAGCGCGGCGTTTGCGGTCGAAGGCGGGCTCCTGCTGGTAGTTGTTTTGCTCGTTGACGGTGGCGATGCGGAAGGCGACGCGGCCTTTTTCGAGGACGCGGTTGAGGTCGACGGTGCCGCGGTAGGACTGCATGGAGCCGTAGCGCGCGCCGATCTCGGTGCGGTTGCGCTGGAGCTGCGGCTGGATGATCGAGCCCTCGATCACGCCGGCGGGATTGCCGATGCCGAAGAGGAGAGAGTTGGGGCCGCGGCTGATGGTGACGCCGGAGGAGTTGTAGGCGTCGAACGGGATGTCGGTGACGAAGTAGTCGCGGGTGGTGGTGGCGGCGCCGATGCCGCGCACGCGGTTGTTGCCCTGGGGGTTTTCGCGGCTGTCGGACTGATCGGGGCGGCCGCCGGCGGTGGCGCCGCCGGCGAAGTTGCCGGACACGCCGCCGATTTCGGTCGCGGTGGTGAGCGAGAGGAGCTCGCCGAGATTGGTCGCAGCGGTGTCCCGGAGGAACTCGGGCGTGACGATGCTGATGGCGGCGCCGACATCGCGGAGGGCGGTGTTGATGCGGGTGCCGGCGAGCGTGCTCGTGGCGGCGTAGCCGACATTGTCGTCCTCGCTGACGACGAACGGATTCAGTTTTACCGCCTCTTCGCTGGCCGGGGCCGATGGCGCGGGGGCAGGCGCAGGCGTGGGCTGGGCGAAGAGCGGAACGGCCAGGGCGAGGAGCAAAGCGGCGCCGAGGTGACGGGTGGGGTGGCAGGTCATCGAGACATGTAGGGGGATTGTGAGACGGATGAAAAGGCGGTTTCCGGAATAATCGCCGGCGCGTCCGAGGACCCGGCTTGAGCGCGGAGATCGGGATTGGCGGTGGTGGCGAGATGGGGCACGGTCTGCCCGAGATGAAAACCCCGCTTTCCCGGATGAATGAATGGCTCTGGCGATTGGTCGCGTGCGGTGTGCTGGGGCAACAGGCCTGGGCGGCCGCGAGCATCGGGGGCAAGGAACCGGCGCGGGCGGCGCGGTCGGTGCACCTCCAATGGAGCGCGGCGGAGAGCGAGGCGTTTTATGTGGAGGCGACGGTCGAGCAGTCGACGCCGGGGACCTATGTTTCGGCGATCGGCTGGAGCGGCGGCTACTTTGGCGTGCAGGAACTGCGCGACGGGAAGAAGGTGGCGATTTTTTCGGTGTGGGATCCGACGAAGGGCGATGATCCGAAGGCGGTGAAGCCCGAGGAACGCGTGGAGCTGTTACACGAAGGTGCGGGCGTGCGGATCAAACGCTTCGGCGGCGAGGGCACGGGTGGGCAGTGCATGGTGGATTTTCCGTGGGCGGTGGGCGAGCCGGTGCGGTTTCTCGTGCGGGCAGAAGTGCACGATGCGCCGGGGATCGTGGGCGGGAAGACGGCGTATGCGGGTTGGATTTTCGATCCGGCGCAGAAGGCGTGGCGGCACCTCGTGACGTTTCGCACGCGCAACAACGGCAAGCTGCTGCGCGGCGTTTACTCGTTTGTGGAAGATTTCCGGCGCGACACGAAAAGCGCGGACGACGTGCGGCGCGCGCAGTTGGGGAATGCGTGGATGAAGCCGCGCGCGGGCGAGTGGCAGGCGGTGGCGCAGGCGAAGTTCACGGCGTCGCGGGCGGACTGGGAGGCGCGCGACACGATCAACGCGGGGCCGGCGGGTGACGGATTTTTTCTCGCGACGGGCGGCGACACGCGGCGCGTCACGGAGCTGACGGCGACGATGAAGACGGAGGCGACGCCGGCGGCGGTGCCGGGGGATGTGCCGGCGGCGGTGTGGGCGTCGAGCGTGGGGGCGGTGCTCAAGTAACGCTAGTGCGCAGGCGCGGTAACGCGAGTGCGCCGGAGCGGGGGTGGAGGGAAGGTCAGCGCGCGGGCTGAATCTTTAGGTTGGCGTAGTGCGCGATCGTAGTGCCTTCGAACCACAGGGCGACGCCGCCCTTGGCGCCGGCACCGGTTTTCACGTCGTTGATGATGAGCGTGGGCTGCTCTTGGTGGTTAACGAAGAGCCGGGCCTTGTCGCCGGCGACGACGATCTTCACGTGAATCCACGTGGCGGGCGCGATGTCGACGTAGGACTCGTAACGCGACGGGGTCTTTTCGCGCAGGGCGGACCAGGTGTGCCCGGGGTGCGAGATATACTGCGCGGTGTGGTTGCGGCGTTCCTGGTCGTCGGAGCGACCGTTGGTGGGGCGCAGGTAGAAGCAGTCGTAGGTCTTGCGGTCCGGCTGCACGCGGAACGCCACGCCCACGAAACCGCGCGCGCCGCCGGCGGCCCCGGCGGCGGGTTCGCCGGCGAGGTCGACCTCGATCGTGCCGTCGGTGAACTCGACGCCGTCGACGAGGGCGAGGTGGTCGCGGCGGCCGGCTTCACCGGCGCCGGCGGCGGATTTTTTCTTGGGGGCGCCTGGCTGCGCCGGTGCGGGCTGGGCCGGAGCGGCGGCGGGCGAAGCGGCCAGTTTGAGGGCGGAGCGGCCCTGGAAGGTGACGGCGGTGGCCGCCACTTGGTGAAGCGTGAGACCGGCGGGTGTGGCGAGGGGGAGCTGGCGGTCCTGGGCGAAGAGCGCGGCGGAAGCGGTGGCGCCGGCGAGGAGGAGGCAACGGAGGAGACGGGCTTTCATGGGAAGGAAGCGGGGGCGAAGGGGAGGCGGCGGGGGGGGCGACGTTCAATAGGAGTACGTCGTGGTGAAGCGGATCTCACGCGGTTGCACGAGATCGTAACGCGTGTAGGCCGGACCGCGGCCGCCGGGGAGATTGAAGCCGTCGGGGGAGCTGGCGGGGGCGGCGAGGCGCGACGGGATGATGTCGGATTGGTCGAGCAGATTGTTGACGTTGACTTGGAAACGGACGCGGCCGGGCAGGCCGCGGAATTTCCGGGTGTAGCCCAGCATCAGATCGGCGGCGGTGATGACGCGGCCGCTGATCTCTTGGTCTTGGGAATTCGCGCCGATGATGTTGGCGCTGCGCCAGCGCCAGCCGCCGCCGACGGTGACGCCCTCGAAGCGGCCGCGGCGAATATCGTAGGCGGTGAAGAGACTGATTTTGTGCGGGCGCACGCCCCAGCGTTTCTGCTGCGACTCGCGCTCGTCGTTGAACGCCGCGATCACATTGAAGACTTCTTGTGCGACGGTGGAGCCGTTGGAGGTGGTGAGCACGGAGGGATTCGCCGCCGGATTGGCGCGGCCGAGTTCGAGCCATTTCACAATCGCGCCGCCGGACTCGAATGCGTTCGGATCAACCACGAAGCGGCCGGTCGCATCCTGCGTCACGCCCTGCGTCAGCAGCACCGGGTCGGCGCGTTTGAAACCGTAGAAACTCACCGCTTCCGGGGCCATTTCGGTGCGGCCGGAATCGGTGTAGGAGTAGTTGGCGACGAGGCGCCAGTTCCGGGAGAGATTGGCCGTGAGGCGTGCCTCATAACCCTTCGACGCGAAATCCGACGCGACCGACGACGCGGGCGGCGTGTATTTCGTGCGGATGGGCGCCCACTCGGCGGCACTGAATGGGAGGCCCGCGCCCACGAGCACGGAGCCAAAGGCGTCCATCACGCGGGTGTTGGCACCGGTGAGGGTGCCGGTGAACGGCGCGGTCACACGGCCGATCTCGCTGCCCTCGAAATAGACGACGCGGGCGTTGAGCCGACCTTGGAGCAGATCGAAGCCGAGGCCGAAGTCCTGGCCGCGGCCTTTGGAGAGCGGCGCGAGGTTCCCGTCGGGAAACACGGTGCGCGCGAGCGGCGGGATGCCGACGTTGGAGGATTTGTTGCCGATGATGGAAAGCCACTCGAACGGGTGATAGACGACGCCGGCGGTGCGGGTCTGGCCGACCATGTGGTTTACTTTGCCCTTCGAGATAGCGAGGTCGACGACGTCGCCCATGATGGGATCGTTGAGGTAGCCGAGCTGGGTGTTCTTCACGCGGTCGTCGCGATAGCCGAAGGTAGTGACGAGTTTGCCGTCGAAGAAAAAGCTCTGCGACGCGATCATCTTGGAATCCATTTTCTGCACCATGCCGCCGTTGTCCGCGCCGCCGGCGGCAACGTTGGCGTAGGCGGTCGGGTAGGAGCGGCCACCGATGGTGAGCGACGGCGGCAACGAGCGCCAATCGCCGGCGCGGTAGGTGCCGTGGCTGCCCTCGGTGAGGTAGTTGCGCACGTTGACGCGGTTGTTGGCATTGGACGGATCGGTGCTGAAGGGGCGGCCGGCGAGGACGAGCCAGGAGTTGGCGCGGCGATCGTTGAGGTCGGTGCGCGCGAGGGAAGCGGCGAGCCGGTGGCGGCCCAGCCATTTGTATTTCGTCTCCAGTGTGTAAGAGGCGGAGAGGCGGGTTTCGCGGCTGTCGCCATAGTGGATGTCGCGCGTCCACGTGCCGTCGAAATACATGCGGCCGACGTAGGGGTTGGTCGGCCCGCCGACGCCGAGGGTGCGATTGGCCTCGCCGCGGAGCATGGGGGAATTGCCGTTCATGAGGTTCACGACGGCGCGGGTTTCCTGGTAGTTGTGCGCGAGGTTAAAGATCAGATGGCGCGTCGGGTGCCAGTCGGCGGTGACGGTGTAGTTGTGCAGATCCTGATCGCGAAACATGCCCGGGCCGACGGCGTTGCCGTTGAGCGGATAGAATTTCGGGTCGTGGATGCGCAGCACGGGCGCGGTGATGCCGCGCGTGCCGTCGGGGGCGCGGACGGCGGCGGTGTTGTAGCTACCGGTGAAAAACGTGCCGATCGCATCGAACAGCATGCCGTCGTTTTCGATGTAGGTGTAGCGGTGGTTGGTTCCTCCGACGGTGCCATCGCGGCCGACGACGCCGACCAATTGCTGCGCGGCGGTGGGCACGGTATTGTTGGGCGTGAACGTGACGGCGCTGACGCCGAGGGCGTTGCGGTTGTCATACCACGCGAGGACTTGCTCGGCGTCGCTGAAGGAGCGGACGACGGCGTTGAGGTCGCGGCCGATCTCGCCCATCGCGGTGATCGTGACGGAGCGCAGCGGGCGCCACGTGGCCGAGCCGAAGATGCGGCGCTTGTCCTGAAAATCGAAGGCGCGCCAGCCGCCGTTTTCCTGGTGCAGGGCGGCGACGGAGAGCGCGAGTTTGTTTTTCACGAGGACACGGTTGGCGTCGACCTCGAGGCGTTGGCGGGCCCACGAACCGAGGCTGTAGCGGATCGCGGCGGTGTGGCGGTGCGTCTCGGCGATTTTGGACGACTGGTTGAGCAGGCCGCCGGGCGCGCCGATGCCGAAGAGAATGCTGTTAGGCCCGCGCGCATCCTCGAAGCGCCCGACGCGATAGGGGTCGGCCGGCGTGATGCTCGTGAAGTAGTCCATGCCGATGCTCGCGAGGAGCCCGCGGATCTGGATGCCCGCGAAGAGCGCATGGCCGCCAATGATGCGGTTCTGTTCGGACGACGCGCCCTGCGAGTTGGTGTCCATCTCGGAGTTCACGGAAAACTCGAGGAGATGGGCGATGTCCGTGATCGCGAGGTCGTCGAGAAACTCCTTGGTGAACACGGAGACCGAGCTGGCGGTGTCGCGGAGCTTCGTGTTGAGGCGGCTGCCGGCGAGGGTGTTTTCGGCGGCGTAGCCGAGGTCGTTGTGGGTGTTGACGGTGAACGGGCTGAGCTCGACGACGGCGGAGTCGGCGGGGGCGGTCGCGGAGTTGGGCGATGAGGCGGGCGCGACGGCTTGGGCGAACAGCGCGGCGGGCAACAGGCAGGCGTAGACAACGGCGGAGCGGAATCGTGGGAGCATAGTCCGGGGGTGGGGTGGCGCCGAGGGGATCGCGGCGGTGGCGAAGATCACGGGAGAATTGCCGGCAGCGTCAATCCTGCGCTCCGGCGAAGTCACCGGACGGTGGCATCGCGGGATTTTGGGGTCGCGCCGCGGGGCGGGGATTTTCGAAGGGGTGCGGGGGGAGGGCGGAGTTGTTGTGGTCCTCGCTCTTCCTCCCCGCCCCGGCGTGAATCCCACGGCCCTTCGTCCCACTCTGGCGAACTCCCGCCAGTCGTCAGGGCGCGAGGGTCTTCAAGCCGACGGCTTTCGCGAGGGCGGCTTGGCGCGTGTCGTAGGTCACCAACGTGCGGGCGCCGAGTTCGAGCGCGGAGGCCACGTGCAGGACATCGAGTGTGCGCGTGCCGAGCGTGATCGTGTGAGCTCGGCTCAGTTCGGCGGTGCGGTCGAGGGCGCGCCGCCAGAGGAGGTCGTGCAGCCGCAGATGACCCTCGGCGAGATCGTGAACCAGGGCGGCGAACGCCGCGCGCGTGCCGTGGGCATCGAGGATGTGCCGATGTTGGGCCTGCGCGACGGCGTTGGTCAGCTCGGCGTAGCCAAACCGGGTGAGCGGAATCGCGTCACCGATACTTTGACGCCACCGACTCACGCGGAGCGAGGCCGGGCCGGGAACGTAAAGCGTCTGCCCAACGCTCGAATCGACGTAGAACTGCTCAGCGGTCGCCACGGTTCGCCTCGTCCAGTGCGTCCATCTCGGCTTGGGTGGCCATCCGCCCGCCGCTGTAGCTCAACAGGCGGGCATAATAGTCGATCGGCGGCTTCGTTTTTTTTGGCTTCTCGGTGAAGGCCCGCAAAACGAACGCCGCTTTGCCGCGGTCGGTGATGATGACCTCGCCCTCGCGCTCGATGCGGGCGCGGATTTTCGGAAACGACGTGCGCAGTTCGCGGATGGTGGCGGTGCTCATGCCGTGTGACTCAAGCGTGAGTCACGCGGACCGGCAAGGCGCAAACCGGGCCGCGGCGGGAGCGGAGGATCGTCCCGGCGGTGCGACCGGCAGCGCGGCCTGGTGTCTGCGTTGGGGCGCTGGTGCGTTTCGGAACGACCCCCTTCAACGACTCAAGATTTTCGCCCTCGTCCTCCGCGTTGTTGCGGGTCTGGCCGACGCGGGCGTTTGCGGCTACGTCTACGTTAATCAGCGGAGCCTGATTTTCCACGCTTCAAAAAAACCGAGCAGCGAACGTCGCTCGAGCAATGGACCGAGTGCCAAGGCCGACGCAGCAATCGTCGCGCAGGGCTACTCGGAGATCGGCGTCATGGGATATTCGTTGGGCACCGGACCGGCCTGCCTGCTCGCGCAGGCTGGCCGACCTCCGGACACAATCGGGCTGCTGGCTCCCTTTGCTCGCATCGCGGGTGCCGCCAGAATCTTTATCCCTTTCTCCCCTGCCGATTCTTGAGCACGGAAAACGGGGATAACGTCGCAGGCCGGCGGAACGACACCGGCAACGGGGAGATATTTTCGGGGGACAAGGAACCGCGGATGAACGAGACGCAGGCGGACCCGGCGCGGAAGCAGGCGCGACGGACGCCGGTGCATTTCGACGGTGCGCGGGGGCAGATCCGATGGCCGGAAACTTTCTGAAGACCGAAAGCGCGGGCTGAAGCACCGTGCGACGACGAAAAATACCGAGGGCGCGAAAGCGCCGTGCTATCTGCAGTGTTCAGGGCGCAGGGCGCTTTTGGACGGCCGGGGAGCGGGCAGGCCAAGGCGCAGGGGATTCCAGGGCTGCTGCGGGCGTGCTGTCGCCGGTGAAACTTCAAGTCGCGGCCGAGGATGAACGTGCCGGGTGCGGGCGGCTCGGCCGACACGGTGGCCGAGGGCGGCGGCTCGGGCGGGGCAACGGCTGGGGGGATCGCCCCCGCCAGCGTGCGCAGGCGGGCGACCTCCCGGCGCAGTCGCGGCAGTTCGCCCTCGCTGCGGCGCAGGAGCCCCGGTTCGTCGTGGCCCTCGCGCGGCGCCCACGCGGGGGGCCGCGGCCGACTCGGCCCGGAGTTTTTTCCGCTCGGTGAGGAGGCGCCCGCAAGGAGGGCGGGGTTTGAATTTCCCGGTTGCGGTGGGCGAGGGTCGACGGGGGGCGAGGGGAAGGGTTGGGGGGACTTCCGCGGCCGGCGGCGGGTCAGGGCGAAGGGGGCGGGAGCGGGTGGCGGGGAAGAATGACGGAGAAGCGGCTGCCGCCGGCGTCGAGGGCGGCGGCCTCCACGGTGCCGCCGAGGACGGCGACCATGCGATGCACAATATTGAGCCCGAGGCCGGTGCCCTGGATCGTGCCGATGTTGGAGCCACGCTCGAAAGGCTCGAAGATGCGGGCGAGATCCGCCTCCGGTATGCCGATGCCCTGATCCTCGACGGTCACCTGCGCCTGGGCCGGGCCGACGGTGAGCCGGACCGTGACGAGCGAGCCGGCGGGGGAGTAGCGCACCGCATTGCTGAGGAGGTTGGAAAGGATGTGATGGAGCAGATTGGCATCGGCGGGGAAGGCGGTGGGGTCGCCGGTGGCGTGGAACTCGAACCGGTGCTGGTCGCGGTCGCCCAGCCGGACCTCCTCGATGGCGTGGTGCACGAACGGCTGCAGCTCGAGCGGGGCGAGCCGGACCGGGACGCGGTTCGCATCCAGCCGGTTCAAGAGGAGGATCTCGTCGAGCATGGCCGTCATGCGGTGCAGCGAGACGGTGATCCGCGCCAGCAATTCCTGGCGTTTCTGCGGTGGGAGTTGGTCGAGATGATTGGATAGGATCTCCACGGAACCCATCGCGGCGGCCATCGGCGTGCGGAATTCGTGGGAGGTCACGGAGATGAACCGGGTTTTCATCTCGGAGATTTCACGCTCCCGCCGCAGCCGGGCGTTGAGCTCGGCTTCGTGCCGGTGCTTGGCGGTGATGTCGTCCTGCAGCGCGACGTGGTGGGTGACCTGTCCGCGGTCATCGACCACGGGGGCGATGACGGCGGATTCGAGATAGGGTTCGCCGCTCTTGGTCCGATTGAGCAGTTCGCCGGTCCAGACCTGGCCGTGGCGGAGGGCCTGCCACATCGCCCGATAGGTTTCCGGGGGCGTCGCGCCCGAATCGAGCAGGCGGGCGTTTTTGCCGAGCACTTCCGCCGCCGTATAGCCCGTCACCAGGCTGAACCGGGGGTTGACGTATTCGATCGCGCCGGCGCGGTCGGTGATGATGACGGACAGCGGCGCCTGTTCGATGACCGCGGAAAGCCGGCGCAGCATTTTTCCTGCCTGCACCCGCTCGGTGATGTCGCGGATGTCGCATTGGATCACCGTCTGGTGGTCCACGGAGTAGAGGTTGCTGGTGAGTTCCACGGCGATGGGCCGGCCCGTGGCGGCGGCAATCGCCACGCCTTCGTAGCGGACGGATGCTTGCTGCTGCAGTCTGGCAAAGCTGGCCGGGGTGGCGACGAGGTCCCGGAAGGCGGGCAGGTCCCAAATGAGCTGGCCCAGAATGTCCTCGGGCGTAGAGCCGACGAGCTTGGTGAGGACCGGATTCGCGTCGACGACCCGGCCCGTGGTGCCATCGAGGATGAGGATGCCGTCCTGGGCCGACTCGAAGAGCCGGCGATAGCGCAGGTCTGAAGCGATCTGTTTGGCCCTGGCGGCGGCGCGTGCCTGGTAGAATCGGACGCGCTGTTGCCGCCAGACGAAGCCGACTCCGGCGCCGGCGCCGAAGAGCAGCCCGGTGACCAGCGTGATGATTTGCCAGAGTTGCGCGCGCAGCGGCGCATAGATTTCCGCCAGGTCCCGCCGAGCCACCAGAAACCAGGGAGAATCCGGGACCGCGCGCGTGGCGGCCAGCACCGCCACGCCGCGGTAATCGCGGCCTTCGAAGACGCCGGTCCGCCCGAGGGCGGCGCTGACCGCCGGCATGGTGGTGGTGGTGAGCGAAGCGCGCAGCTGCAGCGCGGTGTTCGCTTGAAAACGGAGTTCGTTGAGGAACACGGCCTCGTTGCCTTCGCGGCGGACGAGCAGCGTCTCCGCCGTCGCGCTCGGCACGGGCCAGCGTTTGATGAACGGATAGAGATAGGTGGCGGGATCGATCCGCAGGACCAGCGTGCCCAGCGGCCGGTGGCCGTCGTCCTCGTCGAAGAGGGGCACCAGTACCGTCAGACAGATGCGCTGGTCGCTCGGGTCGCGGTGGAAATCCTGAAAGACCACCTGGCCCGACCGCAGTGTTTCGGCGGCGTCCCGGGTGAGCTCGGCGGTCACGGGGGACAGCCCGGCCGGAATGGCCAGAAGCGTGCCGCCCTGCACGTCGAGCAGGCGCACCCGGTCAAAGTCGGTATGGATCTGGTAGTTGGCGAGCCACGCCTGCAACTGCCGGCGGGCGTCCGGGTCGGCCGACGGCCCGAGGAGGCGCCGGACCAGTCGGGTGAACGCGGGGTTGTGGTGAAGCAGGGCGGCCTCGGCGAGCCGCCCTTTGCGAAACTGGGTCAGTTCGCCGACTTTCAGCTCTGCAATGGCGGAAAGCTGTTGCGCGGCATCGGCGTGGAAATTCCGTTCCAAGTTCCGGTAGTAAAACGCGCCGGCGGCGACGATGCCCACCGCCAGTCCGGCGAAAACCAGGAGAAACTTCAGCCAGGTGGAATCGTCGGCCGCCTCGAAGGGCTGGGCGGAGCCGCCGGGGGCCGCCGATGGGCGGCGCCGCGCCCGGCCGAGGAGGGTCACACCCAGCGCGGTGAACAGGAGCGCC
Organism: Opitutaceae bacterium; assembly: GCA_044358025.1. GTDB lineage: Bacteria > Verrucomicrobiota > Verrucomicrobiia > Opitutales > Opitutaceae > GAS368. The sequence goes on from JBIKOK010000170.1 coordinate 13,540, forward strand.
GTGGGCAGCGCCATCATCGTCAGGCCGCCCCAGCCATAGGTGCGGAGGACGGGCGTGAAGTAGGACAGGATTTCAACGAGTCCGATGGTTGCGACCAGGGCGCCGAGGGTCACGGTGACGCCGAGCGCGAGCGAGGACTCCCCGGCGCGCCGGCTGAACTCCCCGCCGACCGCAAGCAGCACGAAGCAGATCGCGGTGTCTGGCGCCATGCGGCCGGGATGCGAGGTGCCGACCGCCCCTGGCGGCTCGGGAAACAGCCACTGATCGAAGCCGGGATTCCAGGCGAAGGCGTATTCGGCCAAGGAGAGCAAACCGATCAAGCCGGCGAGCAGGGCGCAGGCGCGGGAGAGCAGCAGGGAAGCCGTCGAGGGAGGCCGGTGGAGGGGCGGGCGCGGCGGCCGGGGGAGCAGCAGGGCGATACCGGTCAGCACGAAGGCGACCGCCGTGTTGGGTTTCATGGCTACCCAGCCCGGCAGGACGCTTTTCAGGGCCACAAGATCCAGCGCCCAGCCGACGAGGACCCCGGCGCCGCCCAGTATCGCCGCCGTGCCGGTGAGGGTGCCCAAAAGTGCGACCGATCGGCGGCCGCCGGAGCCGGATGCGCCAGGGCGCGGCGCCGCGGACATCGGGCGGTTTTCCTGAATGGCGGCGGTCGCGGTCATGGCGTCCGGGGTGGGTGGGGCTGCGGTGGGCGCGCACTTGCCGGGGCGGCGATTGCGCGTGGCGGGGGGCGCGTGTC
>JBIKOK010000032.1:0-46567 GCA_044358025.1 Opitutaceae bacterium
CCGAAGTCCGCGGGCCACCAGTCCTGCGAGTCCGTCATCAGCGCACAGAGGTCCCGCTTCAGGGCCGGCAGATCGAGCTGCTTGAACGCCGCCGCGTAGTCGAAGTCCGCGCCCATCGGATCGGCCAAATCGGACTGCTGGTGAAGCATTTTGAGATTGAGCTGGTTGGGCCACCAGTCGCGGTTGGACCGGCCGCCCGCGCTCGTGGGCGTGGCCTTCGGGGTGCTGCTGTGCAGGTGGGGAAACGGACATTTGCCGCCGGTGCTTCCAGTTTGATTTTCCATGGCTTGAATGATTTTGGGTGAGGGAGCTGAACGAGTGGTTGATTTCGAAAACCGGCCCTAACGTTGCCAGCCGACCTTGGCCGGGGCAACCCTTTGGAAATCGACGGCGGTGAGCATTTCCAGGGACGGCGGGGGCAGGACCGACCGGTGGGCGGCCATGTCACGCCGCGCCGCCCCGCGCTCGCCGGGGGCAAATTCGGCCAACCGGCGGGCAAGGCTGGGACCCTCCGCGGGGGTCGCGGTGCAGAGAGAGTCGGGGATTTTGTTCATAAAACACCCTGAAGTGTATCAGCTCGCGTCATAGGCGCGAAATATTAATAAACGCTGGCTGTAATAGGAAAAAACTATGGAGCTCCATCAACTGCGCTACTTTCTCGCGGTGGCCCGCACGAAAAATTTCAGCCGGGCGGCGGAGCAGTGCCACGTGGCCCAGCCCTCGCTGAGCCAGCAGATCATCAAACTGGAGGACGAACTGGGCGAAAAACTCTTCGCGCGCACGAAGCGCGAGGTGGCGCTCACGCCGGCGGGGGACCTGTTGCGGACGCACGCGGAGCGGGTGCTCGCGGAAGTGGAGCTGGCCTGCGACGGCGTGCGCGAGATGCGCGGGCTGGTGCGGGGGAAGGTGACGCTCGGGGTGCTGCCGACGGTGGCGCCCTATGTCCTGCCGCAGCGGTTGCGGGCATTTTCTCTGAAATTCCCCGCGGTGGAGGTTGTGGTGCACGAGGACACGACCGATCAGCTGGCGGCAGCGCTGCTCGCGAAGGAAGTCGATCTGGCGCTCGTCAGCCTGCCGGTGGAGCGGGCGGGCTTGGTGGCGGAGGAGTTTTTCGACGAGCCGCTGCTCGTGGCCCTGCCGGCGGGCCACGCTTTGGCGCGGAAGCGACGGCTGGAGCTCGACGATCTGGAGCGGGAGGCCTTCATTTTGATGAAGGAAGGACACTGCCTCGCCGGGCAGGCGCTGCAGTTTTGCCGGCTCAACGGCTTCGCCCCGCGCGTGAGTTTTCGCAGCGCGCAGATCGAGACCGTGTTGGCCTTTGTCGCGAAGGGTTGGGGCGTGTCCGTCGTGCCCGCGATGGCGTGCGGGCGGCCGATGCCGGGCGTGCGCTACCGGGCGCTCGCCGGCATGACGCGGTCGATCGGGATCATTTACCGCGAGGCCCGGGGCCTCAGCCACGCGGGACGGGCGCTGGGGGATTTCCTGCGGGACGGGAACCCTGGTCGCGCCGGGCGCGGCCGTGCCACCCAAAATCCCGGTCACGCCCGCCCTGGTCCGTAAGAGACCGTCGCCAAACGGCGAGCCCCACCCCCTGCCCGGCAGGCCGCGCCTCAAAAATCCGCCGTGCCCGGCGTGCGGGCAAACGGGATCACGTCGCGGATATTCGCCACGCCCGTCACAAACATCAGCATGCGTTCGAAGCCGAGGCCGAAGCCCGCGTGCGGCACGGTGCCGTAGCGGCGCAGGTCGAGATACCACCAGTAGGCCTGCTCGTCGAGGTGGTGGAGCGCCATGCCCTCACGGAGTTTTTCGAGCCGCTCTTCCCGCTGGCTGCCGCCGATGATTTCGCCGATGCCGGGCACCAGCAGATCCATCGCGGCCACGGTCTGGCGGTCGGCCGCGCAACCGTCGGTCTGGCGCATGTAAAAGGCTTTGATCGCCCGCGGATAGTTGTAGACGGTGACGGGACACTTGAAGTGTTCCTCGGTGAGATAGCGCTCGTGCTCGGACTGGAGATTCGCGCCCCAGGAAATCGGGTGCTCCCACGTCTTGCCGCTCTTCGCGAGGATCTCGACCGCGTCGGTGTAGCTGCAACGCACGAAGGGTTTCTCCAGCACGAAGTCGAGGCGCACGAGCAGCTCCTTGTCGACGAACTTGCCGAAAAACTCGAGGTCGGCCGCGCAGTGCGTCTTCGCGTCGCGGATGAGGTATTTCACGAATTCCTCGGCAAGCGCCATGTCGCCCTCTAGGTCGCAGAACGCCACCTCGGGCTCGATCATCCAAAACTCCGAAGCGTGGCGCGAGGTATGGGAGTTCTCCGCGCGGAAGGTCGGGCCGAACGTATAGACGTTCGAGAGCGCCGTCGCAAAAATCTCCGCCTCCAGCTGGCCGCTCACGGTGAGAAACGTTTTCTTGGCAAAAAAGTCTTTCGTAACGTCGACCGCGCCGTCTTCCGTCATCGGCGGATGCGCCAAATCGAGGGTCGTCACGCGGAACATGTCGCCCGCGCCCTCGGCGTCGCTCGCCGTGATGATCGGCGTGTGCACGTAGTGAAAATTCCGCTCCTGGAAAAACTGGTGCACCGCGTAGGCGAGCCGGCTGCGCACGCGGAAGACGGCGCCGAACAGATTCGAGCGCGGGCGCAGGTGCGCTATCTCGCGGAGAAACTCCAGCGTGTGGCCCTTTTTCTGGAGCGGGTACGTTGCATCGGCGACGCCGATGACCGTCAAGGACTCGGCGATCACTTCCCACTTCTGGCCCTGACCCTGCGAGGGCACCAGCTTGCCGCGGATCTCCACGGACGCGCCGGTGTGCGCGTGGAGAATTTCCGTCGTATAGTTGGGCAGCTTGGCGTCAGCGATGACCTGGATGCCCTTGAGGCAGGAGCCGTCGTTGAGCTCGATAAACGAAAAGGCCTTCGCATCGCGCCGGGTGCGGACCCAGCCTTGGAGGAAAATGGCGTCGTTGGGGCCGGTGGCGTCGAGGGCGTGTTTGACGAGAGTGCGTGGCATGGAGGTTTTTTGTTACCCGCCACGAAGCGCAGCGCACGGGCCGGTGGCAAATCCGGAAACGCAGCACCGCGGGCAAAGGTGCGGCGGTTTCACAACCGCCGTCCGGGCGCTGGGAAAAGCGCCCCTCCGTCCTGAGCCCTCCGCCTTGCTGCTTGGCGTGGCCTCAATTTTGCGAATACTCACGCCCCATGTATGACTTTCCCCTCACCGGCGCGCAGAAATCGCATCTCCGCGGCCTCGGCCAAAAACTCGATGCCACGCTGAAGATCGGCAAGGGCGGGCTCACCCCGGCCTTTTTTGTCGAGCTGAACAAGCTCCTGCGGGCCCACGAGCTCGTGAAGCTGCGTTTCCTCGGCGCCGAGCGCGACGAACGCGAGGTGCTGAGCGCCCAAATCGCCGACGAAGGCCGCTGCGTGTGCGTCGGCGGCGTGGGCCACACCGCGCTGTTTTACCGGCAGAATCCCGATCCGACGGCCCGCACCGTGGTGCTGCCGTAAGGTCGGGCGGACTTCTGGCTGCCTTTTTCACGCGCTGGACGTTCCAATCGGGGGCGGACTGCAGTCCGCCCCCGATTCGTTCTGCCCAGAGCGGATACGCCACGACCGAACCCTTCCCCGCGCAGCGGAAGATCCGGTTCGCCGCACCGCCGCCTTTTCGCCACCCGCGCCCACGCACTCCGCCGCACCCCATTCCGCGATTGCCGCACCCCACGCCGCGCCCCTCACTCGCGCGATGCGCCTTTCTCCCCTGCTTTTCGCGGCCGGCGTCCTCGCCGCCGCCGCGCCGTTCGCCGCCGCCCGCACCCTCCTCCACGTCGGCACGCTCATCGACAGCGTCGGCGACGCGCCGAAAAAGGAAATGACCGTCGTGGTCGACGGCGAGCGCATCGTGTCCGTCTCGTCCGGTTACACCGCACCCGCCGCCGGCGACAAAGTCGTCGACCTCACATCCGCCACCGTCACGCCGGGCTGGATCGACTGCCACGTGCACATCTCCTCTGAACAATCGCCCGCCCGCTACACCGAGGGTTTCTTCATGAATCCCGCCGACTACGCCCTGCGCGCCACCGGCTACGCGAAAAAGACGCTCCTCGCCGGCTTCACCACCGTGCGCGACGCCGGCTCCGCCCACGGTCTGAATCTCTCCTTCCGCAAAGCCGCCGCTGCCGGCTGGATCGAGTGCCCGCGCATCTACGCCGCCGGCGGCGTCGCCACGACCGGCGGTCACGGCGACGGCACCAACGGCTACAACGACCAACTCCAGCAAGCCCTCGCACCCACGCAAACCAACATCGGCAACGGCCCCGACGAACTCCGTCGCCTCGTCCGCCAGCGCTACAAAGACGGCGCTGACGTCATCAAGATCGCCGCGACCGGCGGCGTCCTCTCCCTCGCGAAGAGCGGCGACGCCCCCCTCTTCACCGTGGAAGAACTCAAGGCCGTCGTGGATACCGCGCGGGATTACGGCCTCAAGGTGATGGCGCACGCCCACGGCAATGAGGGCATGAAGCGCGCCGTGCTCGCCGGCGTCGCCTCGATCGAACACGGCACCTTTATGAGCGACGAAGTGATCGCCCTCATGAAAGAACGGGGCACCTACTACGTGCCCACGATCAGCGCCGGAAGATTCGTCGCCGAGAAAGCCAAGATCGACGGCTACTTCCCGGCCGTCGTGCGTCCGAAGGCCGCCACCATCGGTCCGCTCATCCAAGCCACTTTCCAACGCGCCTACGCCGCCGGCGTGAAAATCGCGTTCGGCACCGACCAGGGCGTCGCCCCGCACGGCGACAACGCCCTCGAATTTGTTTTCATGGTCGACGCCGGCATGCCTCCGCTCGCCGCAATCAAAGCGGCCACCATCGAAGCCGCCAAACTCCTCGGCGCCGAAAAAGATCTCGGCACGATCGAACCCGGCAAATTCGCCGACCTCGTCGCCGTTCCCGGCGATCTTCTCGCCGACATCAAACTCGTCTCGAAGGTCACCTTCGTCATGAAGGGCGGAGTCGTCTACCAACCGTAAGACCGGGCGCGCGACCGCGGTCCGGAACGCCGCGCGGACCCGCACGGGCATGGCCTCGCCCCGCGCCGCCCCTTCCCTTCGGCGCCGGCTCTTTCCGCGCATCCCGCGGGCGTTGGCGCTGCTGCTCACGGGCGTCCTGCCGGCCGTTTCCCGCGCCCAATCCGCCGATCCTCTCGCCGATCCGGCAGCGGGTGCCCTGGTCCCGCGCACGTTCAAAACGCGCGAGTATCCGGGCAGCCCCGTCGTCATCCGCCTCCTCAAGCACCCGGCCACCGGCGAATTCCTCCTGCTGGCCGGCACCACGCGGCACGTGTTCGACGGCGCGCCATGGAGCGCCGGGCCCACCGACAACCCGGCCGTGCGCTGCCTCGCGGTCGACGGCGCGGGCCGCATCTGGACGGGCGGCGGCGACCCATTCGGCTTCGCGGAGCGCGCCACCACCGGGCAGTGGCGCTTCCACCCCCTCGCCGACCGCCGGCCCGAACCGCCCCGCCGGCCCACCGGCCACGACGGCGCCCGCCGCCACTTGTCACGTATTACGTGACAAACTCCGTCGGCGCCGGCCGCCCGGCCTCCGCCGCCGGCGAGAACGACAACGTCCAGGTCACCCACGCATCCGGCCCCTGGGGTATCGGCCCCCGCACCGTCCTCGTCCGCGGCACCGGCCCCAAGCCCGCCGCCTTCGGCGTTTCGGGCGCGGCCCCCGACCCGTCTCCAAATCGTGGATAGCCAAAGCCACATCATCCTCGCCAACGCCGACTGGCCCGCCGCCGACTTCGTCAGCGAACTGGCCCTCGCCACCAGCTACGTCGGCGCCTTCGTCCTCGACGCCGGCAGCAAAGACTCCGCCACCCACTGCTTCGTCGAACCCGGCACCTACACCATCCAAGTCAGCCGCACCGCCGCGAGCCCCACCGGTGAAGCTGTGGTCGAAGTCGACGAAGTCGCGAAAACCGCCCTCGTGATCCGCCGTCGGACGCGGTCCGTCCGCCCTCCGCGCGGCACGGGCTTTCCAGCCCGTGTCCCCCCTTTCGCCCCCGCGCCCTCCGCCGGCCCGCGCCGCGAAGCCTGCAGCAACCGAAACCGTCCCGCCCTCCCCGGCGGGCGGCTTTATTTTTCCGCCCGCTCCCGTCTGCTCGCCCGAAATTCCCTTCGTGTCTTTCGCGGGGTTTGCGGCTCACTCCTCCCCCGGACGCTCGCTCCGCGCCCCCACGCCCATGCCCCCCGCTTACCGCCTCGCCACCCTCGCCGACATTCCGGCCCTCGAAGCCCTCATCCCCCTCTCCGCCCGCACCCTTCAACTCGGCTACTACACCGCGGCCCAAATCGAAGCCGCCCTCGGCACCGTCTTCGGCGTCGACACCCAGCTCATCCGCGACGGCACCTACTTCGTCGCCGTCGCCACCGACCCCGCCACGGCCGCCGAACGCCTCGTCGGCTGCGGCGGCTGGAGCCAACGCAAAACCCTCTACGGCGGTGACCGCGGCAAGTCCGGCGCCGACCCCCTCCGCGACCCCGCCACCGAGCCCGCGATGATCCGCGCCTTCTTCGTTCACCCCGACCACGCCCGCCGTGGCATCGGCCGCCGCCTCATGGAACTCTCCGAAGCCGGCGCCCGCGCCGCCGGCTTTCGCTCGATCGAGATCATCGCCACCCTTCCCGGCGAACCCCTCTACACCACCTTCGCCTACGCCGCCGTCGAACGCTTCGCCCTCACCCTCCCCGACGGCACGCCCCTCCCCGTCGTCCGCCTGCGCAAGCTCCCCCCGCCCTGATCGCCGCGGCCCCGTTCGCTCCCTCGTTCCCTCCGGTGTCGCCGCACCGGTGCCGGCGCGGCTCCTCCTCCACCGCGGCCCCCGCACCAGCCCGCGGTTGCTTGCGCCCCCATTCCGGAAATCTTCCGCCCGAAACCGGCGCGCGCCCCCACTCCGCCCCCGCCGTTGACGCCCCACGCGCGCCCCGCTTTCCTCCCGCCATGTTCACCATCATCGGAGGCGACGGCAAAGAATACGGTCCCTCTCCCGCCAACCAGATCCGCGAATGGCTCGCCGCCGGTCGCGCCAACCTCGATACGAAGGCCAAGGCCCTCGGCTCCGAAGAATGGCGCCGGCTCGGCGACTACGTGGAATTCGGCGCCCGCGAAACCCTCCCCCCGCCCCTCTCCGGCACCGCGGCCGACGCCGCCCCCACCGACGCGCTCCCGGAACCCGTCGCCGAGGACGCCGTTCTCGCCGGCCGCGGCGAACGCCTCCTCGCCCAAATCCTCGACAACGTGATCGGCGCTGCCTTCGCCCTGCCCGGGCTCATCATGATCGCACTCGCCGCGACCCGCGCCGGACTCAGCTTGGGCGGCAATTTCGAAAAACTCGCCGCCGCCGCCGGCTTCGGCGCCGGCCTCATGGTCGTGGCCGTCGCGCTGCTCACCCTCTTCGGCGTGCAGTTGTGGATGCTCGTTACTCGCGGCCAGACCATCGGCAAACGCGTCCTCGGCGTCCGCATCGTAAGCTTCGACGACGAATCGAACCCCGGCTTCGTGAAAGTTTTCCTGCTCCGCGCCGTCGTCCCGGCCTTCATCGGCGCCGTCCCCTATTTCGGCCTCGTCTTCACGCTCGCCGACTACTGCCTCATTTTCCGCGACGACCGCCGCTGCCTCCACGACCACATCGCCGGCACCAAGGTGATCAAAGCGTAACGGCCCTCCGGCGCAGGGCCGGTCTCCGCCCGGCCCCGCTTCAAACGCTCACGCCGGCGTTTTTCTTCCCCCATCGCTTCGAACGACAGCTTCCCCGGTCCGGACGCGAACACGATCGCGCTCGCCAGCAGCAACCGAAACGGCGCCGTCCCGGTAAACGTGTCCGGCTCGGAAAAAAGCTTTCCCACTTCCTCGCGGTCCGCGCCTGCCAAGGATTACTCTGTCACGTCCCTCCCAGAAACCCCTTCAAATAAAATGTCACGTATTACGTGACAATACCTCTGGGAAAAGTGGGTTTTCGGGAACGCAACTTAACGCCGTAATACTCGGCCACGCCCATCGTGGCCATCAACGGCACCCTCACGAGCCGCGACCCAGGCCCGAGCGTTCGCCACAGCCCGCCCACACACTCCGTCGACCCGGCCATGATCGCGTTAATCCTCGGCCGCGGCACTGTTTTCTGCGACGCCGCGCACGGCGCCCGGTCGATCGTGTTGCTCGCCTCGCTCCGCAGCGCGTCGCGTTTTTCACCGCCAACACGGCGTCATCCACCGCAACGCGTTCGCCTCGTGCGCCTCCGAACATACGGTTCGGCGCAGACACGTAGTTGCGGTTCACATCGAATAAAATTCCGCAGTCCGCGCGTTCGACCACCTCCGCCAGAAACGCCCGCTGCCATCTCGCGCACGTGAAACTCGGCGTCGCTACTCACGCTCGCCACGCAGATCGGCACCTCGGGGTAGTCCGGCACCTGCCGGATCTTCTCCGCCGTGCGCCGCGCCGCCGAAAACGTGGAGGGTATCGGCAACAGATCGTGCGTCAAAATCCCGTCGATACTTCCCCGGCAAAGGCGGTCGGACAGCCGCGGCGTCTCCGTGCGCTTTTCGAGCGCCTTCAGTTTCTTCCGGTGGACGCGGTCGGGCTTTTCCGCCGAACCAAACTACCTCGAGACGCCGTGCTGGACGACGCGGGAGTGCTCCAAAATCTGGTCGAACCCATGAAGCGGTCGCCCGCCGTCGACCTTGTCGGCTTGGGCTTTCTCCGCCGCGCCGGCCTGGTCGGCGGCGGCGGACGCGTTCGGGGCGAGGGAACCGGCCTCAAGGCCGGCGCTGGCGGCGGCCTTGATGAGGAGACGGGGCGTTTTGTTCATGGCGGACCTATTTTGGCGGGGTGATCTCCCGGCTCCGGCAACGGGCCGGCACTCGGGGATCGGGGATGGGCGCGGGCCGCGCGCCGGAAATTCCCGGCCTCCGTGCCTTTTTGATTTTCCGAAAAATCCGCCCGCGCGCTCACACCACCCGGTCCACCATCGCCCCGCCGCATTCGAAGGCCGCGAGGTTGGCCAGAAAATGTTTCACGATCGCCTCGTCCTGATCGCTCCGCCCGCCCGCCGTGTGCGGCGTGATCCAGCAATTCGGCGCCGTCCAGAGCGGGTCGCCCACCGGGAGCGGCTCCACCTCGAACACGTCGAGATAGGCCCCGGCCACCCGGCCCGACCGCAGCGCTCCGAGCAGCGCCCCCTGGTCGACCGTCGTGCCGCGCCCGACGTTGTAGAACCGCGCGCCCGGCTTGATGCACGCCAGCCGCCGGGCGTTGACGTAGTTCAACGTGCTCGCGTTGTCGGGCAAAATGTTCACGACGTGGTCCGCCTGCTCCAGCGCCGTGCTGATCCCTTCCTCGGGAATGATGCGCACCCCACGCTCGCTGCGCGTCTGCCGCCGCACCGCGATCAGCGTCATCCCAAAGGGCGCGAGCAGCTCCGCCAGCCGCCGCCCGATCGCCCCGAAGCCCAGCATCACCACCGTCTGCCCCGTGAGCAGCCGCGAGTCGTAACGCCGCTGCGCATAGTGCCACGACTGGTCGGTCAACTGGTCCTTGTGCGACGGCAACAACTGCCGGCCCAGCGCCAGCATCATCGCCAGCACGTGCTGCGCGCACGGGTCCGCGAACACCTGAGAAACATTCGAGAAAATCGCTCCGCGCGCCCGAAACGTCTCCTGAAACTCCGGCGTGTCATACCGCGTGTAGCCCGCCGTCGTCACCTCGACCCACCGCAGCTTCGGCAACCCCAGACATTGCGCCGGGTCCGGCTGACCGAACGCGATATCCGCCGCGGCGAGGGCCGGATCGGCCTGCCCCGCAACCAGCACGGACGCGGACGCGTTCGCGGAAAAAACCAGCTGGTGCGCACGCGTGCCCTCGACGAGGCGTTGCGTGTCGGCAGCAGAAAACTTGGCATTGCACCAGATCGTGAGGCTCATGGATTTTCGGAGGGAGTTGGACGCGGCGACGCGCACAACGCGCGGAAAGACCGTCCGCCGCAAAGCAAAAATCCGCGCCTCGCCCGGGTGCTTGCCATCGCCCCGCCGCGCCGGCAGAACTCCGCCTGAGCCTCGCTCGCCGGCATGACCCCCTTTCTCCTTCTGCTCCTGGCGCTGGTCCTCGTCGTCCTGCCGCTCTGGGTGATCGTGAAGATCATCGCGCTGCAGAACCAAAACGACCGCCACGCCCAGCAGCTCCGCGAGGTCGAAACCGAGCTCCGCGACCTGCGCCAGCAGGTGCGGTCGATCCCGGGGCGCGACGCCCGCCCCGCCCAGGCTCTCGCCGCCGTCGCGCCCGCCGCGATTGCGGCATCCGCGCCCGAACCCGTTCCCGCGCCGCCACCGCTCACTCCCCCACCGGCCCCCGAAACCTTCGCCCCCCCGCCCCTCTCCCCGCCTGCTCCCGTCGCGCCACCTCCGCTCCCGCTCCCGCACCCGGTCCTCGTCCGCCCGCCCGCCCTCGCCGCTCCGCCCGCCCTGCCTCTGCCGCACCCGGTCGCGCCGCCCCCACCGCCCGCGCCCGCCGCCCCGTCCGTCGACTGGGAACAATTCATGGGCGCGAAACTCTTCGCGTGGCTCGGCGGTCTCGCCGCGCTGCTCGCCGTCGGTTTCTTCGTCAAATACTCCTTCGACCACGACCTCATTCCCGCGGAGGTCCGCGTCGCCCTCGGCTTCCTGCTCGCGATCGGCCTCGTGATCGGCGGCCTCGCCATCGACCGCACCCGCTACGCCGTCACCGCGCAGACGTTGATCGCGACCGGCGTCGTCAGCCTCTACACGGTCACCTTTGCGTGCCGCGCCGTTTACCACTTCCCCTTCTTCGGCGCCATTCCGACGTTCCTCTTGATGGTGCTTATCACCGGCACGGCCTTCTTGCTCGCCGTGCGGCTCGCAGCTCAGGTCATCGCGATCCTCGGCATCCTCGGCGGTTTCCTGACTCCGGTTCTTCTCAACACCGGGCAGGACAACCCCCTCGGCCTCTTCGGCTACATCGCGCTCCTCGACGTCGGCTTGGTCGCCGTCGCCCTGCATCGCCGCTGGCTCTATCTCGTCCCGCTCGGCGCCGCCGGCACGGTCCTGATGCAGATCGGTTGGGCGGGAAAATTCTTCAGCGACGCGAACGCGGTCCCCGCCGTCGTCCTCTGCCTCGTGTTCGCCGGCCTCTTCCTCGGCACGTGCCTCGTCGCGCGCCGCCGCGCTCAAAGCGCGCCCGAGCTCACGTGGTCGGCCATCGCCCTCGCCGGCGTCTGCTACGGCTTCGGCCTGCTCTTCATCAGCCATCCCGCCGTCGGCGCACGGATGGGCCTCCTGTTTTCCTTCGTGCTGCTCGCGAACCTCTGCCTGCTCGCCCTCGCGTGGTTCGAGGGTTTGGCCTGGCTCGTCGCCCTCGCCGCCGCCGGCACCGCCCTGCTCCTCGCCCACTGGGCCGGCGCCCTCTTCACCCCCGCGCTGGCGACGACGACCATGGGTGTTTGCCTCGGCTTCTGCGGCTTCTTCCTCGCGACGTATTTCGCGGCGCGCCGGTTCGACCGCTCCGCCCGCGAAATCACCTGTTCGGCCATCGCCTTGCCCTTCGTGGCCTTCGGTTTCGCACTGTTCTTCATCGGCCACTCCGCCGTCGCCGCGCGCCCCGGGCTGCTGTTCACCTTCGTCCTCGTGGCCGACGCCTGCCTGCTCGCGATCGCCTGGTTCGACAAGGAATACCCGAAACTCCATCTCGTCGCCGGCCTCTCCGTGTTTCTGCTGCTGGCCGCGTGGACGGGCGGCCGGCTCACCACGGAACTTTTGCCCTGGGCCCTCGCATCTTACCTCGCGCACGCCGCGCTGCACACCGCCTTTCCGCTGCTGCTCGAACGCCACCGGCCCGCCGCCGCGCCCTCGTGGTGGAGCCAACTCTTCCCGCCGCTGGCGCTGCTGCTCCTGCTGCTCCCGCTCTTCAAACTCGACGCCCTCTCGCTCCTCTTCTGGCCCTGCGTGCTGCTCGTCGATCTTCTCGCCATCGGACTCGCCCTGCTCACCGCCTCGCTCGCCGCTGTCGGCCTCGTGCTCCTGCTCACACTCATCGCGGCGGGCGTCTGGATTTTCCACGTGCCCGCCACTGTCGCCGCCGCGCCCTCGCTGCTCCTCGTGATCGGCGGCTTCTCGGTCCTCTTTTTCGCCGCCGGGATCTTTCTCGCCCGCCAACTCGGCGCCCGCCTCGCGTCCCCCGGCGGCGCGCCCGCCCTCCCCGCGTTCTTCGGCGACACCCGCGCGCAGATCCCCGCCCTCTCCGCCCTGCTGCCCTTCGTGCTCCTCATCATGATGACGGCGCGGCTCCCCCTCGCGAACCCGTCGCCCGTCTTCGGTCTCGCACTGCTGCTCGTCGTGCTGGTGCTCGGGCTCGCCGCGATCCTCACGATCGAATGGCTGCCCGCCTGCGCGCTCCTTGGCGTGGCCGGGCTCGAATACGCGTGGCGCGCCCGCCACTTCTCCGCCGGCGACGCCACCGTCCCCCTCGCGTGGTCTCTCACGTTCTACGCGATCTTCACGGTCTACCCGTTTGTTTTCTGCCGCCGTTTCGCCGGCCTCACCGGCCCGTGGGCCATCGCCGCCCTCGCCGGTCTCGCGCAATTCCCCCTCGTGCATCGGCTCGTGCTCGCGAGCTGGCCCGAACCCTTCCAAGCCATCTCCGGCCTCCTTCCCGCACTCTTCGCCGTCGCCCCGTTGGTCAGCCTCATCTTGATTTTGCGCCGGCCGCCGGGCGACGAACGCACCCGGCTCAACCAGCTCGCGTGGTTCGGCGGAATGGCGCTGCTGTTCATCACGCTCATCTTCCCCATCCAATTCGACCGCCAGTGGCTCACCCTCGGCTGGGCCCTCGAGGGCGCCGCGCTGCTCTGGCTGTATCACCGCGTCCCCCACGCCGGGCTGCGCGCCGTCGGCACCCTCCTGCTCTGCACCGCCTTTGCCCGCCTCGCCCTCAACCCGGCGGTCCTGTCCTATCACGCCCGCAGCGCCACCCCGCTCCTCAACTGGTTTCTCTACAGCTACGGCACGGTCACCGTCTGCCTTTTCCTCGGCGCCCGCCTGCTCGCCCCGCCCCGCGACCGCGTGCTGGGCATCAACGCCCCGCCGCTCCTCGCCACGCTCGGCACCGTCCTCGCCTTTCTGCTCCTCAACCTCGAGATCGCCGACTTCTTCAGCGCGCCCGGCGAACGCGTGCTCACGTTCCAGTTCTCCGGCAACTTCGCGCGCGACATGACCTACACCATCGCCTGGGCTCTCTTCGCCCTCGGCCTGCTCCTGCTGAGCATCTGGCAACACACCCGCGCCGGCCGCTACGCCGCCCTCGCCCTCCTCAGCGTCGCGCTCCTCAAACTTTTCCTCCACGATCTCGCCCGCCTCGACGCCCTCTACCGCGTCGGCGCCCTCCTGGCCGTCGCCATCGTCGCGATCGTCGCCTCGTTCGCCTACCAACGCTTCTTGCCCGGCCATGAGCCATCGCCTCCGCCTCCCGCTCCGTAACGCCGCCGTCGCCGCGGCCCTCGGTTTTCTCGCCGCCCTCGCCCCCGCCCGCGCCCTCGAGCCCGCCGACTGGCAGCACCGCCAGCCGCTCCCGGTCGACCGCGCCGGCGTCCACAAACTCGCCCTCCCGCCCTCAACCCTCGGCCTCGCCCGCCCCGGCCTCGAGGATCTCCGCCTGCTCGATCCCTCGGGACGCGAGGTCCCGTTCGCCTTCACCCCGCCCGCCCCGGCCGTGCCGGTCACGATGCGCCCGCCCGCCGCGTTTCGCGCCAACCTCACCGACTCCGCCACGCAACTCCTCCTCGAAACGGGCACCCCCGCTCCGCTCGAGTTTCTCACGCTCACCTCGCCCGCCCCCAATTTCCTCAAGGCCGGGCGCCTGGAAATTTCCGCCGACGGCGAACACTGGGAAACCCTCGTCGACCGCGCCGCGCTCTTCCGCCAATTCGGCGCCGAGCAACTCCGCTTCGAACTCAAGCGCCGCACCGCCTCCCACCTGCGCGTGACCATTGACGACACGCGCACCCGCCCCGTGCCGTTCACCGGCGCGACGCTCCAGCTCGCCGGCGCCGCCTCACCCGACGTCACGCTGCCGATCCCCGTGCGCATCCTGCGCCGCGAGGAATTCGCCGGCGAATCCGTCCTCACCCTCGACCTCGGCGGCGCCCACGTCCCACTCGCCACCCTCGCGTTCGCCACCGCCGAACCGCTCTTCGCGCGCAACCTCACCTTCGCCGTCAGCGAACTCCGCGAGGACGCCGCCGTCGAACGCACGCTCGGCGCCGGCCCCATCTGGCGCGTCGCCGCCGAGGGCCTGGCCCCCGCTGCGCAACTCGACGTGCCGGTTTACTTCGCCGCGCCGTCGCGCGAACTCCTCGTGCACGTCGCCAACGGCGACAGTCCGCCCCTCGCGATCGACGCCGTCACCGCCCGCCAACGTCCCCGCTGGCTCGTCTTCCACGCGTCCTCGCCCGGCACCTACACGTTCCTCGCCGGTCACCCGCAGATCGCCGCGCCCCGCTACGATCTCGCCACCCTCGCCGACGCCTTGCGCAACGCCGCGCCCTCCGATCTCGCGCCCGGCGCCCCCGCACCCAACCCCGCCTACCGCGCGCCCGAAGCCCTCGCCGACACCCCGCTGCGCGGTGCCGCCCTCGACGTTTCTCCGTGGCTGTATCGCAAAACCATCGGCCTTGGTTCCCCCGGCGTACACCAACTCGAACTCGACCTCGACGTCCTCGCCCATGCCCAGCCCGGCCTCGGCGATCTGCGCGTCATGCGCGACGGCGCCCAACTGCCCTACCTGCTCGAACGCCCCACGCTCACCCGCTGGACCGCCCTCACCGTGGTCCCGGCCCACGACCCGAAGCGCCCCCGCATCAGCCGCTGGGAAATCAGACTTCCCCGCGCCGGCCTGCCCGTCACACGCCTGACCCTCACGTCCACCACCCCCCTCTTCCAACGCCACCTGCGTTTCTCCGAAAAACCCGCCGACGCCCGCGGCGAGACCGTCGAGCGCACCCTCGTCGAAACCGACTGGAGCAAAACCCCCGGCGAAGACCGCGCCCTCACCGTGCTGCTCCCCGCCGCGCCCGCCACCGCCACGCTCTTCCTCGAAACCGACAACGGCGACAATCCCCCGCTCGCCCTCGGCTCCGTCCGCGCCGCCTATCCGGTCGTGCGCCTCCTGTTCAAACCCGAGCCCGGCTCCGCGCCCCTCGCGCTCTGCTACGGCAACCGCACCGCCGCCGCCCCGCGCTACGATCTCGCCCTCGTGGCCGGCCGGATCCTCGCCGCCGAAAAATCCGCGGCCGTCCTCGGGGCCGAGGAAAAATTCGGCGAGGATCGTTCCGCCGCCGACCTCTTCGGCCGCCTGCGCGGCGGCCCGCTGTTCTGGGGCGTGCTCGCCCTCGTCATCGTCGGCCTGCTCTTCGTCGTCGCGAAACTCCTGCCCAAGCCCCCCGCCGCGTAACGGCACCGCGCCTCATCGCGCCACCGATTCCACCCACACGGCGTGCGGGTCGCCCGCGTTCCCCAACGTCACCGCCCGGGTGTTTACCGTGCGCAGCCACACCCGGCCGCCATACGAAATGCGCGCGTCGATGTTCAACCCGTGGCGCAGCAAACTGTCGTCCGCGTTATACTCGATCCGAAAGGCCACCGGACCGGCCGGCGGCGCCTTGATCGTCTGCTCCCCCAACACTTGCGGGGTCGGTGGGGCCTTCGGCCGGTCCACCACCGGCAGATCGCGGGCGGCCGCACTCCGGGCCTGCCCGATCGCCGACGCGTCAAACAGGCGCACCACCACCTCGGCGTCCGGCGGCAGCACCAGGTCACCGCGAAAATTCACCGTGCCGGTGATCACGCGGTTCGTGTCGCCGCCGGCGGTGGTGTTGATCGAGCCACACCCGGCACCCGCAAGCAGTGCCGCACACAGGACAGTCAGGCAAACGAGCGGGATTTTTTTCATGGGGAAACGGTTGGACGGTCGGACGCGCGCCGCAACGATTCGGCGCGGGCATTGAACGCAGTGAGCAACTCGGTGTGCTCGCGGGCCTCGGTGCCGTTCACGTGCACCAGTCCGCGGGCAAACGGCGGTTGCTCGCCGGGCTCGTCCAACCACTCGCGCCACACATAGCCGGCCACCGCCGGGTGTCGAGCCGCGCGCTCCAACGCCGCACGCCCCCGCCGCAACATCCATTCGACCGTCGTCCACCGGCGCACCCCGCGCCCCGGCGCCGGCGCCGCCCGAAATTCCGCGTCCGCCCAGCAGAAATCCCCCGCCAACACCGGCCCCGCCGCCACCCCGCCCGGCGCTGGCAGTTCGCTCCAGTCGACCAACGCCACGTCCACCGCCGGGTAAATCCCCTCGGCCCGCACGCTTTCGCCCACCGGCCCGCCGAACCGGCACCCCAGCACCAGATGGTTCGGATCCGCCGCCCGGATCGCCGCCGCCGCGCCCGCGAAATACCGCCGCGCAAATTCCCGCGACCACCGCGCCTCGTCGCGCAGATAGCCCCGCGTGGCGATCCCCTGCTCCGCGTGCGTCCATCCGCGCACCACCGCCTTGTTCGTCACCGCCACCCCCCACGTCCGCGCCAACACGTCGATCCGCCCGCCGTGCAGCGCCAGGACAAATTCCCACGCCGCATGATACGCCGCGAAGTTCGGCTCGAGGCTCAGGCAAACCTGCAGCAAGCCCGGCCGCCCGGCGCCCCCCGCCGTCCCCGCCCGCGGCTGCCCCCAACCCGGCCGATCGTCCGCCACCCAGCCGAGCAGCGCCCGGTTCATCGCCTCCGGCCCGCACACGTCCAACGCCCGCAACGCCGCCACCCGCGGCCAGGCGGGATCGAATACATCCGGCAACCGCACGCCCGGCACCTGGATCACCCCGCCCGTCCGGCAAAAATCCACGCTCGCCATAAACGCGAACCCATCCGCGCGCTCCGCCCCGTCGCCACCCACGCCCACCGCATTGAAGCCCCAGCGCCGCAACCGCGCCGACGTGTGTTCATCCGGCGCATACGGCCCCGCACTCGCCGCCCGCCCCCCCACCGTCTCGTCCACCGGTGCCGCCGCTGCCCGCACGCCGTGCACCGCCCGGCAAAAAAACGGCCGCCCCGCCGCATCGATCAGCCACCACCGCCCCGCCCCGTCCTGCCCCGCCCGGATAAATCCCTCCACCCCGCGCAGCGTGCCCGCGCGAAAGCCTCCGGGCAAAGGGGTCGGGGTGGCGGCGGCGGCGTGCACCATGGCCTGCGCAGCCTGCAAGCCGCCCCGAAAAAGGAAAGCGCACAGTGCGTCCCACCCCGCGTCCTTCCCGCCCCTCGCCCGGCTTGCCCCGCCTTCAACCTCCTCCCCTCACCGCCACTGTCCCGTTCCCCGGCGCCGTCATTCCCGCCACCCACCGCCCTTCGATCAACACCGTCTTCGGGTTCCCCGGCACCCCAAACGCGTTGCCGTGCAGCTGCTCCACCACCAGATCCACCGCCGCCTCGCCCACCCGCTCGTTGTTCTGGTCGATCCCGCTGCAGCCCACCGCATCCGGCGTGAGGTGCAGATGCGCGAAGCCCACCCGGCCCGGCCCCCCCGCCCGCCCGCGCGGCAGCATCGGCCCCACCTCCGGCTCCGTCGTCACCACCACCTCCGGCCGCTCCCGTTTCACCCACGCCAGCAACACCCGCCGCTCGATCTTTTCCGCCAACAGCAGCGGATAACTCAGCTCGCTCCCCGCGGCGTCGTGTTGCGCCAGCAACACCGACGAAAGCCAGTTCCGCTCCGTGCGCTGGTCCTCGTGCCGCCGGATCACGAGCCCGATCCGCCGATAGCCCCGCGCCCGCAGCTCCGCGAGCGCCAGCTTGATCGAGTGGGCCTGATGGTTCACCGCCCGGTGCAGCCCCGGCCGCGCCAGCGAATACCCCAGCGCCGCCAGCGCTTGGTTGCCCCACGTCTGCGTCAGCGCCGAGCCCGTCCGCGGAAACGGCGCAAACACCACCCCGCGGATCCCCCGCGCCTCCAGCACCTGCTCGAGCCGCGCCTCGCTCAGCCCGCCCTCCCCGAGCCGGAACACCTGCACGCCGAAGCCGTGCTTCGCCGCGCCGGCGACCACCCCGTCCCGAAACCGCCGCAACGACCCCGTCTGCTGCGGCGGCCCGTCCGCCGGATAGCTCTCCACATACGCGATCGTGTGCGCCTCCGCCCCCCGCGCCTTCTTCCCGCGCAGATCCGCCATCAGCGCCGCGACCAGCGGATTCCTCCGGTAACCCAACCGCTCCGCCGCCGCCAACACCCGCTCCCGCGTCGCCGCCGGAATGCTCGGCGCCCGCCGCAACGCCAGTGACACCGTCATCACCGACACGCCCGCGGCCGCCGCCACATGCTTCATTGAGGGTTGGGTGCTCCGTTTCACTTTACGATTAAACCAACAGCGCCCTCGTCACCCATGGCGAGCCCCGTTTTCCTCCGCCCGTTCTGTCCGGCCCCTGTCCCCCGTCTCCTGCTCCCCGCCCTGCCGCCTGTTTTTCCGACCGCCCACCCTGCCTCCCATGAAACCTCCCCGTCTCCTCCTGCCCGCCCTCGCCGCCTTGCTCGCCGCCGCCCCGCGCCTCTCCGCCCAGGCCGCCCCGGCGCCCTCCGCCGCCGCAACCGCGAACGCCGACCAAGCCATCGTCCAACTCAACGTCTTCCAGGTCTCCGCCGAACGCGACGACGAGTATCGCGCCGCCAACACCACCACCGGCACCCGCTACAACACCCCCATCAAAGACCTCCCCATGAACATCGAGGTGCTCACCTCCGCGTTCATGCGCGACATCGGCGCCCTCGATATCCGCGACGCCCTCGAATACGTCTCCGGCATCCAGCTCGACACCACCGCCGGCGGCACCGGCGGCACCAAGGACAACCCCGAAAACAGCACCCTCCTCATCCGCGGCATCTCCGCCGGCATGAAAAAGGACGGCTTCGCCCGCTTCGTCCCCATGGACCCCATCACCATGAGCCGCGTCGACATCATCAAGGGCCCCGGCGGCGCCCTCTACGGCCAGAACGGCACCGGCGGCGTCGTCAACGTCTCCAGCGTCCTCGCCGGCACCCGCCCCGTCGCCCGCCTCGGCGCCACGATCGGCTCCTACGGCTTCCGCCGCACCGAGCTCCTCGTCTCCGGCCCCGTGATACCCGGCCTCCTCGGCTTCGCCCTCCCGCTCTCCTACTCCGAGAACAAGAGCAACGCGATGTTCTACCAGACGGAAACCTTCGTCATGAACCCGACGGCCACACTCAAGCTCGGCCCCAAGACCCAGATCCTCGCCTCCATCGAGTCCCGCTTCAACACCCGCGACAACATCCGCAACTTCTTCCTCACCGACAACACCCTCTCCCCCGCCGGCACCCCCTACGGCACGCTCATCGACGGCCGCCCCGGCACCGCCCGCGTCCTCACCACCCCCAACCAACGCGACTTCCGCTTCGAGGGCCCCGACACCTTCCGCAAGGAGCGCACCTTCGTCGCCACCTACCGCGTCGACCACCGCTTCACCGACAACCTCCAATGGTGGGGCGGTTTCTCCTCCGAAGATATCAACGTCCGCAGCCGCAGCTTCGGCCTCGCCCTGCGCAACGCCAACGACGCCTCCATCCCGCTCCGCATCCGCACCGACCCGCGGTTCCTCGCGCTGCTCCGCCCTTCCGCCGGCACCGCCCAGCCGCAGGTCCTCGACATCCGCCCCGACAACATCACGAACTCCGCCCGCACCGTCCGCCCGACTTGGAAAACCGAACTCTACTTCGCCTTCGCCACCGGTCCCGTGAAGCACCGCGCGATCACCGGCCTCAGCTACGGCCCCCTGCGCTCCGGCAACAACGCCCCGAATCAAAATTTCTACTACGGCAACACCGGCAACGCCGCCGATCCCGCCACCCAGCGCTGGGAAGCCCTCCCGAACGACGTCATCTTGACCCGCTTCCGCGACCCGCGCGATTTCACCTCCGTCAAACGCTGGGACCACGCCGCCCTCAACCAATACCCCCAGGGCCCCGAGACCTCCCTCACCGCCAAGTCCTCCTACCTCACCTCCCTCTTCTGGGACCGCAACCTCTACGCCAATCTCCAGAGCAGTTTCTTCCACGACAAATTCCAGACCATCGTCGGTCTCTTCGACTCCCGCAACGACCGCGGCGGCAATGTCTACGACACCGCCGGCAACTTCCTCTGGAACGGCGCCGCCCCCGCCGGCAGCGGCTCCACCCTCAACGGCGTCCGCCGCCCCAAGCCCGTGCGCAACACCGCCCCCAGCGCCACCGCCATCTGGCTCCCCGTCGACTGGGTCCGCCTCTACGCCAACACCATGAGCGCCGTCGACCCCGGCCCCGCTTACTCCGCCTACGACGGCAACGGCAATCCCCTCGACGGCGCCACGATCAAGAACGCCGAAGCCGGCCTCCGCCTCGACCTCTTCAAGAGCAAGCTCCTCCTCAACCTCGCCGGCTTCGCCATGAGCGACAAAGACCGCCCCGTAAATTTCGGCGCCGCGATCCAAAACCTCCTCGTCTCCCCCACCGGCACGAACAACGGCTCCGGCTTCGGCGCCTTCGTCAAAACCTCCACCGACTCGAAGGGCTTCGACCTCAAGGTCGACTACATCCCCCTGCGCAATCTGCGCTTCAACGTCGGCGTCTCGAAAAATGACGTGCAGATCAAGGAAATCGCCGCCTTCGCCACGCCCGCGAATCCCGATCCGGTCCGCCTCCTGGCCCAGCAAAACTTCGTCAACGCCGGCGGCAGCTCCAGCCGCTACCTCGGCAAGCCCTCGACCGACATCTCCAAATACACCGGCACCGCCTTCGTCCGCTACGAGTTCACCCAGACTTTCCTCAAGAACACCTGGGTGATGTTCGCCACGAAATACCTCGGCCAACGCGAAGCCGAACTCATCTCCGTCGCGACCAACACCGGCGCCATCACCATCGACCGCCGCCTCGTCCCCTCGCACTACCTCTACGACCTGAACATGGGCTACCGCTACAAAATCGGCCGCTACAACACCTCGGTCCAGCTCAACCTCGCCAACCTCGCCGACGACGACAAATTCTACGGCGCCGTCTGGCAAACCGGCCGCACCTACCGCCTCAGCGCCAACCTGAACTTCTGAGGTAGGGCGGACTTCAGTCCGCCCACTTTTCATTGTTCAGCTTTGCCCACAGCCCGGTCGCCCCGACCGGGCTTTTTTGCGTCCTCGCGGCTCCGCCCCGTGTCTTGCCTCGTCCCTCCGCCGCGCCACCCTTCCCTCACCCCCATGCGCCTCCCCTCGTTCGCCGTCGCCTTCGCCGCGCTCGCCCTCGGCACGCTTCACGGCACCGCCGCCCCTGTCTCCTCCGAGTCCGCCTTCGCCACCGCCACCGCCAACGGCGCGCTCGTCCAGGAAGGCCTCAACCGCTGCAACCGCTACCTCCACGCCTGGCTCGCCACCGCCGAGCCCACCACCGGTCTCATCCCGCGCAACCTCACCGACAGCCCGTATTGGAACGGCAAGGACTCCGCCGCCGACAACTACCCGTTCATGGTCCTCAGCGCCGATTTCACCGAGCGCCCGCTCCTCGCCGCGAAACTCCGCCCCATGCTCGACGCCGAGCGGAAACTCACCGTGCGCCCCGGCTGGCTCCGCCTCACCGACGATTACGCCCTCCGCCCCACCCCCGGCCTCCGCCAACCCACGCCCAACGCCGAACGCATTTTCTTCAACTCCGCCGAATACGTGAAGGACGGCCTCCTCGCCCTCACCGAATGGCTCGGCCCCAGCCCGTGGAGCGAACGGATGTTCGAGCTGGTCGACGACTCCTTCGCTCTCGCCGCCGTCGATTCACCCTTCGGCAAAATCCCGCTCGCCGGCTCCGACAAAGCCGTCGGCGTCGAGGTCAGCGGCGACTACCTCCAAGCCCTCGCCCGCATTTACTGGATGAGCGGTCGCAACGAAAAATATCTCCGCTGGGGCATTCGCCTCGCCGACAACTTTCTCCTCCCCGCCGGCAAGAATCACCCGACCCGCGATTTCGCCACCCTCCGCCTCCGCGACCATGGCTGCGAAATTGTCAGCGGCCTCTGCGAATTCTACGCCACGCTCCACTACGCCGGCCAACTCCCCGGGGGTCGCGAATGGGCCGAGAAAAAAGCCGCCTACCAGCCGCATCTCCACGAGATGCTCGACCGCATTCTCGCCGTCGCCCGCAACCCCGACGGTCTCCTCTACAACGACGTCAACCCGCGCACCGGCGCCATCGTCGACGCCAAACTCTCCGACTCCTGGGGCTACGTCTTCGACGCCTACTACACCGTCTTCCTCGTCGACGGCACCGCCGCTTACCGCGACGCGCTCATCGCTCCGCTCGCCGCCCTCGACAAAAAGTACCGCGGCTACCCTTGGGAGCCGCGCCCCGATCGCGTAAAATTTCCCTTCGGCAGCCAAGACGGCTACGCCGACGCCATCGAGAGCGCGCTGAACCTCTACAACCGCTTCACCACCGAACCGCGCGTCGCCTCCGTCACCGCGTGGATGGACTCCGAGATCAAGCAGCTCTGGTCCAGCCAACGCCCCGACGGCCTCATCGAGGGCTGGCACGGCGACGGAAATTTCGCCCGCACCACGATCATGTATTGTCTCTGGAAAACTCAGGGCGTGACCGCGCAACCCTGGCGCGCCGACCTCCGCCTCGGCGCCGCGCGCGACGCCGCCGGCACGCTCCACGTCGTCCTCTCCTCCGAGAAACCCTGGAGCGGCCAACTCATCTTTGACCGCCCCCGCCACGCCGAAAACCTCCGCCTCCCCGTCGACTGGCCCCGCATCAACCAATTCCCCGAGTGGTTCACCGTGCAGTCCGCCAAAACCTACTCCGTCCAATCGCCGTCCGTCTCCGGCCAATTCTCCGGCGCCCAACTCGCCGCCGGCCTCGAAATCTCCGTGCGCCCCGCCACCCCTCTCCGCCTCACGGTCACCCCGTAGCCGCCGAATCCTTCGTCCTGAGGAAAGCCGTTGAGCCCCAGACAAGGAGCACCGGGGAGAGCTCTCCGAAACGGATCAAAAACGGTTTCCCCCGGCAGGTGCGCCCGCCTGCACCAACTTGATTTCTCCAAACGGATTTCTCCGTCCGCGCTGTGAGCTCTGTGCGCTGGGCTCCGTGACTTCTGTGACAAAATTCGGGGCAATCTGAGCATAAAATATCCGCCCCGGCCACGTCGCCACCCTGGCATCCCGCCTCCCCCACCCGGGGGATCTGCGCAACGTCGCTTGCCTCGCTTCGTCTGCCTCCTACCTTCCGCCCTCCCCCCATGCGTCGTTCCCACACCCTCACCCTTCGTGCCGCCGCGCTCGCGACGGCCCTCGCCCTCACCGCTTCGCTTCCTCTCCGCGCCGCCGAAGCCGCCGCCGGGAACGACGACGCTCCCGCCGACGTCAAACGCACCTCCGGCCAGATCCTCAAAATGGGCTCCCGCGTCGCCGCCGCCGAGATCGCGCCCGCCTCCAACGAGGGCGAGCAGGCCCTCCGGCGCATGAAGCTCCCGCCCGGCCTCGTCGCCACCCTCTGGGCCGCCGAGCCCATGCTCGCCAACCCCGTCGCGTTCAACTTCGACGAAAAGGGCCGCCTCTTCGTCGCCGAGACCTACCGCTACCGCTCCAGCGTCCTCGATATCCGCGACTACATGTGGACCCTCGAAGCGGAACTCGCCAACCGCACCCTCGACGACCAATCCGCCGCCATCGCCCGCCACTTCGGCCCCGAGGGCGTCAAAGAACTTTCCATCGAGTCCGAACGCGTCCGCCTCCTCGAAGACACCGACCGCACCGGCGTCGCCACCAAATCCTCCCTCTACGCCGAGGGCTTCAACTCCCCGCTCGACGGCATCGCCTCCGGCGTCCTCGCCCGCCGCGGCTCCGTTTACTTCACCAGCATCCCCAGCGTCTGGAAATTCACCGGCGCCCAAAAGGCCGAGACCCGCACCGAAATCAGCCGCGGCTACGGCGTCCGCTTCAACTTCACCGGCCACGATCTCCACGGCCTCATCTTCGGCCCCGACGGCAAACTCTACTTCTCCAACGGCGACCGCGGCGCCCACGCCAAGGGCCCCGACGGCTCCCTCGCCGACACCCCCGACGAGGGCGCCGTGTATCGCTGCAACCCCGACGGCACCCAGCTCGAGGTCTTCGCCCGCGGCCTCCGCAACCCCCAGTCCCTCGCGTTCACCGAAAACGGCGACCTCCTCACCGGCGACAACGATTGCGACAAGGGCGACGAAGAACGCCTCGTCCACGTCGTCGAGGGCGGCGACAGCGGCTGGCGCGTCGGCTACCAACACCCGCTCATCGACAAAGACAGCCCCTGGCTCGCCGACAAACTCTGGCAGCCCCGCACCCAGCACACCGCCGCCTATCTCCTCTCGCCCATCTGCAACATCGAGGACGGCCCCTCCGGTATCGCCTACTATCCCGGCACCGGCCTCAACGACCGCTACCGCGGCTCCCTCTTCATCACCCACTTCAAGGGCAGCGTCGCGAAAAGCGGCATCTACACCTACAACGTCAAGCCCAAGGGCGCCGGCTACGCCATCGCCGACTCGAAACCGTTTCTCCAGTCCGCCCTGCCCACCGATGTGAAGTTCGGCCCCGACGGCCGCCTCTACACCTCCGACTGGGCCGACGGTTGGCCGAAATCCAAACGCGGCCGCATCTACGCCATCAGCGATCCAAAGCACGCCAAAGACGCCCTCGTCCTCGAAACCCAAAAACTCATCGCGCAGGACTGGACCAAAGCCTCCGTCGCCGAACTCACCGCGCTCCTCGCCCACGCCGACCAGCGCGTCCGCCAGGAAGCCCAGTTCACCTTCGCCGAACGCGGCACCGCCAGCCTCGCCCCCCTCGCCACCCTCGTCGCGACGCCGTCCCCATCGCCCTACGCGCGCCTCCACGCCATCTGGGCCCTCGGCCAGCTCGCCCCGAAAAATGCCGCCGCGCTCGAGCCCCTGCGCAAACTTCTCCGCGACGCCGACGCCGAAGTCCGCGCCCAGGCGATCAAGGTCCTCGGCGACGCCCGCGACACCTCCTCCGCCGACGCCCTCGTCGCCGCGCTCACCGATCCCGCGCCCCGCGTGAAATTCTTCGCCGCGCAATCTCTCGGCAAACTTCAGCACGCCGCCGCCGCCCCCGAGCTCATCGCCGCCCTCCGCGCCAACAACGACCAGGACGAATACCTCCGCCACGCCCTCGTGCTCGGCCTCGTCGGCGGCCACAACGTCACCGCCCTCACCGCCGCGCTGGCCTCCGATTCACGCGCCGTCCGCCTCGGCCTCGTCCTCGCCTTCCGCCGTCTCCAGAATCCCATTATCGCCAAATTCCTCAACGACGCTGATCCCTTCATCGTCCGCGAAGCCGCCCTCGCCATCAACGACACCCCCATCGTCGCCGCCTACCCGGCCCTCGCTGCGCTCATCACGCAACCCCTCACCGACGAAGCCATCCTCTTCCGCGTCCTCAACGCCCACTTCCGCCTCGGTCAGCCCGCCAACGCCGCCGCCCTCGCCGCCTACGCCGCCAACGCCGCCGCCCCCGCGAAACTCCGCGCCGAAGCCGTCACCCAACTCGCCAACTGGCCCACGCCGCCCGCCCGCGACCGCATCGTCGGCCTCTTCCGCCCGCTCGCCGAAAAAACCCGCGACGCCTCCGTCGCCACCCAGGCCCTCCTCCCCATTTTCCCCGGCCTCCTCGAACCCACGTCCCCCGCCACCCTCCAGGCCGCCGTCCTGCAAGCCGTCGATACCCTCGAAATCAAGAGCGCCGCCGACACCCTGTTCGCCGTCCTCAAGGACGCCAACCAACCGTCCGCCCACCGCGCCGCCGCCCTCCGCGCCCTCGACAAACTCAAAGACCCGCGCCTCCCCGAAGCCGTGAAACTCGCGAGCGACCTCAAGTCGCCCCTCATGCGGCAGGCCGTGCTGCCGATCACCGCGCGCCTCTCTCCCGAGGCCGCCGCACCGGTCCTCGCCAACCTCATCGCCAACGGCACCCCCGCCGAGCAGAAGACCGCCTATCGCGCCCTCGGCACGCTCCAGCACCCGAGCGCCGCGACCCTTCTCACCGCCCAACTCGCGGCGCTCGCCACCGACCAAGCCCCGCCCGCCGCCGCCATCCAACTCGACCTCCTCAACGCCGCCGCCCTGCGCAACGAGCCCGCAGTAAAAAAACTCCTCGCCGACCGCGAAGCCGCCCTCGCCCAAAATCCCGATCCCCTCGCTCCGTTCCAGGTCACGCTCCGCGGCGGCGACAGAGCCCGCGGCGAACGCATCTTCAACCACCAGCCCGTCATGGCCTGCGTCCGCTGCCACAAGGTCGGCACCGAGAGCGGCGGCGAAGCCGGCCCCAACCTGGCCGACATGGGCCTCAAATACGACCGCGCCTACCTCCTCGAATCGATCATCAAGCCCAACGCCAAGGTCGCCCCCGGTTACGACACGATTGTTCTCACGTTAAAATCCGGCGGAGCCGCCGCCGGCATCGTCGCCAGCGAAACCGCCGACACGATCACCCTCCGCACCACCGACAACCAACTCGTCGCGGTGAAAAAAACCAACATCGCCCAGCGCGCCAGCGCCCCGAGCGGTATGCCGGAAATCTACGGCGCGATCCTCACCAAATCCGAGATCCGCGACCTCGTCGAATACCTCGCCAGCCTCCGCGCCCGTCCCGACCAAGTCCCCGAGGACGCCAAGCCCCGCGCCCTCCGCCACCTGACCGCCGAGTAATCCCCCCGTCCTTTGGTTTGCAGACTGTCGGCCCGGCCGGTGGCCAGATTTGCCGCTGTCGGCCCGGGCGCTGGCCGGGTTTCCCGCCCACCGATCAGATCTACCGCGGAAAAATCTGAAATTTAAGGGACCTTGCGAGAACCGGCCGGCGCCGAACACCGGCCAGCCCGACCGGGGCCATCGATCCCCCCCGCCGCCCGCTCAATTCAGGTGGTGGGCCACCACGACCACGTCCGCCGCGCGCTCCGACGCCGCGGCGGCCGCCCCCTTCGCCGGCGCTTCGTTCCCGACCGGCGGCACTTCAGCCGCCCGCACCATCTGCGGTGCTGCCGCGGCGGCCCCACGCCCACGCGGCGCACCCCGCGCTGCCCCGCGGGCACCCGGCCTCGAGGCACGCCGCCGCGGCTGCATGCGAAAATCCGCCGGCGCGGCCTCGTTGGCCGCCAACTCGGGCACCAGGTGTTCAAACCGCTCAACCAAATCGAGCGCCCGGCAAATTCGGACAAATCCCGCCAACTGCGGCGCCACACTCCCCGACTCCAATCGCTCGACGGTGCGTTTCGCGACATCCGCTTTCTCCGCCAACTGCGCCTGCGTCAGGTTTTTCGCCAACCGCAACCGCGCCAGCCTCCGCCCCAGCTCCTCCAGCACCGCTGCATCCGAAGCCTGGCTGGTGATTTTCATTATTCGTCTTTTTTGACGACACAACTGGAGTGATCGAATCAATTCGCCATTTAAGGCGATAAAAACACTTCCACTTAATTCGCCTCTAAAGCCGATATTGCATCTCCGCTCAAACCCCCGGCCCTTCTACGCTGCGCGCGGCCCGCGGGCCGATCCTCGTCCGCAACACCCCGATCCGTTCGATCTCCAACTCGACGACGTCACCCGCTTTCAGCCAGCCGCCCGTGTTCTCGGGCCCGAGATCGAGGAGGCAGCCCGTGCCCACCGTGCCCGTGCCGATCAGGTCACCGGGAAAAAGCTCCGCATCGAGCGAGGCCTGCGCGACCAACCGCGGGATGGAGTGGTAGAGCCTGGCCACGTTGCCGCGCGAAAGTTCCCGGCCGTTCACCCGCGCGCACATCTCGAGCGTGAGTTTCTCGCCCACCATGCGGTCGGCCACCGCGTCCCGCGTGACCATCCACGGCCCCACCGCCGTCGCAAAATCCTTCGACTTCGTCGGTCCGAGCCCGACCGCCTGTTCCTTGCGCTGCAGATCGCGGGCCGAAAGGTCGTTGATGATCGTGAAACCCATCACGTGCTCCCACGCCCGCGCCACGGCGATGTCGCGCCCGCCGTGCCCGATGATCACGCCCAGCTCCAACTCGAAGTCCAACTCCGCACAACCCACGGGCGGCGCCACCGCCGCGTTGTGCCCGATCAGCGCATTGTGGTTCGAAAAATAAAACATCGGCGTTGCATACCACTCCGCCGGCACCTCCCCGCCCGTCCGCGCGCGCGCCGCCTGGGCATGCGCCTCGAACGCGAAAAAATCCCGAAACGAATGGGGCCGCACCACCGGCGGCAAAAACGAAAAATCGCTCTCCCGATACCGCGGCCCGCGCCACGCCTCCGCCCGCTCCGCGAGATTTCCGCCGTGCACCATCAACCACGGCAGCGCACCCTTCATCCGCGGCGCCTCCCGACCGATCAACCCTGCCAACTCAATCCACGTTCCGTCCGGCGCCGCAGCGACCGGCACGGATTCGACACTGCTGTAAGGCAAGATGGTCGCGAGGCGCATGGTGTTCTCCCGGTCCCGACCATACGGCCCCACGCTCCGGGGTCGAAACCAAACTGCGCCCCCGCAAATCCTCGCCCGCCGGGGCCGCGCCGTTTCTCGCCGCACTCGGCGCCCCCGGTGGGTCGTCCGCTCCGCGCGCGGCTCAGCCAGTCACGCCACGACCCGCCATCCGCCGCCCGCGGAGCGGCCGGCCCACCCCGGACGGCGCTGGCAGGAAAGCGCGTTGCCCACCGGCCCGCGCATGCCTTCCGCGGGCTTGCGCGCCGCCGGCCCCTCTGACTTGGTTTTCCTGCTTTGTCTTTCCCCCTGCGCATTGCCTCCCGTTCGTTCGCCGCCGCACTCGCCTGCGCTGCGGTCTGGTCCGACGCCGCCGCCAAGAATTTCCGCGTGATTCTCGCCGCGGCCGACGTCGACCGCGCCGGCCAGGTCATTGCCTTTCCCCTTCCCGCCGACGCCCCCAAGTCCGCCGTGCTCCGCAACGCCGACGGCCGCGCCGTTCCGCTGCAAACCGACCCCGACGGGACCGCGCGTTTCATCGTGCCCGCCCAGCGCGCCCGCGAGCCCCTCGTCTTCACCCTCATCTCCGGCGCCGGCGGTCCGCGCGAGGGCGTCATCGTCGCCCCCGACCGCGGCGAACTCAAAGTCAGCGTCGCCGGCCAGGCCGTCCTCTATTACCATCTCGACCGCGACGCCGTGCCCCGCGCCGACATCAAGCCCGAGATCGTGCGCGCCGGCTACCTCCACCCCGTTTTCTCCCCGACGGGCCAACTCGTCACGGACGACTACCCGTCCAACCACCCGCACCACCACGGTATTTGGACGCCTTGGACGAAGACCGGTTTTCAGGGCCGGTCGCCCGACTTCTGGAACATGCAGAACAAGACCGGCGCCCAAGAATTCGTCGCCCTCGACCGCACGTGGAGCGGCCCCGTGCATGGCGGATTTCAGGCCCGCCTGAAGATGGTCGATCTCTCCGCGCCCACCCCCGTCACCGCCCTCCACGAAACCTGGCAGGTCACCGTCTATGATCTCGGCGGCGCCTCCCGGCCCGTGCGCATGTTCGACCTCGTCACCACGCAGACCTGCGCGACCGCCGACCCGCTCATTCTCCCCGCATATCACTACGGCGGCTTCGGCTTCCGCGCCGCCGCCGCCTGGAACGGCCCCGGCGACGCCGCGCGCTTCCTCACCTCGGAGGGCGTCACCGACCGCATCAAAGGCAACAATTCCCGCGCCCGCTGGTGTTTCCTCGGCGGCCCGCTCAAAGACGGCGCCTTCGCCGGCACCGCCACCCTCGGCCACCCGTCGAATTTCCGCGCGCCGCAACCCGTGCGCCTCCACCCGAACATGCCCTATTTCAGTTTCGTGCCGCAGCTCCTCGGCGAATTCCGCATCGAGCCCGGCACCCCCTACGTCGCCCGCTTCCGCTTCATCGTCGCCGACGGCGAACCCGACCGCGCCCACCTCGAGGCCTACTGGCACGGCTATGCTACCCCCGCCGTCGCCACGCTGACGCCGCTGTAAATTCCCGCCTTTCCGCCAGGGTTGGAAAAATAGTTTCGTTTTCCTAAGCGGGTTTCTCGACAACCTATCTCCTCAACACTCCCTCTAGCGCGCCGCAAATTATGACCCACCCCAGCCCCGCCGACTCCGCCCCGCCCAACAAAACCCGCCTCGCCGCCGTGCTCGCTGCCGCCTTCCTCGGCTGGATGTTCGACGGCATGGAAATGGGGCTCTTCCCCCTCATCGCGCGTCCCGCGCTCCTGCAAATGCAGCAAGCGCAGGGCATCGCCCTGACCGACTCGTTTGTCGCGCTCTGGATGGGCTACGCCACCGCCTCTTTCTTGGTCGGCGCCGCCCTCGGTGGCGTCGTCTTCGGCTGGCTCGGTGACAAAATCGGCCGCGTCCGCGCCATGGCCGCCAGCATTCTCGTCTACTCCATCTTCACCGGTCTGATTTATTTCGCCCAAGAACCGTGGCACCTCTGCGCCGCCCGCTTCTTGGGTGCGCTCGGCATGGGCGGCGAATGGTCGCTCGGCATCGCCCTCGTCATGGAAGTCTGGCCAGCCAAACACCGCCCGCTTATGGCCGGCGTGATCGGCGCCGCCGCCAACGTCGGTTTCGCCCTCATCGCCGTCATCACCATTTTCTTCAAGGTCACGATCGATTCGTGGCGCTGGGTCGCGCTCATCGGCGCCGCCCCCGCGCTCCTCACCTTCATCGTGCGCCTCTTCGTTCCCGAGTCCGAAAAATGGCAGGCCGCCGTCAAATCCGACACGGTCAAGACCGACCCGCTCAAAGAAATTTTCGGCCCGAAACTCTGGAAGACGACGCTCATCGCCACCGCGCTGTCGTCCGTCGCGCTCATCGGCACGTGGGGCTCCGTGCAGTGGCTCCCGCTCTGGGCTGACAAGATGGCCGGTGCCGCCGACCCCACCGCCAAAGGCTGGACGGGCATGACCTCCGGCATCGGTGCCGTCATCGGCTGTCTCCTCGGCGCCTACGTCGGCCGTTTCATCACGCGCCGCATGGCCTACTTCCTCCTCAGTCTCGGCTCGCTCATCAGCTGCGCCGTGCTCTTCCGCGGTATCGATACCTTCGGCCCGCCCTTCCTCGTGCTGACCTTCATCGTCGGAGCCCTCACTGCCGCGTTTTACGGCTGGCTGCCCCTCTACCTGCCGGAACTTTTCCCCACCCGCGTGCGCGCCACCGGCCAGGGCCTTTCGTTTAACGCCGGCCGCATTCTCGCCGCCGTCGGCGCTCTCCAAATGGGCTCCCTGATGCAGACCTTCGACGGCAGCTACGCCAAAGCCGGCGCCGTCATCACCCTCATTTACGTCGTCGGTCTCGGCCTCATTTGGCTCGCCCCGGAGACCAAGGGCAAACCGCTCCCCGCCTGACCCGACGGCCGGGTGACGTTGCGCCCGGATTCACGCTCCGATTTCAGAGGGATTGTAACCGCTAGTGGGTTACAATCCAGGCAGGCTGGTTTTCGCGGGCCCGCGGCCAAAACAATCCCACCCCGCAGCATCGGGCGCCCGTTCAGAACAGCTTCCGGCCCTGCGCGAGCGGCGGCGCCTTCACGCCCAGCAACGGCGCCAGCGTCGGCGCCAGATCGTCGATGCCCACGCGGCCTTCCTGCACACCCTGCGGCACCCCCGCGCCGAAAAACACGAGCGCCACGTGCGTGTCGTAGTCGTAGGGCGTCGAATGGGTCGAACCGCTCGACGTCTTCACCATAAAATACGGCTTCGGCACGAGGATCACATCGCGCCCGCGCTCCGCGTGATAGCTGCGCCGCACCAGCGCGAGCACGCTGTCACCCGCCGGCTCCGCCGCGAGAATCTCCTCCCGCGTAAAAGCCTCCGCGACCACCGGCGTCGCCATCAGCGCCGTCTTCACGACGACCCCCGCGTCTTTGGCGCTCGCCGACCTCGCCGCCAGCGCCGCCGGCCGCAGATGATACGCGAGGTTGTCGCGCGCAAACCACGTCTCGCCCTTCGGCAACGCGCCAAACTTGGCGTCGAGCGCCTGTTTCACCGCCGCGTCGAGCTCCGCCACCTTGATCCGACCGCCGCGTCCGTCCTTGAAACCCTCCGGCAGCGGCGCCACGCCATGGTCGGCGGTGAGCACGATCACGCAACGGGCGAGCCCCACCTCGCGGTCGATGCGGTCGAAGAGGGCCGCGAGCACGCGGTCGAGCCGCAGCATCGAGTCCATCACCTCGTGGCTGGCGGGGCCGTAGCTGTGGCCGATCGCGTCGATCTGCGAAAAACTCACCCCGAGCAGATCGGTGCCTTCATGCCGCCCGAGCTGCTCCTCAACCACCGCGCGCTGCACGAACTCGCCCAGCGCTTCCGTGCTGAACGGCGAGTTCTCGTAGGCCGTGAAAAATTTCGGCGTCACCGCCGCCGCACCACCGTTCACGGTCTTCGGAAACACCCGCGTGAACCCGAAGTCCACCGTCTCGCCCGCCGCATCGTCCGGACCCTGCACCGTTTCATAGACGGCGGGCGCGAGCACGCGCTCCCAGACCCGGCCGAACGCCGCCTCCGCCCGCTTCTCCGCGTTGAAGGCCGCCACCCAGGCCGGCAACGCCGCCCGGTAGTGGCGTGACGTCACAAATTTTCCGTTCTCATCCCAATACGCCGCGTCGCCGCGCTGGCCGCCGAGCAAAATCGCCGAGCGGTCCTTGTTCGAAGCCGTGAACACTTTCGCCTTCGCCCCGTCGCGCAGCTTCAGCTGGTCGCCCACCGTCGCCGCCAATAAATTCTTCGGCGAACGCCCGGTCGTTTCCGGCGCCTTCGCCTGCACCGGCCCCAATTCCGCCGGCGCAATGCCCACCAGCGGGGCATCGCGGTCTTCGACCGAGTTGACCTGCTCCCACGAGGCGCGGTCGAGCCACTCGTTGCCGATGATGCCGTGGACGTTGGAGAACACTCCGCTCAGCATCTGCGCGTGGCCCGGCGCGGTCTGCGTGATCGCGTGCCGATAGTGGGCATTGCGAAATTCCGTCCCGCCCTCGAGCAGACGCTTGAAGCCGCCCTCGCCAAAATACGGCCGGAAGCGCACGAGGTAGTCCGCGCGCAACTGATCGACCGAGATCACGACCGCCAGCTTCGGCGGCGTGGCGTCGGCCGCGCCCGCCAGGTTAACAAGCGTCAAAAAAATCGGGACGTGGAGAAATCGAGGTGTCATGCGGCCCGCTAGCACGGCACGCCCGCTCTTCCCCCGCAAGCCGGCGCGTGCCGGCTCGCCAAATCGTCACATGGCGGCCCCGCGCCCTTCCCCGCCGCGGTCCCGGCCTCCCCGCTCAATTCGCCGGCTTGGTTTTCTTCTGCTTGGCCGCGTTGCCGCCGGTCGCCGGTTTCGTCGCTCCGGCCGCCGCCACGAGCGCGGCCGGCTCCAGCACGCGGCCTTGATCATCGGACTCGACGATCCACTTCTCCAACGTGCCCCGCAGCCGCGTGAGTGTCGTGCGGTGCACCGGGTCTTTGGAATTCACCAGGTTGTTCATCGCCCACGGATCGGTGTCCATGTCGTAGAGTTCCTCGGGCGCCATCGTCGGCGAAAGATAGAAATTTTTCTGCCAGTCGGTGAGCTTTCCTTGGGCGCCGAGTTCCTTGATCAAATTCCACACCGGATACTGGCGCTCTTTGTAGGCGTTGGCCTGGAGAAACGGGCGCTCCGGCGTAAAATTTTTGATATAGCGGTAGCGCGCGTCGCGGACGGTGCGGAAGCGAAACACCGTCTCGTCGCAGCGGTCTCGCGCCCCAAACGCCACCTCGCGCGCCGGCTCGGCCCGGTCGCCAAACAGAATGCGGCCCTGCATCTTCGCGGGCTTCGCCGCCCCCGCGACGTCGAGGAACGTCGGTGCGAGGTCGATCGCCTCCATGATCCGGTCGCTCACCGTCCCGGCCTTGAACCCCTTGGGCTCGGGAAAATTCTTCGCCCAACGCACAATGAACGGCACGCGCAGTCCGTCATCATAGACGAACTGTTTGCCGCGTACGTGGGCGGCCCCGTGGTCGCCCATGAAAATAATGATCGTGTCGTCGGCCAGGCCTTCCGCCTCGAGTTGCTTCAGCACGAGACCGACCTTGCGGTCGAGTTCGCTCGCATCGTCGAGGTAGGCCGCCCAGTCCTCGCGCGCCACCGGGTGATCGGGATAGATCGGCGGCAGCGCCACTTTCGCAGGATCGGCCTTCTTGGGGCCTTTGAAGGCGCGGTGCGTCTCCGAGAAATTCACCTGCGCCAGAAACGGCTGCTTCGCCTTGAGGTCGCTCCACTGGTCCGAATCGAACGGCTGGGCCGGATAGGTGAAATTCCAATCTGTCTTGCCCGAACCGCGGATGCCGAGCGCCGCCGGAAACTCGCGGATGTTCGCCGTGAGGTAACCGGCGTCGCGCATCCAAGCCGTGATCGGCCGCACGCCGGCGGGCACCGTGTAACCGTCGTCCCGGTGCGAGCGATGATTGTGGGCGCCGATCGTGGTTTGATACATGCCGGTCATGAACGCCGAGCGCGACGCGCTGCACACGGGCGCCGTCGTAAACATCCGGTTGAAGCGCATGCCTTGCGCCGCGAGCCGGTCGAGATTCGGCGACGACACTTCTTTCACCCCGTAGCACGCGAGGTCGGGCGAAAAATCTTCGCCGATGAGCCAGAGAATGTTGGGGCGTTTCGCGGCGGCCGCCGAGGCGGTCCCGGCGAAACCGAGGGACACGACGGCGCAGGCGAGGAGAACCAAGGGGCGGAGCTTCATGCCACACGGTGGAACAGTCTGCGGCCCGCCACACGGAAAAAAGCGGGCCGCACCTCATTTCCTGGCGGCGCGCCTCAGAACCGCCCACTCACCCCGATTGTGACCGTCACCCCCGGAATGCGGTATTCGGAGATGTTGTCGGAGATGCCGCGATAAAACACCTGGGCTTCATTGAAGATATTGCCGACATCCACGGAGAAACTCATCGCGGGCCGGAACTGATAGGCCGCCCCGACGTTCACCACCGTGCGCTCGCGGGTATATTGGTTGCGACCGGAGCCACCGGCCGTGAAGGCGTTGATATACTCGCCGGTGCGGTTGACGTTCAGGCGCGTGCCGAACTTCCGGTAGCGCCAGCTGAGGCTGAGATTGGCGGTGCGCGGCACGAAACCCGGGACTTCACCGGTTTTGCGGGTCGCCGTGGTCGAGCCGAAATTGCCGTGCGTCTCGAGGATGGTGGTGTTGGCCGAGACGCCGAGGGTCTTGAGCAAGCCGGGCAGAAATGTGAACTGCTGCTGATAGGCCAACTCCCAGCCTTGCACGATCGCCGTGCCCAGGTTGTCGCGCGTCAAAATCGTGAAGCCCGAATACTCGCCGTTGTAACCGTTGTCAGCGCCGCTACCGACCGTGCCGGCCAGCACGCCGTTCACGAAGTAATCCTTGATCGTCTTGTGAAACCAGCTGACCGAGAGGCTGCCGACGGGCTCGAAATAATATTCCAACGCGGCGTCCCAGCTTTCCGCCGTCTGCGGTCTGAGACTCGGATTGTTGATCGTGAGCGTCTGCGCAGTTTCGTTGATGGTCTCGTTGGGGAGCAAATTGGACAGCGGCGGCCGGCCGAAACTGTTCGACCAGCTCAGCCGCGCCTTGAGGTTCGGCAAAAGATCGCGGGTGAGATGCGCGCTGGGGAAGAGCTTGGAGTAGCTGCCCGAGATTTCGCGGCGGGTATTCGCGTAGTCGCGTTGCGCCGAGCCCACGGGGTCGGCGGCCTGTTGGGCGGCGGTGCTGCCGACGCGCGCGCGCACCCAGCCCCAGCTGTCATCCTCGGTTTTCTCGCCGCGCACCCCGGCAATGAATCCGGTGCGGCCCCACGTACCCTGCGTCATCAGGTAGCCGGCCGTGACCGTCTCCGTGACCTCGCGCGTGCCGATGAATTTCTGGCTCTCCGCGAAATAGACGTCGTCGCGCCACAGCGCGGCATTGACGGGCGCGCGGCCGACGCTGATCGCGTTGGCGTTCCACGCGGGGATTTTCAGCCCCGTCTTGCGGTCGCCATACGTCACAACCGTCGGATCCGTGGGCAACTGGGCGGAATTCGTGCCCGTGAAAATCGAGCGCCGGTCGCGGCTGATGTCCCCGGCCGTTTCCTC
Organism: Opitutaceae bacterium; assembly: GCA_044358025.1. Lineage (GTDB taxonomy): Bacteria > Verrucomicrobiota > Verrucomicrobiia > Opitutales > Opitutaceae > GAS368. Next base: position 36,212 of record JBIKOK010000032.1, read on the forward strand.
GCGCAGGCGGAATCCGGTTTTGAGGTAAATGGGATTCTCCTGCGTGAGCCGGTAGCGGGCATTGCCGCGCACCTCGCGGATTTCGTGGATGTTGGTCCCTTCGGCAAAATTCAAACTGTTCGGGCGATAGCTGGCAGGATTCGCGATGTCCGGACCGCCGTTTTGGATAAAACGCGGATAGAGATCGGACTGGGTGCGATCGAGCTTCCAGCCCACGCCGGTCACCCGGTTCACGAGCACGCCGCCCTCGCCGCCGCCGCCGTTGATGTGGTCGGGACTGAACACCGCATTGTAGTCGAGCTCCAGCCGGCCGAACGTGTGCTCGCCGCCGAAATCCACGTGGCGCTGGCGGTGGTAAAAATGGGACATCTGCGACGTGATATCGATGGTCGAAGCGGGGACGGGCCGGACCTCGGTGAGGCGCGACGTGAAGCCCGGGATCACGCCGGAGGTGGTGGCGTTGGGCACGGTGCTTTGGTTGCCCGTGAACGCCCGGAACAAATACCGCAGGCGAAACCGCTCAAACGCGTCGTTGTAGATCAGGTTGAGCGAGAACTTGGAGTTCGCCGAGAGCCGGTAATCGAGCTTCGCGTTCACACTCGATTGCTTGCGGTTGTTGTAGTTGTCCTGCGTGCGGTAGTCCCAGACGTAGGCCGGCGTCGCCGCCGTGTCCTGAAAATCGCGCGTCGTGCTGAAAAAACCGACCGCCTGCTCGCTGTAAAAAAGGTTGACCGACACGCCGAGGTTCCGCTGCCCGCCCGGCACATCGAACACCTCTTGGTAGCCGAGATTGAAGAGCGGATGGAAGCGGTGCTCCTCGCGCAGCGGAATTTGCTGGGTGCCCGGGGGCGCGAGGCGTCCGGAGAGATTGTAGGTGATGCGGCGCTTTTCCTTCATGCTGAGCGTCGAGCGGCTCTTGAGATTGACCGTGCCGCCGAGTGAGCCGGCCTCCTTGTCGGGCGTGTGGCCCTTGGTGACTTCGAGCGCCTCGAACATCGAACCCGTGATCGTGTGGATGCGCGTCGCGCGGGCCATGCCGCCCTGCGAACCCATCAGCGCGCCGTCGATCGTGATGGTATTCATCGCCGGCGGCATGCCGCGCACCGTGAAGCCAACGATATTGCCCTCGTCACTCAGATTGCCGGCCACCCCCGGCAGGAGCACGGCGAGCTCGCTCGCGTTCATGTTCGGCAAATTCCCGTAAGCATCGAGCGCGACGACGTCTTTCTTGTTCGTCGCGTTGCGCTGGGCGGTCAGCGCCGCCGCGTTGCCCTCGCGCTCGCCGGTGACGGTGAAGGCCTGCAGTTGGTAGACGCCCGTCGTCAGATCGAAGTCCCGGATCGCGCGTTGGCCGGCCGTGACGTTGACGGTGAATTTCTGGGTATCGAGTCCGAGGTAGGTCACGACGAGCTCGTGCGCCCCCGCCGGCACATCGTCCAACGCGAAGCGGCCCGTCTCGTCCGAGAGCGTGTCGAGCCGCAGCGCGGGGAGCGCCACGCGCGCGCCTTCGAGGAGATTACCGGTGCCGGCATTGCTCACATTGCCGGCAATCGAGCCGGTCGCGGCGAAGGCTGCTGGCGCGAGGGCGCCCAGCAGGAACACGAACAGGACAAAGACAGAGGTGCGTTTCATGAGTGCAGTCGGGGTTGAGGTGGGACACCGCCACCTCGGTCGGGTTGGTCGCGAGGCTCGGGGCGTAAGGCCCAAACCAGGGATGACCCTCAATGCCCATGTCGATTTTTTTCATCCGCGGCCGGCCAACAATTCGCGTGCACCCGCCACCGCCGGCCGCTTCACTCCGCCTTCTCCTCCACCCCATGCACCCGCTTTCGCTTCTCCGTTTCGTCGCCCTTGGCGCCCTGTTCGTTTCCGCTCTGCCCGCCGCCGACCGCGCGCCCAACTTGATCGTCATCCTCGCCGACGATCTCGGTTGGGCCGACCTCGGTCACGACGGCTCGAAAATCGACACCCCAAATATCGACCGCCTCGCCAAAGAGGGCGTGAAGCTCACGCACTACCGTTCCTCCGCGCCGATGTGCTCGCCCACCCGCGCCGCCCTCATGACCGGCCGCTACCCGCACAGCGTCGGCGTGCCCGAGCTCGCCAGCCCCGACGCCCGCGGCAACGTCCCCATCCTCGCCCTCGCGCACTCGGCCATCACGATTCCCGAAGCCCTCAAACCCGCCGGCTACCGCAGCTCCCTCGTCGGCAAATGGCACATCGGTCACGCCAAGGAAAACTGGCCCCGCACCCACGGCTTCGACGAATTCTGGGGCTCCCTCATCGGCACCCCGCGCTTCTGGGAGGTGAAGGAGACGTTCGCCAACGAAACGCCGATCGAGGTCACCGGCAAGGGCTACTACACCGACCAACTCGCCGCCAAGGCCGTCGAGTTCATCCGCCGCGATGCCGCGGCCGAAAAACCGTTCTTCCTCTACCTTGCCTTCAACGCCCCGCACTACCCGCTCGAAGCCCCGTTCGAACTCGTCCAAAAATACCGCCGCATTTTCCCGGACCGCGGGCTCTTCGCGCTCTACGCCGCGATGGTCGAGCGCCTCGACACCGGTATCGGCCAGGTGCTCGCCACGCTCGACGAACTCAAGCTTGCGCAAAACACCCTCGTCGTTTTCACCTCCGACAATGGCCCGAGCGCCGAACTCAACCACTACGGCCCCGAGGGCGCCGACTATTCCAACGGCCCCCACCGCGGCTACAAATTCGGTCTGACCGAGGGCGGCCTGCGCGTGCCGTTCCTGGCGCGCTGGCCCGGAAAAATCCCCGCCGGTACCGTGAGCGCCGGTCCGGCGATCACGATGGATATTCTCCCCACGCTCCTCGCCGCCGCCGGCGTGAAGCCCGCCCCCAACCACGAGATCCACGGCCAATCGCTCCTCCCTCTTTTCCGCGGCGAGACCTTTGCCCGCACCGGCGCGCTCCACTGGGAAAATCAGCAAAACTACGCCGTGCTCGACGGTGACTGGAAGCTGGTGAAACGCGCCTGGGAAAAAACCGCCCGGCTCTACCGCCCGGGCGACGACCTCGGCGAAGACCAGAATCTCGCCAACGCCCATTCCGCCAAAGTCGCCGAGCTCACCGCGAAGCACGAAGCCTGGCGGAAGCGCTACTACCCGAACCCCGTCCCGCCCGTCGCCAAGCGCACCACCGGCAACTTCCCGATCACGCCGCAGGATCCGTGAGCGACCGTGCCCGCCGGCCCTTCCGCAGGCGCTCCGTTGACACCCTCGTCCGTGCCTACACTGTGCTCACATGCGCACCCCGATCACCGCGAAAGTCTTCCAGGCCGGAAATTCCAAGGCCCTGCGCCTGCCGCGCGGCCTCGACGTGAAAGCCAAGTCCTATGAAGTGACGCCGACGGCGACCGGCTTCATCATTGTCGACCCCAAGGCGGAAGCGCGGCGACTGAAGGCGTTGCAGGCGCTGCGCGGCTCCGCCCCTAATTTTCCCGACCACACAACGTGATTTTCCTGCCGGATACGAATGTGTTCTCCCGCTACCTCCGGGATCGCGCGGAGGATGCCGCGTTGTGCGACCGCCTTGAGGGCTCGTTCGCCGACTGCCGCCTTTCGGCGATCGTCCTCATGGAGTTGGAATACGGCGCGGCGAAGCAACCGGAAATCGCGATCTTTCGCGATCGCATCGTCCGGCTGAAGGCGGTGTTTCCCGGCATCGCCGCCTTTGATGCGGCGGCGGCGTATCAGACCGGGATTGTGCGCGCCCACCTCGCCCGGCTGAAACCCAACGCCCAACCCATCGGCGCCTACGACGCGCTCCTGGCCGGCCAGGCGTTGGCGTTGGGCGCGACGCTTGTGACGCACAACACGGCCGAGTTTTCCCGCGTCCCGGGCCTCACCGTCGAGAACTGGCAGCGCCCACGCTGACGCGCGCGCTGCCCGGGTCGCTTCAGAGCGTGACGGCCAGCTCGTTCGTCTGCTCCACCGCGGCGGCCACGCCGGTGACCGTTTTCCAGCGGTTCGCCTCGGGGTCGCCGGCTTTCACCGTGTAGTTCCCGAGGGCGAAGACGAACGGCCGCGCCGTGCTGCCGCGGAGGCGATACGCGTAGACGAGTTCGCCGGTCTTCTCCTCGAAGAGCTGCACCACCGGATCTTTCACGCCGGAAATTTTCAGCGTCGGCAAATACGCCGCCGGCTTGCGGCCAGAGTTGTCCAATTGGCTCACGGTCACCGACCACGTCTCCATCTGCGTGCCGGGTTTCGTGACATCCGCGGAATACGCCCAGCATTCGAACGTGATCGTCCGCGCGGATTTCTTGAACCGCACGACCCCGAGGCCGCTCGCCCCGGCGTTGACCGCTTCAAGCACCGGGCGCGGCGGGTCGTAAGGCCCGTTCTTGTAGGCAAGCACGGTGAGCGGATTGCCGAGGTGATCGAGAAAATCGCCGGTGAACCCGGGGTTGCCCGTCGTCCTGTTGCGGCCCGTTTTCGTCGGCTCCCACCAGCGCGGATAACCCACATTCACCGCCGGACCGGCGAACGCCACCGGGCCGTCCCGGTGCGTCTCGAGACCGTAGTGCACGACCGCCGGCAAATGCTGGTCGCCCGCAATATGCACCGCGAAGGCCTTGCGCAGTTCGCGCCGGGCGTTGCGCCGCGCGGTCTGCGGCCACCCGCTCGCATCGTAATCCGCCATGAGCACCTGCTGGCTGCCGCCGTGCGTCGTCGCCATCGCGGTGAACACCGTCTGCGAAATCGCGGCCTTCATGTCGGCGCCGCGCCAGTCGAGCACCCAGTCGCGGAGAAACTGTTCCTGTTTCCCGCCGAGCAGTTCGAGCCCGGACAGATCCGCGGTCTTGGGATCGAAGGCCGGATTGACGACGTGGTCGCCGCGGTCGCCGGTGGGCGGAACGTTGCCTTCCGGTGCCGACTTGAACTGGCGGTCCGCGAGCACCGCAAAACTCCCGCGCCCGTAGGTAAGCGAGCCAGAGTCGTTGATCGTGTCGCGCTTCGACGGCTTCGGATCATAGGGATCGGGCTGGTGCGCGGTCTGCGTGCGTTGGACGACGTTGACCCACGCGGCGGGCAACTCGTAGCCGCCCGCTTCCTGCGTGGTCTTCTGCCCCTCGCCGCCCTCCCCCGAGAGGTTGCCCTGATAAACGTCGTGATCATCGGGGAGCGAAATGCTCGGCCGGTCGCGCATCAGCTCACGCCCGGTCCAGCGGTGAGAATACCACTTGCGCAGGTAGTCGAGCACCGCGGGCGCGTGCGGCGCGCGCTGCGTGCCAAAGCCTCCCGGGCTCTCGTCAAACTGGTCGCCCGTAAACGCGAGGAGGTCGGGTTTGAGCTTCGCCATGCTCTGCACGAGCGGGACGTTCGGGAAGATCGTGTGAATATGCACGACACGTCCGCGACCGACCGCTCGTCCCGCTCGACGGGATCGTGCCGCACGGTGCCCGTCCCATCGTGCTCGGTGCTGCCACCCCGCGTATCGCGCAGCGTCTAGGCGAGACGTTAGGGCACGTCGCGCGTGGCGTCCCACGCTTCGATGCGAAACGCCGCGACGCGGGCGTCAGGGTCAATTTTTTCCTCGCGGGCCGTTTTCCCGGCGCCGCCGCCACCGTCCTGAAACTGCAGCCGCACCGTATCGGAATCCCCGGCACCGAGCGGCGGCATTTGGGCCGACCGCTTCAGCACGCCGGCGTGCAGCGTGGAGTGCGACCACAGGATCGGCCCGAACGTCTGCGCCTCGTTACCCGAAAGCTTCGCGCCGCTCATCCGCCAGTCGCTCAACCCAAACTGGCCGAAGCCCGGTCTGCCGGAGGCAGTGTGGGCACCGGTGGCGCCCGGAGGCGAAGGGCTTTTCGGCGGGCGCGCACCGACGGCGACCCGGCAGCACCGGCTGGCGGCAGCGCGTTGTCCCGCGCGACGTCACGCACGCACCGATTGCCAAGCGTCCGAAAATCGCCACAACCACCGTCCCCCATGAAACCTCTCCGCTTCGCCCTTGTTGCGCTGCTCGCGCTGGCCTCGTTTCACCCGCTGGTCGCCGCCGAAGCACGGCCGAATGTCCTTTGGTTTATCGTCGACGACATGTCGGCGAATTTCTCCTGCTACGGCGAGAAATTGATCGCGACGCCCCACGTCGACCGCCTCGCCCGCGAGGGCACGCGCTTCACCCACGCCTACACGACGGCGCCGGTCTGTTCGCCGTGCCGCTCGGGGTTCATCACGGGCCTCTACCAGACGACCATCGGCGCGCACCACCATCGCAGCGGGCGCGGCGCCGAGAAAATCGTGTTGCCCGCCGAGGTCGCGCCCGTGCCGGCGCTCTTCCAACGCGCCGGCTACTACACCTGCATCGGCAGCGGTCTCCCCGACGCCGGTCGCACAGGCAAAGGCAAAAATGCCAAACGCACCGCCGGCGGCGCACTCGGCAAAACCGACTACAACTTCGAGTGGGACAAAAAAATCTACGACAGCCACGACTGGGCGGGCCGACCGGCGGGCCAACCGTTCTTCATGCAGGTACAGCTCGCCGGCGGAAAACTCCGCGGTGGCACGGACACCGCCGCGCAGGCTCTCGCCGCACGCGCCCAAGCCGAGTTCGGCGCGGCCACCGACCCCGCCAAAGTCGCGCTGCCACCTTACTACCCGCGCGACCCGGTGTTGCTGCGCGACTGGGCGGCGTATCTCGATGCCGTGCGCTTCACCGACAAACACGTGGGTGACGTTCTCGCCCGCCTCGAGCAGGAAGGCATCCTCGACCAGACGCTCGTCATTTTCACGACCGACCACGGCATCAGTCACGCGCGCGGCAAACAGTTTCTCTACGACGAGGGTACGCACATCCCGCTGGTGGTGCGCGGACCCGGCATCCCCAAAAACCACACCCGCGCCGACCTCGTGGAATTGATCGATGTCGCCCCGCTCTCGCTCGCCGCCGCCGGCCTCCCGGTGCCGGCCGTCATGCAGGGGAAAAATATCTTCGCCGCCAATTACGCGCCGCGCGACTACGCCTTCGCGGCGCGCGACCGCTGCGACGAAACCGTCGAACGCCTCCGCAGCGTACGCGACGGCCGATTTCTCTATATCCGCAACTTCTACCCGTTGCGCCCGCACCTCCAGCCCAACGCCTACAAGGACGGCAAGTCGATCGTTCAGGCTCTGCGCGCCCTCCATGAAGCCAAGACGCTCGATCCGCTCGCCGAACGTCTGCTCTTCAGCCCGACGCGCCCGCCCGAAGAGCTCTACGAACGGACCACCGACCGCTGGCAGGTGAGAAACCTCGCCACCGATCCGGCCCACCGCGCGACGTTGGAAAAACTGCGGGCCCGGCTCGACCGCTGGATCGTCGAAACCAAGGACCAAGGTCCGGAATCCGAGTCGATGTATGACAGCGACATGAAGGTGTATGTCGGCGAGGGACGGCGCAGCGACAAAGCCGCCGGCGAAAGCGTGACGGAGAAAAACATCGCCCTCATGAAAGCCTGGGCGAAACAGGGCAAGTGATACCCGCGGTGGGCCGGCCGCTCCGCCGGCGGCGGCTGGCAGGTCGTGGCGTGACTCGCTGGGCCGCGCGCCGAGCGCACGGCCCACCCGGAGACACCGGGCGCTGCCAGGAACAGGGATGCGCGCCACCCGAATCGGCGTTGACCGCGGCATCGCCCCACGTGAGCTTCGGGCTCCCCTTCGCTTCAATGCCCCTGAAGAACAACCGCTTTTCGTTTCTCGCCCCACTGGGCGCACTCCTCTCGCTGGTCGTCCTTGCGGGGTGCGGTCAAGCCCCGTCCGACGCAGCCGCGCCCACCTCGTCCGCGGGGCGCACCGAATTGCGCTTTGCCCATGCGCACTCGCCCGACGTGGCCGGCGAACTGCACTTCACCGCCGTCGCTTTTGCCGAGGCCCTCGCCCAAATCTCCGACCGGCACACGGCGAAAATTTTCGCGCAGGGGACGCTCGGCAGCGAACGCGAGGTCTACGAGGGCATGCAGCTCGGCTCCGGCGCTTCGCTCACAGTTTCGGGCACGGCGATCCTGAACAATTTCGATCAGCGCATCGGCGTGGTTGATCTGCCCTACCTCTGGCAAGACTTCGACCACGTGCACCGCGTGCTCGACGGCGAAGTCGGCCGCGACCTCGCCGCCGGGTTGGAGAAACAAGGGATTATCCTCCTCACCTGGATCGACGGCTGGGGCTTTCGCAATCTCATCACCACCCAGAAAGCGGTCACGCGCCCCGAAGACTTGAAAGGCCTCAAGATCCGCACGATTCCCACGCCGGTGTATCTCGCCGCGTTGCGCCTGATGGGCGCCAACCCCACGCCGATGGCCTACGGGGAAATCTACACCGGCCTGCAAACGGGCGTGATCGACGGTTTCGAGCAGGCCCCGGCCATCTTGATCGCGGAGCGTTTCTACGAAGTCGCGAAACACCTCACCACGTCGCGGCACCTTTTCCCCGCAATGGTGGTGTGCTATTCCAAAGCCCATTGGGATCGGCTCACGCCGGGCGATCAGGCCAAGATTCGCCAAGCCGCCGAAGCCGCCCGCGACCAGGGCCGCGCCCTCGCACCGATCCGCGAAGCCGAGGCGCTCAAGACGCTCGCGGAGCGCGGCATGACGGTTCACCGCATCGATACCACCGTCTGGCAGCAGGCGGCGATCACACTACAGGATCAGCTCGCGGCCGAGCGCGGCGCGACAGACCTGTTGAAGAAAATCCGCGCCGCCGCGAAACCATGACGCGCCTCACCCAAGCGGTCGGCTGGCTGCTGCGCGGCGCGGACCGCGCGGCCGAAGCGCTCGTGATCGCACTCTTCGCGACGATCGTGCTGGTGGGCGGACTGCAGGTGCTCTGCCGCTACGCCTTCAATGCCTCGCTCAGTTGGAGCGAGGAACTGCAGCGCTACGGATTGATCTGGATCGTGTTTCTCGCCCTGGTGATCGGCTACCGGCGCGGCGCGCATATCGGCATGGGCCTCTTCCTCGAGAAACTGCCGCGCGCCGTGCAGCGGCCGATGGGTTGGTTCATCGATTTCCTCTGGCTTTCGCTCGGCCTCGCCATGGTGATCTTCTCCGCGGCCTACCGCTCCGCCGCCGGCATGACCTTCATCACGAGCGTGGGCCGCCAGAGCAGTGCGGGCCTCGGCCTGCGCATGGACATCGTCTACGCCTGCATCGTCCTCGGCGGCGCCTACCTCGTCATTGCGGCCCTGCACAATCTGCTCCGCCGGGCCACCGGCGAGACACTGAAACTCGTCGCCGACGAACCGCCATGCTGATCGCGCTCTTCCTCGTTCTGCTCGCGCTGATTTTCCTCAGCGTGCCGGTCGTCGTCGCGATCGGCGTCGTGGCGTTGGGCGGGATTCTCGCCTTGCCGGAACTGGCCCCCGTGGAATTTCCGCGCAAGATGTTCGCCGCCGTCGATTCGTTCAGCCTGCTCGCGCTGCCCTATTTCATTCTCGCCGGCGAACTCATGGTGCGCGGCGGCATGAGCCGGCGGCTCGTCGAATTTGCCGAGACCCTCGTCGGCCACCTCCGCGGCGGCCTCGGTCATGCGACCGTGCTGGCCAACATGATCTTCGCCAACGTCACCGGCTCGTCCGTCGCCTCCACCTCCGCCATCGGTTCGCTGATGGCGCCGGAAATGAAGGCGCGCGGCTACAAGGGCGGCTTCATCGCCTCGCTCGCCGCGACCTCCGGCGTGATCGGCGCCATCATCCCGCCGAGCATGGTGATGGTCGTCTACGGTTCGATGGCCGGCGTCTCGATCGGCGGGCTCTTTCTCGGCGGTTTTCTCCCGGGTTTTTTGATCACGGCTCTGCTGATGCTCGTCGTGCACCTGCACGGTTATCACCCCAATTTCCCGGAGATCCGCGCCACGGGCGGACGCTTTCGCCTGAGCGCCGTCGCCGAAACCCTCCCGCGCGTGTGGGTCGCGGTGCTCGCACCGGTGATCATTTTGGGCGGGATCATGGCGGGCATTTTCACCGCAACGGAGGCCGGCGTCGTCGCCTGCTTCTACGCGCTCATCGTTTCCATGTTTGTCTACCGCTCCGTCACGGTGCGCGACCTGCCAAAAATTCTCCTGAACGCGGCCGTGACGACGACGGTCGTGCTCGCGATCATCGCCGTGGCGGGCGCCTTGGGCTGGCTGCTCACCTATCTCAACTTCACCGATATCGTCGGCTCGTGGCTGCTCGGCGTGTCGTCCAAAGGCTGGGTCGTACTGCTCGTGCTGGTGGGCATCATGCTCGTATTGACCATGTTCATCGAGTCGCTGGCGGTGCTCATCATCCTCACGCCGCTCATCGTCAAGATCGGCTCCACCTTCGGCTTCGACCCGATTCACCTCGGCATTCTCATGGTGATCGCAACGCAGA
>JBIKOK010000374.1:0-4200 GCA_044358025.1 Opitutaceae bacterium
GGCCGGAGTTGAAATGGGACGAATTTTTGCGGATTGCGCGTCATTTCAAGACGGACGACATGGGCAGTTTTCCGGAGCGCGGGTATTTGTTTCAGCTGGCGAGCGATCTGCCGGCGGGGGCGCAGGTGATCGAGGTGGGGTCGTGGATGGGGGCGTCGACGTGTTTCATCGCGGGCGGGCTGAAGGGGGCGGCGAAGATTTACGCGGTGGACAATTTCCAGGGGCTCTCGACGTGCGGGGAGGATGCGGCGTGGTATAACCGGCATTTTCAGTCGTTGGGGAAGGCGAGCACGCTGGAGATTTTTCAGCGGAATTTTTCCGCGTTGGGTTTTGCGGAGCGGGCCGAGCCGGTGGTGAGCGATTCGCTGGCGGCGGCGAAGGCGCTGGCCGAGCCGGGCGCGGGCGGGCGGAAAGGGCTGAAAGGCGACGTCGATTTTATCTTCATCGACGGGGACCACTCGTATGAGGCGTGCCAGGCGGACATTGCGGCGTGGGCGCCGTTCGTGAAGCGCGGCGGGGTGATCGCGTTTCACGATTTCGGGAGCCGGGCGGACGGCGTGACGCGGGCGATTTTCGAGGCGACGAAGGCGGGGCGGTTCGCGGAGATCGTGGGGGTGGCCAATACGATTATCGCGTTTCGGATGTGATGGGTGGGGTGGCGCGGTGTGAGAGACCGGAATTTTTAACCACGGATGCACACGGATGAACACGGATTCAGATACGCAGGCGTACTCGGAGGGATGAACCGCTAATCTGCGCTCATTTTCTTTGAGGCAGGGGCGAGTCGAGCGCGTGCGGGCCTCGCCTGATCGGCGAGGCGCGGACGGTTTTTAGACGGGGCGGAGGAGGGCGGCGCGGGTCGCGGCGAAGACTTGGTCGGTCGTGAGTTGGCGGACGCAGTAGCTTTTGTAGGAATCGCCCTTGGTGCACGGGCCGGGGAGTTGGCCGGCGGGGAAGCACGCGCACGGGAGGGGCGTTTGGAGCACGGCATGGCGTTCGCCGAGCGGGCGCCAGATGGTCGCGTTTTGGGAACTGAACAGCGCGACGACCGGTGTGCCGACGGCGGCGGCGACGTGCATGGGGCCGCTGTCGTGGCAAAGGAAGACGTCGAATTGCGCGAGCAGGGCGGCGAATTGGCCGACGGAAAACGCGCGGTCGAGGGCGACGACGTGGGTCCGGGTGTGCGAGCGGATTTGCGCCACGAGGGCCTGTTCGGCGGGGCCGGCGACGAGGAAGACCTGGGCGCCGAGTTCGTCCTGGAGGCGGTCGGCGACGGCGGCGAAACGGTCGGCGGGCCAGAGGCGAAAGGCGCTGCGGCTGCCGGGGTGGATGAGGATTTTTCGGCCGCCGCGCGGCGCGATTTTTTGGGCGACGGCGAGATCGGTGGCGAGCGGGACGAGGCGGACGTCGCGGGTGGCGACCGGCACTCCGAGGGGGCGGAGGAGGGCGAGGTAGGTGTTGGTGATATGGTGCGAGTCGTAGAACGCGTTCGTGACTTGGGCGGAGTGCGTGTAGAGGCGCGGGTAGCGGAATTTGATCAGCTCGCGGTCGAAGCAGACGCGGAGGGGGGCGCCGGTGAGCCGGGTGAGGAGCGCGGTTTTTTCCGTGTTGTCGAAATCGAGGACGTGGGTGAAGCGGGCGCGGCGGAGGGCGGCGAGGAAGGCGGGCCAGGCCGCGGCCGTGCGCGGAAAGGAAAGGGCGGCGGTGACGTCGGGGTTGAGGGCGAGTACGGGGGTGAAGGCAGGCTCGGTGAGGACCGTGAGCTGCGCGGTCGGCCAGTGGAGGCGCAGGTTGCGCAGGACGCTGCCGAGGAGAACGATGTCGCCGAGGTAGCGGCGGCGGAGGACGAGGACGTGCGGGGCGTCGGCGGACTGGCGGGCGGACATCGAAAGTAACGCGAGCGGGTGGCGTGCGATTCGGACTTTTGAGACGCGGGCTAAAGCCCCGCGCTACCTCCGGATTGGCGGTCGTAGAGCGAACGGTAGAGCGGGTTCGTGGCGTAAAGGTGCGTGTGAGTGCCGGTGGCGGCGATCTCGCCCGCCTCGAAGACGATGATCATCGAGGCGTCGCGGATGGTGGAGAACCGGTGGGCGATGATCAGGACGGTTTTGCCGACGACGAGGTGCTTGAGGGCGAGCTGGATGGCGGCTTCGCTGTCGCTGTCGAGGGCGCTGGTGGCCTCGTCGAGGATGAGGACGGGGGCGTTGCGGAGGAAGGCGCGGGCGAGGGCGAGGCGTTGTTTTTGTCCGCCGGAGAGACGGGCGCCGCGCTCGCCGACGAGGGTGTCGTAGCCCGCGGGGAAACTGAGGATGAAGTCGTGGGCGTAGGCGGCGCGGGCGGCGGACTCGATGTCGGCGCGGGAAGCGTCGGGACGGGCGATGAGGAGGTTGTGGTAAATCGTGTCGTTGAAGAGGACGGGGTCCTGGGAGACGACGGCGATGTTGCGGCGGAGATCGGCGAGGCGGAGCGAACGGAGGTCGTGGCCGTCGAGGGAGACGCGGCCGGAGACGGGATCGAAGAAGCGGGGGACGAGATTGGCGAAGGTGGATTTGCCGGCGCCGCTGGGGCCGACGAGGGCGCAGACGGTGCCGGCGGGGATGAGGACGGAGACCTCGTTGAGGACGAGTTCGCCGGTTTGGTAGGAGAAGCCGACGGTTTCGAAGGCGAGGGCGCCGTGGGCGCGGGCGAGCGGGCGGGCGTCGGGGGCGTCGACGATGGCGACGGGGGCCCGGAGGATTTCTTCGAGGCGGTCGAGGGCGCCGAGGCCGCGTTTGAGCTCGTTGTTCAGGCTGCCGATTTTTTTGATGGGCTCGTAGCTGGCGTAGAGGGCGGTGATGAGGACGATGAACGTCTCCTGCGCGAGGTGAACTTTGTAGGCGTAGAGGAGGGTGAAGGCGATGCCGACGGCGGAGACGATTTCGATGAGCGGGGTGAGGGCCTTCTCGTATTTGACGAACTTCATCTGCGCGCGGATGAGGGTCTGGGAGGCGCGGCCGAAGCGGGCGACCTCGCGGTCTTCGAGGCTGAAGGCGCGGACCTCTTTGGTGGCGCTGAGATTTTCGCTGAAGATCTGGGTGACGCCGCCGAGCTCGGCCTGGATCCGGCCGGCGCGTTTGATGAGTTTTTTGCCGACGTAGCGGATGGGCAAAACGGAGAGCGGAATGACGGCGAGGGTGACGAGGACGAAGGCGACACCCTGCTCGGTGTAGGCGATATAGGATACGATCCCGATGCTGCCGATCAGGCTGGCGGGGCTGCGGATGATTTCGTTGGCGACGGTGGTGAGGGTGACCTGGAGCTGGTTGGCGTCGGCGAGGCCGCGGGAGAGGAGGTCGCCCGTGGAGTTTTTTTGGAAGAAGGAGAGCGGGAGCACCTGGAGTTTCCGGAAGAAATCGAGCCGGATGGATTCGAGCACCTGGGTGCCGACGCGTTGGATGAGGTAGGTGTTGAGGTAGGTGGCGACGCCGCGGACGAGGAATACGGCGGGAATCCAGAGGGTGACGAGGGTGAGTGCCCACGGTGTGAGCGGGACCGCGTTCTGGGCGAAGATCACGGGGAAGACTTTCTTCACCATGTAAGGCAGGCCGAAGCCGGACGCGACGCCGGCGAGGATGCCGCAGAGGATCGCGACGATGAGCAGGCCGCGCTGCTGGCGGAGATAGTGGAGATAGGGACGGAAACGGCGGATCATGCGGCAGGGGAAATCAACGGAATCGCCTGTCGGCTGTGGCGGCGGTAGCGCTTGAAGTCGGCATCGAGGGTGAAGCCCCGCGCGCGGTCGTGGAGTTCGATCATGCGCACGAGACAGGCGTCGGCGAGGGACATGGGGACGTCGGAGTATTTGCGCATGAGGATGGCGACGGCGTCGAGATCGTGTTTCAGCGAATAGGAAATGCGCAGACCGCCGGTGCGGAGCAGTGCGAGCAATTGCTGATTTCCTGGGTCAGAATGTTCGGTCAGGTGCGCGCACTCGGAAACTACGGCTTCGCAGGTAAACATCGGTCCCGTGAAGCTGTGAATTTGGACACAGGCCCAAGAATATGCCGGGTCGTTGCGATCCAGAAATGCAACCCATGGACCGGCGTCAGCGAGAACGGGATCGGCCATAACCCGGCATCGTCTTACTCAGCGCGGACAAATTACCGGGGCCGTCGATGCTGCCAGCTAAATGACCGATGCGATCCCAGAGAGTCGGGCGCT
>JBIKOK010000033.1:0-46094 GCA_044358025.1 Opitutaceae bacterium
CGGCCCGCGGTCGCCGCGTTTTCGAGCAGGATGCGACAAACTTCGATTCCGCTCATGCCGGGCAGATGCACATCAACGAGGGCGGCGTCGATCCGCTGCCGGGCGCCCAAGGCGAGGCCCGCGGGGCCGTCGTCAGTCACAAGAACATCGTAGCCGCGTCGTTCAAGGAACAGCCGCAGGATCTGCCCAACGGAGGGATTGTCATCAACGACCAGAACAGTGCGTGCCATGACGTGAGCGGATTGCACCTGAGCCTGCGACCGTCGGATGGTCTGGTCGAGCAGCAAGGCAGACCAATGCGACATTATATAGAGCGGTCATTTGTTCTGACCCTGCGATCGCCTTGAGCTAACCCGGCCGCGACCGCTTGAAACTCAGCGCGTCCGCCCGGCCGCCGATTTCCGCGCCGCGGCAGACTGGGCTTCAATCGCCGCCCGAATCAGTTCGCCAACGCTCGCCTTGTTCTTTCTCGCAGCGCGTTTCAACCGGGCGCGAAGTTCGCCCGGAATGCGCACCGAGATCTGCCCGTGCGGATCGCGCTGCGGGACATAGCCCTCGAAATCGAATTCCAACAACGCCGCGCGGATCGCTTCGCTGGTTGTCCGGACGCCGAGGCGTTTCCGCAGGCTCTCGACCTTTGCGGCCACCGATACCGGCAGGTCGAACGTGAGCGGCGCGGAAGAACCGGCTTTGCGAGGCATAGCCAATTCTGTTTCCGCGCGCGGTCTACCGACAACCGAATTCCCTGCCTTGCCCGCTTCGCTCGCGGATCCTCACCGGCCCACGGAAAAGCCAATTGAACAAAGCGCGTCCCGTAATTTCCCTGCCCCTGTGTGCATTTCGTTTTTCTTCCCACGCTCAGCGATGACGCCCGCGATTGTGTGGCGTCGCTGACGGGTGGAGCCGTCGAGCGCGTCGACTTGGATAAGTTGGATTCGTCGCAGCGGGAAATTCTCGAAACGGTGTTGGAAGCAGAACTGATCTGCGCGACGCGGTCCGACGAGACCGACAAGCGAGCGCGCCTGGGGCACATGAACGAAGGACTGCGTCGATTGCGCGCGAGGCGGGAGTGAGGATCAATCTGCGAGGCCCACTGCCTCGCAAAATCATCGCGTTCCTGCCCCCGACGCGTGACCCGAAATTGGCTGGCCCCGCCGGTGCGACCGGAGTGGATTCTTTCATACTAATGCCCGTTCCATCCGCACCCTTCCCCCTGACGCTGCTCTCCGAACGGCTGACGATGGAGGAGTTTTTCCACTTCCACGAAAAGACCGCCCGCATCCTAACCGCGCACGGGGTGGCGCGACGGTTGGACATCCAAGCATTCGCGGTCGAGTCCCCGGATTTTTGGAACACGCCATTGGAGGCCCCCGAGGACGATCACGGGTATGGCGGCCCCGCCCGGCTCGTCCTGATCGCCATCGCGCCCGCGATGCGCGACGTGCTGTTCGCCGCCGGTCTGAGTTGCGACCGCAGCCAGAGAACTGAGATGCTAATCGGTGACTTGGGCGACGGTGCGGGATTTTTTCCCGCGCTATTCGAGAAGCTGGCGCAAGAACGAATGCCCATCGCGACCGTTGCGATTCGGGAGCAGGGCAAGGATGCCAGCCGCGCTATGGCGGTGCTCGCTCGCACGCCCGCCGCCATCGAACGCCTCAAGGAGGCGCTGGGCATCGGCGAATGGAAAATGGCGATGATGCCGGGATGGTCATGCCACAATCGTTTCGACCCGATGCCCATCGCGCGGATGCCTGACGAGGTTTCGCTGGGTGATTTTTTTTCGCGAGCGAATCAAATCAGCCGCGCACGCGCGGGCGAGCCGGTGTTCCTCAACGTTCAACTGTTCTCAATGCTGCCGGCCAGAAACCCGCTAAGCGATCAGCCGCCCGAGCGCCTGATTGTTGCCACGACGGACCCCATCTTGCGCACCAGCCTGCATTCGGCCGCGCTGGCGGTCGGAGCGCCCCGGCGGACGGAAGACCTCAACGGATTTGTGCCGCCGGCCAACCGCGGCCAGCCCGGGTTTTTCGAGGGGATGTTTCAAGCGATGGAACTCCACGGACTGACGGTCCTGACGTGGATGCTGCAAAATTCCACCGGCCCGGACGGCCGTCCCGACGACAGCGGCAGCTTTGTCCTCACCCGCACGACGGCGGCTAGTGCGGCGTTGCTGGAAAAACTTGGAATTGGCGGCTTGGTGCCGTTCGAGGCGCCGGACGCGACGCATCGGTAATTTCGCGCTCCCCGCCCGTTCATCCCGACGCCACCCAGCATAGAGCGAACGATCACACCGGCAGCTTCGGCCTGAGCTTTCGCACTTCGCGCACGAGCCGCTCGGGCTCGACCGCCAGTCCCGCCGCAAGCATGAAGATCGTGCCGAGGCTCGGCTGCCGCTTACCCCGCTCCAGCAACGAAATCGTCGTCGGATGCAACCCCGACCGCTCCGCGAGCACTTCGTGCGTGAGCCCCCGTTCCTGGCGGAAGCGGAGAAGCACGTGGGCGAAGGCGGCAGTAGTGTCCAAGGCCCCCTATCTTAAAAAATCCGGCCCCCGGATTGACACAGACAGTAGTCAGGAACAACGGTCGCGCACCGCCCGGCCAAACGTCACGACGAAAAATTCAAGCCGCCTTCCGCTTCCGTCTCGGCCTTTTTTACCTCAGACATGCTCCCTTTTCTTCCCCGGCCAGCCGGGCCGCGCATCGCGGCCCACGATTTCCCCGACCAGGACAGGAGTCAGCTCCACCCCGGTGTTCAAGGGCGGCATCTTAACAGTCGCACCCCGCAGAAATTTCCCCAAACTGCCGCCCGGCAATGAAAGCAGCCCCGACCTTGCCTCCCGCGCCGCTGGGCGCGTCCTGCCCGCTCTGGATGCTCGTCGAGTGGTCCGAGGTTTTTCGTAACGGCCTCGCTTCGCGCTCCAAGGTGCTGCTTGAGGTCCACGCGGAGGAGGGACCGGCCAGTGCGGGCGAGCGGTGGCTCGCCCTCGTCACGTGGGATCGCAAAAGCGCACACCTGCGCCGCACGCTTGCCGGCGCGCTGCACCGCGAATATCGGATTCCCGATCCGAGCGGGGGCCTTGATCGCGCCAACGTCGGCGAACTTTTCCACCGCATGTCGTCCGCCGGCCAGTCGGTTTGGTTCGTCGATCTCTTCCTATGGGGTGGCGCTGCGATCTTCATCCGCAAGGCTGCCGACGATCCCACCCTCGCCAAAATTCTCACGTTCAACCGCCAAGGCCGGCCGCCGATCAAATGGCAACTGCCCCGCCACAGGGATTATCCCAAGGAACTCCGGCAAGCCCATGCCGAACGCTGGGCCGCAGAGCAAAAAACCAGAATCTCCTCCACGAAAAATTCTCCAAAGTGACCTCCCGCCAGCGAGGCGAATCGCCGCCCCGGAGGCGCGGTCAAGGTGGAGGCGACGCAGGAGCACGACCTTGACGGCGCCGGAGGGGCCACGCTCGCGAGCGGTCTGCGGCGGAAACACCCCCCGCCGGCCAACCCGACCCACGCCGACCCCGTGTCCCCGCGCGCCTTTCCACCCGGCACACCCCGCCGCAAACCGATAGTCGCTGCCTGGCTTTCCGAGATTGAAGTTTTTCAGAGCATGACCTTGGCGAGTCCCCACGATCCGCCGGGCGCATCCTTCAAGGCGCCGGATTTCTCCAGTGCGGCGACGCTTTGCTCCCATGATCCGCAGGGCAACTCGGCCGAAAAACCGATGAGTCGCGCCATGAGCCCGACAAATGGAACCGGGTTCACTCCCACCGTCAGAGCCTCCAGGCACGAAAGGTAGTCGCCCCGCAACGAGGTGGGCACGATCAACCGTCCGTTGCCACCGGCGGTCAGCTCCGCATTCAGGAAAAGCCGTGCCAGCCGGCCGTTGCCGTCGTTGAACGGATGCACTTCAGCAACGACAAACATCATGAAGGCACCCCGCGCCACCGGCTGCGCCAGATGCTGGCCCAGCTCAAACGCCTTTCGCAGCGTGCCCCGCACCAATTCCGGTGCGACGAATTCGCGTGTGCCGACGCGATTGGCCGTTTCCTTGAAACGTCCCGGCCCCACGTCGAGCCGGTCGTGCATCAATCGGGCGTGCCGCACTTCCAGCAGCCGGAGAAAATCGGCGGTATCGCGCGGCGTTTCCCGACGATTGTGACCATCCGTCGCGAGATGAAACGTCGACAGGATGTCGTGCGCGTCCTTTGGCCGCGCCTCCGGCAACTTGCGGTCGAACACGATCTCCCGCGCTTCCTGAATGGTAAAAATGGTCCCCTCGATGTAGTTCGAAAAATACGCCTCCCAGAATGCGTGCAAGCGGCGCTCCGCTTCCGGACGTTCCGAGACCGCCACGAAGGACTCCGTCGCCAGCCGCGTGGCGAGCTGCTCGAAAAGGGCCAGCCGGTCAGGATCGTAAGGTTCGCGCCTCGCCCGAGCCCGGCCCACCGCCGAAACCAACGCCGTCTCCTGTCCCCCTTCTGTAAGGGCGGTGATAATCGCCCGCGCGCGCGCCGCCTCCTTGGCGAGCCCCAGCGCCGGCGCGAGTTCCTCCGCCGCAGCCAATAGACGCCGCAGCTCGTCCGGCCCATGGATGCGACAAAGCCGGTCCAACCACGCTTCGACCGCCTCACGGTCCAAGGTCTTTCGTTCGCCCCCTGACCGCGCCCGACTTTCCATCAAATTTTCCAACAGCGCACGGGGCCGTGAGGCCATGAAGAAATCTGCGCCAACCTGCGTGTCACCGGCTCCCGCAGGCGCACCTTGCCAAATCCGCAGCGTGACGCCGGGCAATTCATGCGTCCGATCTTTCCCGCCGTGCGTCAGATGGTAAAATCCGCCGAGCGAGGGCTTGGCCTCGATGGCGGTGCGATAGCCGATCACGGCTCCCGGATAGAAATGGCGAACCACCGCCGGCAGTTCTTCCCGGATGATGTCTTCCGGCGCATTGATCAGGTCCGTGGTATAGATTCTCGACGCCAGCTTGCGCGCCGCCTTGCGTTTGATCAGTCGCGCGAGTTGGGTGGCTTGCGCGGTATCGGATGACCCGAAGAGGAGAGGCATAAAAATCGGTAGCTAACGAGGTCTTCTCAAGCTGAAATGTGAATTATTGGAACTTAACGCGTATAAAATGTGAATTAACGGTATTTAGCGAGCTGAAATACCTGCTCGCGACAGCTATAGGGGGAGCAAGAGGATGCCTCCGCTCAGAGCATCCCCGCATTGCGGAAGCTATAAAATCCGACGCCCAACGGATCAGACTCGCGCCGACCGATGATTACATGGTCGACAAACTCGATATCAACCGCCTTCGCCGCCTCCCGAAGCTGACGGGTCACCACAATGTCGGGGTTACTCGGAGCGGGATCACCGGAACTTGGGTGATTATGCACGCAGACGACGGCGGTCGCCGCCTCGCGAATGGCGATGCGAAATACTTCCCTCGGATGAGCCAGTGCGGCCGTGGCGGTCCCCGAGGTTGCCTCGACCAGCTTGATCAGCCGGTTCTTCCGATTGAGGCAAAGGACGTAGAATTTCTCGACCGCGAGCCCGAGGACAATGGGCTCCATGTGGGCAGCTATCAATTCCGCCCGATTCATGATCGGCAACGCTCCGCCCGTCCCCCGCATCATCCGTCGCCCGATTTCCGCGATGGCGGACAACTGGCATCCCTTAATTCGCCCGATGCTCTTCATCTTTCGGAAATCCGCCGGCTGCCATCCGGCGAGCGCCGCCAGCGATCCCGCCTCCGCCACCAGGCTTCTCGCCACCGCCAGCGCGTCCCTCGCGCCGACCCCGTTGCCCTGCAGCATCATCGCGATCAGCTCCGTGTCACTCATCGCCGTGACGCCAAAGGCTTCCATCCGCTGCTGCGGTTGCTCGCCGCAGGCGATAGCCGGCGAGTCGTCGTTCAAGGAGCTTACTGCTCCGAAATCAAATAAGGATTGTTGCATCGTGCCCGGCGCACGTGGCGCCGCCCGGCCGGGCTTAGATGCCCGGTTGTCGAGTGCGTCTCGCGCGTTGGCCCGTGAAGGCATGGCCAGTCACGCCGGCGCAGCGCGGCGGGAAGGTGTGCGGCGCAGCGCGCACCACCTTGACGGCCATGGCAAAATCGGGAAAACGCGCGAACCAGCAGGCCAGTGCCCGCGGCCCCTGCCGTCCCCACGCGTTCAGCGCCGCCAGCCCTACGCGACGCGCAACTTCACGCGCCGCACCGGAGCAGTAACGTCATTGGCCGGCTTCGGACCTGCATCGAGCCCTTTGACCCGCACGAAGCGATACGCCTCGCCCTCCCGCAAGTAACCCTTGGGCACGGCGAGTTTGTAGGCATCAACAGCCGCCGCCGACACCGGGCGATTCTCCGCCATCGCCTGCGCAACAATCGCCCGGTGCGCCGACAACACCGTCGCCTTGCCCGCAGGCGAATATCCCAAGGCGGTCCCCGTCCAGTGACCGTGCTCCATCATCCACCGGACGA
Organism: Opitutaceae bacterium; assembly: GCA_044358025.1. GTDB lineage: Bacteria > Verrucomicrobiota > Verrucomicrobiia > Opitutales > Opitutaceae > GAS368. Next base: position 6,476 of record JBIKOK010000033.1, read on the forward strand.
ATTCTCGGCCGATGCCTTTGCCGCGGTGGCTCGCCGACAATCCCATCCCGCCTCCGCCATGTTCGCCCACCGGCGACCAGTTGAACCGCAACGCACCGTCAATCGTGCGCAGGCGATGAAAAACCAGCGGCACACCGTCGTTGCTCAGGCCAAAGGCAAATTCATCCCGCGCCTTCTGCGGGATGCTGTGATAGTCCTTCCACTCTCTCACGACCTGTTTGCTCGTCGGCTTCCCTTTCATCTTCACGCGGAAGAATCCTTCTCCGTCCCAGTTGGCGGCACTCGCATCGACCCGATGCCCGTTGGGTCCGAGCATTTCTGCGGGTGTCTTTAGTTCCGGCGGCTTGGTCTTGGGTGCAGCCACCTTCTCCTTCTCGACGGCGAACTCAGCCTTTCGCGGAGTCTGCGCCGCCTCCTCCCGCGGTCGCTTCGCCGGCATCGGTTGCTCTTCCGGCGCCTCATGCTCCGCCGGCTCCTCCTTATCCGACGTTTCCGTTTCCTGCGATTCGGTGGCCAACCGTTCGGACGCCTGATTTTTGGTGATGTCGAGCGCCTTCACCAGCTCCGACTGCCGCACCGCCAACTCGCGATAACGCTCCTCGTGGTCGAACACTTTTTCCGTGAGAGCGCCGAACTCCACCTGTTCCTTCTTCGCCCGTTCCAAACCCTGCCTGCACCGCGCCAAATCCTCCTCGATGGAGCGCGCCGCATGTTCCAGCGACGCCACAATGCCGACCGGCGAGGGCGTGACATTCGCCGCATATTCCATCGCGCCCCGAAGAGTGATCTTTTCGGGATTGGTCGAACGAAACTCGACCTTGAATCCCGCCAACTCGCCGAGCACCGCCGACGACGGTCGGCCCAGCAAGTGGTCCCGCTTGTGATCTTCCACCGCGTAGATCAGCGCCGCTCCTGCCTTGGGCCGGTCGGTGAACGCCTCGCCGTTGACCACCATCCGGAACTTTTCGCCGTGCGTGTCCTGCCGCGCCGCCAGGTCTTTATTGATTTCTCCGGTCCAGCGTTCAAACCGCGCCGCATCCTGTTCCGCCATGCGCACCCGCGCTCGCGCCGTATATTGCGCCTCGTTGTGCTCGGCCCGCAGTCGCGACAAGCGCATGACCTCCGCATCGACCTTGGCTTTCTCGATCACAAGCGGATTGCCGGACGCAATCGCCTTCACCTCCGCATACGTCAGCGCCGGTGTATCCAAATCCTCGATCCGGCGCGCGGTGGATTCCCCCGTCATGATCTGGCTGATGAACTTCGCCTTGGTCTCCAACGTCTGCCACATGTAGGCGTCGAAACTGCCCTCCGTCACATAGCGCAGGATCTTCACGACCGGATTCGTGTTCCCCTGTCGCAAAATCCGTCCCTCGCGCTGCTCGATGTCGGCCGGTCGCCACGGCGCATCCAAATGATGCTCGGCGACGAGCAGCGTCTGCGCATTCGTCCCCGCGCCCATCTTCTGCGTGGAGCCCATAAGCACGCGCACTTTTCCCGACCGCACGTCCCGAAACAACGCCAGCTTCGACGCGTCGCTGTCGTAGTCCTGGATGAAAGCGATCTCCTCCGCCGGGACGCCAAGCCGCACGAGCTTCGCCTTCACGTCCTGATAGACCGAAAATCCCTGTCCCTCGACCTTCGGCGTGGACAGGTCGCAAAACACCATCTGCGAAAGTTTCTTCGCCCGCGTCTCCTGCCAGACGGAGAAGATTTCGCGCACGGCCGTGTTCACCTTGCTGTCCGCATGGTCGGGCGCACCGGGGCGCACCAACCGCAAGTCCAAAGCCGCCTTTCGCCCCTCGCCGGTGATTTTGAGCATGTTGTCTTCCCACGGCGGCACGTGGTCAGTCTTCAGTTTTTCCGCGCGCTTCGCGAGCGCCGCAACGATTTCCTTCAACTCCGGCGAGCACGGTGCCTGCACGACCCGCGCTTTGCCGCCGTCGAGTGCCGGCACCGGCAGTTTCAACATCGCAGCCGTTTGCACGTCGGCCATCTGACGGAACAGATGCATCAACTCCGGCACGTTGACGAACCGCGCGAAGCGCGTGTTCAACCGATACCCGGCGCCGTCGGGCGCCAGCTCCATCGCGGTGACCGTCTCGCCAAACGTCGCCGCCCAGGCATCGAAATGCTTCAGCCTTAGCTTTTGCAGCACCTCCGGCTGAAGATACCGCTGCATCGTGAACATCTCCGCCATCGTGTTCGTGATCGGCGTGCCGGTCGCGAAGGTGACTCCGCCGCCGCCGTTGACGCTCTGCACGTGCCGCACTTTGAGGAGCATATCGAAAGCCCGCTCAGACGCGGTTTGCGGCAAGCCGGCCACCCGCGTCATTTTTGTCGTGTAGAAGAGATTTTTGAACGCCTGCGCCTCGTCCACGAACAACCGGTCAACGCCGAGTTCCTCGAACGTGAGCGTGTTGTCCTTCCGGTGTTCGGCCGCGAGCGATTCCAATTTGAATTCGAGCCGTTTCTTCGCCCGCTCGATTTCCTTCACGATCCGGCTGCCGCCGCTGCCCTTCACCTCGCGGATGCACGATTCCAACTCCTCGAGTTGCGTCTGGAAAAACTCTTTCTTAGCCGCCGTGGAAATGGGCAGCCGCTCAAAACCGGAATGAGTCACAATCACCGCATCCCAATTGTTGGTGGCGATCCGGCTTATCAACTCGCGCCGGCCCGCGCTCGCAAAATCGTCCTTCCCCGCGGCGAGCACGCTCGCGCCGGGGTAAAGGAGCAACAACTCCGACGAGAACTGCCCCAACATATGATTCGGGACGACGAACATCGGTTTCCGCGCCAGTCCCAGCCGTTTCAACTCCATCGCGGCGGCGGCCATCGCGAACGTTTTCCCGCCACCGACCGTATGGGCCAGAAGCGTATTGGGCGTTTGCAGGATGCGCCATACGCCTGCCTTTTGGTGCGAGCGTAGCACGATCGCCGGGCTCGCACCCGGAAGCTGCAAATGGTCGCCGTTGAACGCGCGCAGCCGCACGTTGTTGAATTCGCGGTTGTAGAATGCGACCAGCCGCTCCCTCCGGCCGTCGCTCTGCCAAAGCCATTCCGTGAAACGGTCGCGCAATTTTTGCTGCTTTTCTCGCGCCCCCTCGGTGGCGGTCGCGTTGATGCGGGCGGCGCCCTTGTCATCGTAGTCGAAGACGGTCGGCGTGCGCAGATTAAGCGCCTGCTCGATCAACTCATGCGCGGGCACCCGCTCCGTTCCCCATTCGTTGCGATTGGCGACGCTGGTTTTCACCTCGTGACTCACCTCGACCGTCCAGAGCGCGAGCTCGGCCGCGTGGCTCACCTGCGCATCGCCGGCGGCAGGCGCCCGCAGGATCTCGCGCGCGAAATCCGCGACATCCTCGGCCGGAATCCAGACGCTCCCGAGCCGCGCGTCGATTTCCGAAGCCTTCAAGTCAATCGGCTGCACTGCGCCCAACGCCTCCGCGTTGATCGTGTAGCGCGGGTCTGCTTTTGCCGCGGTTTCGGCGAGTGTGAGCTTCTCGCGCACGTTGCCGGACAGGTATTCGTCGTCCGTCTCCCACGCCTGCGTTGCCGGATTCTGAAACAGCACGCCCGCCAACTCCGGCAGGAATTGCTCCGCCGGACGGCCAAGCAGTTTGGCGATATGGTCGAGATCGACCCGGCCCCGCTCGCTCAGCGTGACGACCAGTGCCTCTTTCGCGCCGCTCGCGTGTTGGACCGGCTGCCGTCGCTGGATCGTGCGCTCGCGAAAGATTGCCGTCTTTGCCGCCGTGTCCCGGTCCTCGTCGTAGATTTCCAGCGACAGGAGCAGCGGTGCGTCCGGGTCACCCGCGAACGCCCGCACGTTGGCCGGACTGGACACGGGACCGAACTTCCCCGCGAAATAATCGTAGTCCTGGTTGAGCCGAAACCGCGCACCCTCGATCTCGACGTCACTGCGTTCTTCAACCTGTGTGCGAAGACATTCCCGCGCCGCGTCACGGACTTGGATCAACCGGCGCAGACGTTGTGCCAGCGACACCGGCAATTCCGCGAGGAGCCGTAGTTCATCGCCTTCGCGCCGCGCAATCGTGCCGCCACCCTCTGCCGTGAGGACATACGCGTTCGGTTTCACGCCCGGCGGCGCGGGAATCGACTGCCGCATCGCCCGCTGCGCACTCTCGGACAACGGCTGATAGACCCCCATCGGCAGCGTCGTGACGGCGGTCGCCAGGGCCGCCGCGAGGTCGCGTCCGTCATCGGCCAGCCGCACCTCGTCGCGGCCATACATGCCATGCTCCACGCGTTCCAGCCGGCCGAGCATCATCTCGGGTTTTCCGTGAAAATACTCATTCAAGAAAATCTCCTTTTCTCCGAACGGCTTGCTCTCCCGCCACGCGACGCCGGCTTTGCGCTCGCCCGGCGCCCGCTTGCGCAGAAACAAAATATCGGTCGTGACCTCCGTGTTGGCGATCTGCTTAAACGCGGTGTGCGGCAGCCGAATCGCGCCGACGAATTCGCATTTCTGCGCCACGGCCTCGCGTAGAATCGGATACTGTTTGTCGAGCGTGCCGCGCGACGTGATGAACGCGATCAGCCCGCCGGGCCGGACCACCTCGGCCGCCGCCACGAGAAAGTAATCGTGAATCAAAAACTTTCTGGGATTGAGGCGTGAATCGAACGGCGCGTAGTCGCCGAAGGGCACGTTGGAAATCGCGATATCGAACGAATTTGTCGCGAGCACCGCCTTCTCGAACGGCTTGATCCGAATGTCCGCATCCGGGTAGAGCGCCTGCGCCAAGCGCGCGGTCACGCCGTCGACCTCGATGCCCGTGAGTTCGGATTTCGCGGCCATGTCCTTCGGCATCAGCCCGAAAAAATGTCCGAGCCCACACGCCGGTTCGAGCACCCGACCGTGGGTGAACCCGAGGCGCGAGACGGCCGCATACATGGCGCTCACCACAACGGGCGCCGTAAAGTGTGCATTGAGGACCGTCGCCTGCGCTGAGGTGTAGTCGTCGTGCGACAACAGCTCCTTCAACTCGGCCTGCTCGGCCTGCCACTTCGGAGCCTCCTTCGGCGTGGCGAACACCTGCGGCAAACCACCCCAGCCGGTATATTTCGCCAGGATCGCCTTCTCGTCATCGGTCGCACTGCGACCCTCCGCTTCGATTTTTCTCAGCGCGACAATTGCAGCCACATTCTGCCGGAATTTCTGCTTCGGCCCGCCTTTGCCCAGCTCATCCGCATCCGAGAGCCGGTAGTTATTTTGATTTCGGGCGGCGACTACTCCGTCGCTTCCGGCGGCAGCAGCAGATACTTCTCCCGGACCAGTTCCCACGCCTGCTGGTGGGCCGACGCCGGCGTCAGGCCCTGCTGTCGGAATTCCCGTTGCAGCGTGTCCATTTCCGCCAGCGTTTGCTCCTCCGCCTCCGCCAGTGCCGCCTCCAATTGGCCCGTCGCCTCCAGTTCGCGATACATCCGCGGGCAGTGTTCCTGCCAATGGGCTTTCGCCAGATGGGCGTATCCGAGGAGCGTGGTCATCGAGGGTCAGACCGAACAGATCGAGCTGCCGTGGGTCACTGGATTTCTTCTGCGCCATGGGCCCCTTGCTTTCAATGTCGAAATCCCCTCCGACGCGTCACGGCCAGCGATACCCCATCCGTTCCTTACGCGTGAGCGGCAGGCCTTCGCCCATCGGCGGCAAGGCGGACTTGGGCGGTCACACCTCCACGCCAAGGCTCTCGCGCACCCAGGCACGGGCAAGCTCCACTTGAGCCAAGGCGGCCTTCAAGCTGTCGTATGCGGGCGTCGCTTTGATGGCATCAAAGTTCGTCGCCACACGCAGCTCAAAGGCCCCCTTGTCCAAGTGATCCAGCACGGCCTTCCGAATCGTGGGATGGACGGACACGGGCTAGCCCACCGACATCCCGGAGGAGGCCGCACGCGGAGCCGGAGGTTCCGCGCCCGGCGCAGGTGCGCCCGCGCCTGCTTTCGCCCCGGCGAGGTCGACCTTGGTGATCGGCGCGGTCATCATCCGGCGGTTTTCCGCCATCGACTTCCGGTTCAATTCGCCGAACACCGCGGCGACGAAGCGTTTCGTGTGGTTGTATTTGTTAACCTCCGCCAATCGCTCCGCCACCCGCTCGCGGGACTCCGGGGTCATCTTGTCGTAGATCGCCTGGGCCTGCGGCATCTGGCGCATCGCGGCCTTCGTATCGATCTCGTGCTGCCGCTGCTTTTGCAGGAGGTGGTAGTTGACCGCGCGCTCCGGATGCTGGTTCACGAGCTTCGTGAAATACTCCACCTCGCGCGGGTGCGCCTCCTTGTAGTCGGCGATCTTTTTCTCGACCTCGGGATTCGTGCGGAACTGCATCTCCTCCTCGACGTGGGTTTCGGGCTCGGCGCCGGCTGCGGTGCCGTTTTGGCCGGCCGACTCCTGGCCGGCGGACATGGACTGTTCTTCGACGCGACCCTCGGAGGGCGCGGATGGTTCCGCGGCCGGGGGCTGCGGTTTTCTGGGTTTCAGACTGGGCATGATGATGGTGGATTAGCGGACGGATGCGGCCCGAAAAACGGTGCGGGCCGGCGTGAACACCGGGCGGAAGAAATCTCCGCCAAAATCTATTTCAGAACGGGATTCAGCGGTTCCTCCGCCTGGCCCGTGACGATGCGCAGGGCCAAATCGAACTGCGCGCTGAGTTCGCGCGGATCGTGTCGGGCGAGGGCAAACGCCATGAGGGTCTTGGCGTCGATTTTCGGCTGGGGGTCGCCGAGGTCGCGGTTGATCTCTTCGGCGGCATCGTAAAAAACGGCCGCAGTTTCTTCGGGAATCTGCAATGTGAGCGTGATCATGGTGGTTGAGGTTGGGACAAAATTTAACGCGACCGGGAGCGGCGCGGGTGGTCGGGACGAGAGCGCAGCGGAGGCCGCGCGGGAGCCGGAGGCTGGGCGGAGGCGGACGTGCGGCGGAGTGGAGCGGCTCGGGCCCGGCGTCCCGCGCCGCGTCCCGGCAAATCCGGCCCGGGGAGCACACGGTCCCGCCGGACGGATTCCGGCGGGAAGGTGTGCCCCGTGCCGGCTTCCGCCCATTGGAAGCGCACGTGGATTTCCACGATGGAGAACTGGCGCACGGTGCGCGTGCCCGAGGTGGCTATAGTGATGCCCTCCACCACGGCGCCCGGCGTCGATTCGAGGCTGGCGACGGCGGAAACGACGGCCGACCACGGCAGCGCTTCGGGCGCGGCGGCGTGCAGCACATACGAGTGGGTGCCCGGGTCGCCCCCGACGGGAAGCCAGCGCCAGCGCGCGCCGAGCCGGAGTTCCAAAGCGGTCCTGGCCGGCTCTGTCCAGCGTTGCGCCAGCAGTTCCGCCTGCCGGCCGCGCCAGCGCAGCAGTTCCGCGCCATCAGACCCGGACAGCGCGGCCAGTTCGGCGCGCAGCGCCGGAGCCTGCGACCGCACCGCGGCTGAACTCCGCCCCTGTCGCCAACGCACGACGAGTGCGCCGGCGAAGAGGAGGAAAGCGGCCACCGCGATCAGCCACGCTTGCCCGGTAATTTTCAGGGAGGAAGTTTTCATCTCCGGGCGGTCGCGGTTAGGTGAAAGGCCCCTGTGGGTAGCGGCGGTCGTTCGGGGAACCGCCACGTGGTTCCGGCGACCGTCACGGCCGCCGTCCAGTCGCGCCACGCGCCTTCGGTCAAGGTTCCGGTGAGTCCGCCGGAGACGGCCACGCTGGTGCGCGTGGCCGTCACTCGTGTCAGCGCCACTTCGCGCGGCAGCTTGGCGGCCATCGCGCGCAACCACGGTGCGAAGACGGCACTCGCCGGCTCGCCCGCTTCGACCGCGGTGCGGAGCGCCGCGAGTTCCCTGGCATCGTCACGCCGCGCGGCGAGTTCCCCGCGCAACGTCGAAGCATTTCGAAGATCCGCCGCGACCGCAGCCCGTTGCTCCCACCCAACCCGGGCAGTGTCGGCCAACAGGCCGATGGCCGCCGTCGCCGCGAGTCCGGCTGCGACCCGCAGGGCGCGGCGCGCGCTCCAACGCGACTCGGTCGGCAGCAATTGCGCCGGGTGCGTCACCGCGAGTGGAGCGATCGCGCCGGCCAGCCGGCTCCAAGGGACGAGCCGCACGCGCGGCACATCGGGCGTCGGCAGTTGCGCGGCCAGCCGCTCACCCGCCGTTTCGCAACCGACCAGATAGACGGCGGTGTCGGTCCGCGCGAGCGCCGCGCGGAGCCCGCGCAAGGCGCAAGCGGATGCATCGGCGCCCGTGGCCGCTTCGACTTCGCGCCGCCCGTCGGCCGTGTGGCGATAAACCAGCGTCTGATTTTCCGCCGCTGCGACGACGATCATCGCGCCGCTGTCCGGCCAGTCTTCCGGCACGAAGTTGAGCGCCGTCGCGAGCGGCCAAGCCGACTCAACGGCGATTCCGCCCATATCCAAGTCGCCCACCAGCGGGAGAAAAAGCCCCGCCTGTGTTTCGTGATAGAGCACGGTGGCGAAGGGCGCGTTGACGCCGAAAATCGGTTCGTGGCCCCACGCGAGGCGCACGTCGTCAAGCGTCGGAAACTGCTCGCTCAACGCCTGCCGCAGCGTTTCGCGGTTGGTTTTCGGGCAGGCGACGCTGACCGCGGCCAGCGAAGCCGGCTGAAAAATCAGCCGGAGCTGGGCGGGCTTTTCGTCGCCCTCGAATTGCGCGAGGAGCACCCCGGCGGCGCGGTGCAGATCGCCGAACGGCACCGGTTCGGGCCGTCCCTCGATCCACCAGCGGTCGCCCCAGAGCAACGCGGTGAGCCGCTTAGATCGAGGTGAGGTAAACATAGACATCGGTGACTCCGTTGACGGGGGCGGCATAGGCGACGACACCGGTGTCGGACGCGGCGCCTTCCACCGGCGCGAGTTGCGCTCCGTTCATGGCGAGCGCCAGTTCATACGCGTCCTTCGCGGGGCACGCGGGGATAACCAGATATGCGACGACGTAGTTCGCATTGATGTTGGTCGTGCCATCGAGCCGGAAGTTCGCGCCAAGGGCGGCCGAGGGCGCCAGCGCGGGATTGGCGGTGCGCGCTTCGGCGCGCGTGACCGTTGACCAGTTGCGCTGGGGCGCGGCGTCAGGCGTCATCACGAATCCGAGCGAAGCTTGGCTCCACGTGACATCATTGCCGGTGCCCGTGGACGTGAACGACTGCGTGCCCATGCGCAGCGAGAGCGGTCGCTCGATTTTCCCGGTGGCGAGGAGCACGGTGTCGAGCCTCGCCGCGTTCCCCTTGGCGGGATCGGTCGCGCCGGTGAGCGATGCGCCGGACGTCGGAATACCCGTGCCCTCCGTGCGGGGCAGGCTGCCGTTGCCGCCGGCCATCGAGAGATAGTCGGTCAGCGCGGTCTTGAGCGTATCGACGGTTTTTTGGACCTGCTGGATGCGCGCGTTGCGGAGGGCGTCGAAACCTTTCGGCAGGAGGAGCCCGACGAGGACGGAAACGACGGCGAGGACCAGAACGAGTTCGAGCAGGGAGTAGCCCTGCGAGCGGACGGATTTCTTTTGGTTATTCTTCATGGTTTTCTGAGTTGGTTTTCCTGAACAATTCCTGAACAAAAATCAGAGGACGCGGGCGACTTCCTCGATGGTCGTAAGCCCCCGCGCTGCTGCGAGGAGACCGCGGTGCCAGAGCGTCGGGTGCCGTTCCCGGTCGCGCAGCGCGGCGAGATCGGCGAGCGGTGCATGGGCGGCGATTAGCGGCAGAAACTTTTCGGCCGGGACGACTTCATGGATGGCGAGCCGTCCGCGATAGCCGCGCTCGCGACACGCCGGGCAGCCGGTGGCGCGGAAGAAAGTGGCCGCCGGAATCGCGTGTTGCTCCGCGAGCCGCGCGCTTTCGGGATGCGGTGCCTTGCACGTATCGCATAAGCGCCGGACCAGTCGCTGCGCCGCGACGAGGCGGAGGGCGGACGCCAATAAGAAACTCTCCACGCCGAGATCGCGCAGCCGTGGAATCGCCGCGAGGGCGTCATTGGTGTGCAGCGTCGAAAGCACCAGATGCCCGGTGAGCGCCGCGCGCACCGCAAGTTGCGCGGTCTCGGCATCGCGCGTCTCGCCCACGAGCAAAATGTCGGGGTTCTGCCGCAACAGGGCGCGGAGAGCGCTCGCGAAGGTCAGTCCGATCTTTTCCCGAATCTCCGTCTGCCGAATCCCGGCGAATTCATATTCGACGGGATCTTCCAGCGTGTGGATCGCCCGTCCGCGATGGTCGAGCGCGTGGAGCGCGGAGTGCAGCGTCGTCGTCTTGCCGGAGCCCGTCGGCCCGGTGAGAAAGATCAGTCCGGCCGGGCCAGTGAGCGCGCGATGGAGCGCAGCGGCCTGCGGCGAGGCCAGCCCGAGTTCCTCGAACGACTGCGCCGGCATGGTCTGGTCGAGGATGCGCACGACCAGACACTCGCCATACACGGTGGGCAGGGTGCTCAGGCGGAGATTCCACCGCCGGCCGTTTTCATGCAGCGTGGCGCGGCCATCCTGCGGCAATCGCCTTTCGGTGATGTCCATCCCGCCAAAGATTTTCCCGCGCGCGATGAGAGCGTCGCGTTCCGCAACCGGGAGCAACCGGTGCTCGCGCATTTCGCCGTCGATGCGGAAGCGCAACAGCAGGCCAGTTTCCTTCGGCTCACAGTGCACGTCGCTCGCACCTTCGGCGACGGCCGCGCGCAGCACATCGTCAAACGTTCGGCTCGCATCGGCCTCGGGCCGGAGCACCACCGGCTTCGTCCTTTCCCGGAAATTTTGGAGGAAATCCATCATGGTCAGCGGACGATCCGGGGCGTGAGAAAGATGACCAATTCCTTGCGGGCGCGCAGCGTCGCCTTGCTGCTGAATGCGGCGCCGAGAACCGGCACGCTGCCCAGCACCGGAATCCGCCGGACGCTCTCACCGCTTTCCTCGGAAATCAGGCCGCCGATGATGGCCGTCTCGCCGTCGCGGAGCCGCACGATGGTGGACGCCTGTTTCACTTCGGTGACGGGCGCGGTCTGGCGTCCGTCCGGGCTGGTGACGATGGCCTGCAACCGCGTGATGGCGGGTAGCACGTCGAGCGTGATGACGCCGTCGCCGTCGATCTGCGGCGTGACGGCGAGGATCGTGCCGATGGTGATGGTCGAGACGGTAAAGTTCTCCTGGGTCTGGTTGAAAGCCGTCGTCGCGCCGGGCTGTTGCAGCGTCGTAGTTTGTTGCAGGCGGAAGAACGGGCGGTCCTCGCCGACTTTGATGAACGCGGTCTGGTTGTTCAGCGCGCGGAGGCGCGGCTGGGCGACCGTCTTCACTTCTCCCTGCTGCTTGAGCGCCTGGATCACGGCGGAGGCGCGGCCGAAGCCGAGGGTCGCGGCGAAGGTATTCGCGCCGAGCACCGAACCGCCGACGCCGGCCACCTCGACCGGCGCGCGGGCCTGCACGCGCACGCCGTCGAGCATTGTGCTCGCGACGTCCCAATCGACGCCGAGCTTCTGTTCGTCGCGCAACGTGACTTCGACGAGCCGTGCCTCGATCTCAACCTGCTGCGTGATGCGCCGGTTCACCAGTCCGATGAAGGCGCGAATCGCTTCGTGCCGCCGGACCGGGGCGGCAATCTGCGCGACGCCACTAAAGCGATTGAACACGAGACTGTCGCCCTCCTTCAACATCGCGCGCAGCTCGGTTTCGAGATTCGCCCAAAACGTGTTCTGATTTTCCTGCGAAATCGAAACCTGCGTCGCGTCGGAACCGGCACTGCCGTTCGCGAGCGACGACGAATGCGCGAGCGAATTCGCACCGCCCACATTGTTGTTTCCAAATCCGCCGGACCCGCCGTTGCCGCCGGTCGCTCCGCCGAGTGTGATCGAAGCACTGCCGGAACCGCTGCGCGTGAGCTGCGGGTAGTCGATTGCGTAGAGCACCGTTTTGCGCACGCGCACCATAATGCCGGTCGGCGACTCCTCGAAATACAGCCCCGCCGGTTCCACGAGCGCGGCGAGCGCGGCGCGTAACGGGCCACCGGAAAAATCGGCGGTGATTTCAGTGACGATTTCCGGTTCGGCGTGGATCGCGGTTTTCGTCGCGCGGCCGAGGGTGCGGAGCGCAGCGGGCAGCGGCGCTTTCTCGAAATGCAGCGGGCCGACGGTTTGATCGAGCGGCGACGGTTCGGCGGCAAACGCGACCGCAAGAGAGAAGGCGAGGCAAAGCAGTGTTTTCATAGTGATGAAGAGATTCGATCAGGGTTTTTCGAGCACGTAGGGCGGCGGCGCGGCGGTGGACTCGTCGCGCAGAATCGTGCGGGCCTCGCCGCGGTATTTGAGCGTAGCGGCGGAAATCACGTTGAAGCTCTGGATGACCGGCGGAGCCGGGAGGAAGAGCGCGTCACCCGGCTGATTGGCCTGCACGGTCACGGGACCCGCGCCGGTGAGTTGCACGGAATTCCCGGTAAGTATCGCCGGGCCGCCGAGGAGCGAAAAACTTACGGGCAGGCCCGAAGTCGCGCTCGCAACGAGGTTGAACGGCGGCGAAGAAAGCGCGTGGTCGCCGGGTGAATTGAACGCGATCGTCTGCGACGCCTTCGCCGTGAAATTCGCCTGCACGAATTTCGCACGATCCATCGTGACGGCGATCGTGCTCGCGGTGCCACTGGCATCGCCGTTCCAGTCGATGAAGCGATACGTCGCGTCGGGGGTCGCGCTGACGGTGACGATGCTGCCGGCGGGATAGGTGCCGCCGGGGGTCACGCTGCCACCGGCCGTGGCGGCGGTCGTGAGCGCGAAACTCGTGGTGATGAAATTCGCCGTGAGGCTGACGGGGCCGTTGACGACGAACGAAAATGGGTTGACCGAACTGACGAGATCGCCCGTCCAGCCGGAGAAGGCGTGCGACGCATCGGGAATCGCGTTGAGTGTGGCCGTCGCTCCAGCACCAAAGCTACCCGAGCCGATGACACTGCCCGCACCTGCAGGCGCCACGGAGGCCGCGACCGAATACGTGCGCAGCGCGAAGTTGGCGACGAGCGCGTAGTTTTGCGCGCCGACGGTGAACGTGAGCGGATTACTCGTGCTGCTGAGATCGGCCGACCAACCAGTGAAAACGTGTGTCGCATCGGCCGTCGCCGTGAGAGTAACCGACGCTCCTTCGCGATAGATGCCAGCGCCGACGACGGCACCCGTGCCAGCCGGCGAGACCGACGCGGTGATGGTGCGATTCACCCCGAGCACGGTCAGGTAGGCATACGCTCCGCGCGTGGAGCTGAAGGCACCCGGACCATACTCGAAAATGAAACTGTATTCGCCAGGGGAGAGCCCGGAGACGGTGGTGGAGCCACTGGCGGGCGCGGGATAAATCGAAACGCCGTTGTAGCTCGGCAGTTGGCCGTGAATCCAACGGAAGTTCGCGCCGCTCGAAGTCCACGCGAGCGTCGCGCTCTGGTTCGAATAAATGACGGTTGGCGAAACCGTCAGCGATCCGGCGAGGCCGTCGACGCTGCTGACGGTAATCGTCGCCGTGCGCATGATCGGTCCGCCGGTGCCCTCGGCGACGAGCGTCCAGGTGGACTGACCCGGAGGCAGACCGCCGATGTTGATCGTGAGGTTTGGGCTGTTTTGAAATCCACTGCCGCTGATGCCGAAACCGGTGACGCGGACGGAGGTCGCGTTCGAGCTGGACCAGGTGAGCGTCGCCGTCCCGCCGACACTCATCGTGCTCGGCGAGACGCTGATCGCCGCGGTCACGCCGCTGCCCGGGTTGACCGTCACGGACACCGTCCGCGTGATCGGCCCGCCGTTGCCCTGGGCGGTGAGGGTGAAGGTGTGCGTGCCGGCGGCGAGGCCCGTCACGGCCTGAGTGCCGCTCGCCGCGGTGCTCGCCACGCCGGGACCGCTTACGAAGATGGAGGTGGCATCTGCGGTGCTCCACGTGAGCGTCGTCGCGCCAGGCGCGGTCACCGTCGTGGGCGAGGCACTGATCGAGCCGGAGACTGTCGGCAAAGGTGCACTGACTGTGAACGTCGCCGTGCGCGAAATCGGCCCGCCTGGACCTTGAGCTGTCAGCGTGAAGGTGTGGGTGCCCGCCGCGAGGGCGCTGACGGTTTGACTGCCGGTGGCGGTCGAGCTGGTGAGACTTGGGCCGGATACAGCGACCGAGGTCGCATTGGCCGTCGTCCACGCGACCGTGGTCGAAGCGGGTGACGTGCCCGTAGTTGGGCTAACGGATATCGAGCCGGCAACCGTGGCCGACGACGCGACCGCGACGGTGACGGTCTGGGTTGCAGGACCGTTCGGCCCCTGCGCGGTGATGGTATAGTCGTAGGAACCGGCCGCGAGGCCGGTGACCGTTTGGGTCCCGCTCGTGGCGGTGCTGCTGACGCCACTGCCCGAAACAGACACAGCGGTCGCGTTGGCGCTCGTCCACGAAATCGTGCTCGAACCGGGTGCTGAGGTCGACGTGGGCGACGCGCTGATCGACGCGTTGACGGAGGCTGCCGTGGTCACTGTTACGGTGGCGGATTGCGTCACGGGTCCACCGTTGCCTTGGGCGATGATCGTGAAGGTGTGAGTGCCGACCGCGAGGCCGTTCACCGTCTGCGTGCTGCTGGCCGCGGAGCTGTTCAGGCCGGGGCCGCTCACGGCCACCGACGTGGCGTTGCCGCTCGACCAGGTGATGGTCGACGAACCGGGAGCCGTGACCGAAGTCGGCGACGCGCTAATCGACGCGCTTACCACGGGCGCAGCCGTGACCGTAACGCTGGCAGACTGGGTCACGGGACCGCCATTGCCCTGAGCGGTGATCGTGAAGGTGTGGGTGCCGACCGCCAGGCCGCTCACTGCCTGGCTGCCACTGGTCGCGGTGCTGTTGACGCCGGGGCCGCTGACGGAGATCGAGGTGGCATTGGCACTCGTCCAGGTGATGGTGCTCGAACCGGGCGCCTCTGCGCTCGTCGGACTCGCCGCAATGGAAGCGGAAACGCTGGATGGAGCCGCGACGGTGACGGTTTGGCTGATCGTCGCCGACGCAGCGCCATTGGAATCGACCGCATTTGCAGTGAACGTGATTGTGGCCGGACCGGTGTCTGAGGTCGCGTTGCCCGAATCGTTGTCGGTGCCGTTGCCGCCACCGGCGAACGCAAATCCGACGCCCGATTTCCAGACGTTGACTTGGGTGAGGTTGCCATCGGCGTCGTGACCGTGCGCCGACACGGTGTAGCTCTGCCCGCTCGCGACCGTCCCCGGTGTGGTGTTCCATGCGATGGTGGGTGCCGCGTTGGCGGCCGAGACGGTCACCGTCTGGGTGATGGTCGCGGAAGTCGTGCCGTTGGAATCGACCGCGTTCGCGGAAAACGTGATCGTCGCCGGTCCGGTATCCGAAGTGGTGTTGGCCGAGTCGTTGTCGGTGCCATTACCGCCACCGGAGAATGCGAACCCTACGCCTGACTTCCACACATTGACTTGGGTGAGATTGCCATCGGCGTCGTGGCCATGCGCGGAGACGGTGTAATTTTGTCCGCTGGCGACGGTGCCCGGCGTGGTATTCCACGCGATGGTGGGTGCCGCGTTGGCGGCCGAAACGGTTACCGTCTGGGTGATGGTCGCGGAGGTCGCGCCGTTGGAATCGACCGCGTTCGCGGAAAATGTGATCGTCGTCGGTCCGGTGTCAGACGTCGTGCTACCCGAATCGTTGTCGGTGCCGTTGCCGCCACCGGTGAACGCAAATCCCACGCCCGCTTTCCAGACGTTAACTTGGGCGAGGTTGCCGTCGGCGTCGTGGCCGTGCGCCGATACGGTATAGATCTGCCCGCTCGTGACGGAGCCCGGTGTGGTGTTCCATGCGATAGTGGGTGCCGAGTTGGCGGCGGAGACGGTCACCGTCTGAGTGATGGTCGCGGAAGTCGCTCCGTTGGAATCGACGGCGTTCGCCGAAAACGTGATCGTCGTCGGCCCGGTAGCGGAAGTCGTGTTGCCCGAATCGTTGTCCGTGCCGTTACCGCCGCCCCCGAAAGCGAAACCCACGCCATTTTTCCACACGTTGACCTGCGTGAGATTGCCGTCGGCATCGTTGCCGTGCGCCGAGACCGTGAAGCTCTGCGTGCTGGCGACCGTGCCGGGCGTGGTATTCCACGCGATGGTCGGCGCACGGTTGGCGGCTGCAATTGTGACGGTATGAGAAATTGTCGCGGAGGTCGCGCCGCTGCCGTCGACCGCATTGGCCGTGAACGTGATTGTAGCGGGACCAGTATCCGACGTCGGATTGCCCGCGTCGTTGTCGGTGCCGTTGCCTCCGCCAACGAAAGCGAAGGGCGCACCGTCCTTCCACACATTGACCTGCGTGAGGTTGCCATCCGCGTCGTGCCCATGCGCCCGAACCGTGTAGCTTTGTCCGCTTGCTGCGCTCGCGGGTGAGAGATTCCACGTGATCGTTGGTGCCGCGTTCACCGCGGTGAAAACGGCCGTGATGCTCTTGTCGCCGTCCATGGTGAGCGACGCCGGATTGGCCGTTCCTGACAGCGCGCCCTGCCAACCGCTGAACGTAAACCCGCTGCCGGGGGTGGCGGTGACCGTGGCGGTCGCGCCCGAGCTGTAGCTGCCCCCGCCGCTCACCGAGCCGCTCCCGCTTACGCTCGTAGTCAGCGAGTAATTCGCCGTCGGCGGCTGAACGTCGAGGTAGGCGGTAACGCGACGACCCCAGCCGCCGTAGCCCGCCCCGTTGGGCGGGTTGTGCGGCCCAATATACCAATCGTAGGGACCGTCACCATAAACGAAGTTGTCGATCGAGCCGCCGTCCGAGGCCCAATAAAACCAACGGCCGGTCTCATTGAGGGTGATGGTAGTAAAGGCGTATCCATCCGGCGCATTGAAACCCCAATGGTCGGTATTGCTATAAGTTTGGCCCGAAGGACTGACGGTCCAGGTTCGGTTCCATAGCTCGATGCGCTCGTTGACACCTGCGTCAACGCGCTCGCGAACTGTGGTGTGGCCGGACCAGACTGCGACGGTCGAGTTAAACGCGACGGTATTGACGGCCGGCGGAGGCAGATCGAGGGCGGAGCAAACGAGCGCCGTGGCAAGCAAGAGATAGAAGGAGAAAATTTTCATTGGACGGTGACGGTGGCGTTTTCGCGGAGGCGGAAGCGCAAAGCCTCCACGCCCGGCCACGCCGTGCCGCGGTTGATGGTGATGAGCCGGCCGCCGAGAATTTCGGGCGTGCTCGCGGCTCCGGAATTGGCCGGCGCGGTGAAGGCGTTCGGCGTGTTGTTGAACGACACGAACGCCTGTTCGGTCGGATGATTACTGTTTACCGTGACCCGGAATTTAGGGAGGACGATGCGGCGGACGATCAGGCGGTGAACCTGCGTGAGCCCGCCCGAGCCTTCGTGCCACTCGGCGATTTGCGCCGCGCTCAATCGGCTTTGCCAGAAGGCTGGAAGCGTGGCGGTGCGGCTTTCCCAATCGTTGTTCCAAATCGCATCAAACCAAGCCGCACTCGCCTCATACGAGGGAAGCGCGAGTTGATCGCTCCGGGCCGCGAGACTGATCAGGAGGAACCGCTGGCGACCGGCCTCGTCCGGCCCCGCGAACATCAGCCGCGAATTCCCGTTTCCGTTGGACACGAGGCGCGCCAGCTCCGGTTGCGCGCCCGGCGCGATTCCGACCTGCGGGCTGAGCCCGCGCAGCCGCGCGACCTTGGCAAACCAAGCTCCGTTGTCGGTCGTCGAATAGAGCGCCGTGGTCGAGGCCGAGAACACGGTCGGCGAATCCGTCGCGGCAATCGAGCCCGGCAGCGCAGCGAGATTCAGGTTCGTGAGATCGGTGTTTTCAAACGACGCGGTGACGGTGACGGCCAAGTCGTCGAGCACCCGCGCTTCGTTTTCGCGCCGGCTCCGCTCGATGATGTCGCGGGCGGAAGGCGTAAGCACCGCGGCGAGTGCGCCGAGCACGAAGAGCACGAGGACAATTTCCAGGAGCGAGAATCCGCCGGAGTTGCGCCGAGGCCGATGGGCAAAGGGTCTCATGGTTCAGTGCGCGTTGACGCCGCCCAGGAGCGCGAAGAGCGGGAGGAAGAAGGAGAGCGCGATGACGCCCACGACGGCGGTGAGCGTGGCGAGAATGGTCGGCTCCAAGAACGCCAGCGCGGTCGCGAGCCGGTCGCGCGCCTGCGCCGCCGCGTAGGTTTCGATGTGACGCAACGCGGCACCCAACTGGCCCGTGGTTTCCCCGGACTTCAGCGCCGCGATAAAGAACGCGGGGAACGCATGCGACGCAGGCAGCGCCGCATGGAGCGGCCGGCCCACGGCGACGCCGTCCCGCGCCGCGTGAATCTGTCGCGAGAGCAGTGCGTTGCCGGTGAGATCGGCGCCTTGCTTGAGCGCGTCGAGCAGCGGAATACCCGCTTCCACCAAAAGCCGCGCGTGCGCCGCAAATCGCGCCGTCGCGACGCAACGAACCACCTCACCCCACACCGGCGTGCGGAGGAGCAGCGCATCGCGGGTAAAGCGGAAGCGCGGCGAACCGCGCAAAAACCACGCGAGTCCGCCGACCGCGAGCGCCCCGCCCGCAAGTAGTGGCCAGCGGTGATGCAGCGCCTCGCTCGCGGCGATCAGGACGCGGGTGAGCAGCGGCAGGTCGAGTCGGAGGGTGGCAAAGATCGCGGCGAACTGCGGCACCACTCCGCCGAGCAGGAAAACGATCAGCCCGGAAGTCGCGGTCAGCACGACCGCGGGATAGATGAGCGCGCGTCGCGCGGTGCGACGCAACTCGGCCGCGCCGGCGAGGTGCTCGGCGAGGGAGTGCAATGCGACGGGGAGTTGCGCGGAGGCTTCACCGGCCGCAATCACCGCCGCAATGTGCGCCGGAAACTGCCGCTCGAAGAAACGGCACGCCTCGTGGATCGGGCGCCCCGCCGCGACTTCGCGGTGAATGTGCGCGAGCATTCGCCGCGTGTCGCCCTGCGGGGCGTCGGCGGCGAGTTGCCCGAGGGCGACATCCGCCGTCACTCCGGCCCGGAGTTGCAGTTCCAACTGATGCAGTAGGGCAATGAAATCCCGGGACGAGAGTTTCGCGCGGCGGAGGCCGGCCGGCGGTTGGGCCGCGGCAATGTGCAGCGGCCACAGATTCCGCTGGCGAAGCGCCTCGCGCAGGGAGGCGGGATCGCGCGCCTCCTCCGTGACGGCGAAGCGGCGGCCCTGCGGACCGATGACGGTGGCGGCGTAGAGTGGCATGGTGGGATTCAAAGCGGGAGCCGGATTCGGACGGGTTTTTCCGCGACCGGCAGGCGGAGGAGATGTCCGGCGTGCCGGACCAAAACGGCGTTGGGCTCGATGCCGACGAGCGTCAGGGACTCGATGGTTTGCTCGGCCTGGACCGCGCGTTGGTTGATCAACGCGCACGGGGCGGCTCCGCCAATCACTCCTTGCACGTGCAGGGTGACTTCGCGGATCGCATCGGCGGGCAGACTGCGCACCGCAAACGGATTTACGTCGTCGCCGTCCCGCGCCTGCGTGAGAAGCGCGGTGAGATCGATCACGCTGTCGGCATTCGGCAGGATCGCCGTTTCGACCGGCGGCGACAGCGGAATGGGCGCAGGTGGCACGGGTGGCGCGGCCGGCGTTGGGGGCGCCGCCGCGTCAACGGTCGGCGGCACTGCCGCGATCGGCTGTAGCATTGCCGGCGGCAACACCGCCGGAACCAGCACAGGCGGTGGCACCGGTGGCGGTGTTTCCAGTTCACGCACGCGCGCCAGCAGCGCGTCGTTTTGCGCGATCAGCGCCTGGATGTGCTGCTGCTGCCGGAGCGTTTTTTCCTGCAGCTCGAGCGAGGGCGCGGCGATTGGCGCGGCCGGAGTAACCGGAAGTTGGGCCGGCCGAGGTGCCGACTGGCAGCCGGTCACCGCCACCAACGTTAGGACGAGAAGGAGATCAAGGCGCATGGGTTGCAAGGGGCGTGGCGCCGTGGCGGGCCCGCCCAAGGTCGAGGGTTTCGGTGACGTAGAGATAAAACTGCTTCCCGGCAGGGACGCGGACGTAGATCCCGTCGCGTTCAATCGACTGGCGGATCTGGTTCGCGTATTCGCGAAGGACGGCGCTCGTGCCCGCGAGTGCGGCATTGCGGGTGGTCGTCGTGGGCGTGAGCGTTTCGCCCAAGAGCGTGGCGGTGGTGCGCGTATCCTGGAGCGCCGCGGTGGCGGTCGACAGGAACGCCGTGGCGAAAAGCTGCACCTCGTGCCAATCGTTCGTGCGGAGCACGTCGCCGCGCAGCCCGGCGGAACCGTCATGCCGGCCCCACGCTCCGGTGACGGCGTCGCGCTCCCGATCCAACGCCAGCCCCTGCACAGTCAGTTCGTCCCCGTGATCGAGGCCGGGCGTCCGCCAGACAATCCGCCACGCGCCCTGCGCGGCGAGTCGTTCTCGGGCGCGGTCGGTCGAGGCGCGGCCATGCACCTCGGCGCCCACCGGCACGACGAGCCGGCCGTCGTGCCACACGGCTTCCGTCACGAGTCCGATCACCGGCGTATCCAATCGATTCGACTCGATGGTCAGCACGGTTTCGCACGGAATGAGCCGGCCGTAAGGAGCGAACCGATCGAGCTTCGGACCTTCGCCTGCGCGCACCGGCGTGAGCGAAATCGGCAGGACCGCCGGTGCTTTGGCGACCACCGGTGCGGTCGAACTTTTTCCGCCTGAGACCGCGGAGCCAGTCACCGTCGGCGACTCGTCGCGCGGCGGCACAAAGCGCGCGCCCTCGCGCGTGAACGTTCTCGGCATCGAAGACGCGGCGACCAGCGCCACCGGCTTCGGCTGCGGCATTGCGGCCGGCTGCTGACGGCGCTGCCAGTAGACGGCCCCGGCGGCGAACGCGGCGAGCGCGCCGACGAGCGCGAGCTGCCCGGTGGGCGTCGAGAAAAATTCCGTCGGGAATCTCATGGCAAGCGGGGCACGAGCACGAAAAAGGAATTGCGCACCGAAAGATTCGCGGCGCTGCCGTCGGCGTTACCGGCGACCGCCATCCACCCGGTGGCCCGGGTGTGCGGGGGGATGAGGCCCGATGCGTCCGTCAACGCCGCAGGATAGATGTTGGGTCCGACCCGCACCGCGAGGCCGCTGGGATCGAAGCGCAACGCGGTGTCGGCCGTGTTCTCGATTTCCACCCGCAACACCAGGGTATCCTCGGAGGCGAAGCGGAACACTTCAGACAGCGTCACGACAAATCCGGGATAGCGCGTGAGCGTGCCGGGAGTCAGTCGCTCGACCGTTTGGGTCAGCGCGGGATACTGGCGGGCGATCAATTCGTGCCGCTTCGCACGGTCGATGAGTCCGCGCAGCCGCTCCGGCGCGAGCGCCGCACGGCTGCGCGCCGAACCGGACTCCGCCTCGTCCACGAACGACACGGCGCGATCCGCGCTGGCGTCCGTTTGAAACGTCAGCACGAAAACCTTGCCGCGAAACACGACGTTGATCGCGGCCTTCGCGTCGTCGCGCAGGGCGCGGACGGAGAAAAACGCCGCGCCCGGCTGATACGAAAGCAACACCGGGGGCGTGTCCGCGGCTTGCGCCGAGACGTTGCCGCCTTCGAGCGCCGTCAGCGCCCCCGGGAACAGGCACGTCGTCGGCTCGTCGCGCGCGATGCGCACCGTGTAGACGAGGCGTTCGTCGAGCGGATAGGTCTGAATCGCGGCACCGCGCAGGCCGGCCGAGGCGGCGAGTGCGAGCAGGGTCAGCGTGAAACGTCGTAGGTCCATACAGCCAGGGGAAAGCGGGCGTTGGCGCCCAGGTTCGGGTTGCGGGCGAAGGTGAAGCGCGCCTTGAACGGTAGGGCCTCGGTAAATGCCCGGCCCTCGAAGAGGCCTGCGCGGACCCACTGGCCCTCGACCTGCACGAGCACGCGCTCCTCGCGGGTTTCGAGCACAGTGAGTTTCAACACCTCCGCCTTTTGGTGCAGGGACTTCCGGCTGAACTCCTCGGTTGAGCCGGCGATTTCGGAGCGGGCCTGCCGGAGTGCGTCCGGCAGAAACAGCTTTTCCAACAGCTCGGGAAAATCCGCGCCCGTGGGATTGCGCTGCCACAGGGCAAGGCAAGCGAGGAGCGCATGGTGCTCCTGCAATTTTTCCGCCTCCTCGAAGGCGAGCAAAGGGCTGACGTGATACGTGCCGGCCCCATCGAGAATCACGACGCGTTCGCGGGTGCGATACGCGCGGATGACGAGATACGGGCCGACGACCGCGTAGCCGACCGCGAGGAGGGCGACGAGACACCACAGGCGAGCCGCGACGGCCTGATCGGTGAACAGCTCCAGCGGGTGGCGGCGGGCGGGCCGCGGTGGCTCGGTCCGCACATGCGGCACGGGAGTGTGATGCAGGGTTTCGTTCATGGCTGGTTCAGATGCCGGTGTGGGGAGCGCGCGGTTGCAGGCCGGCGACGAGCGCCGCTGCGGCGTCATCGCCGGCGGGATCGGGCCGGGACGCCGCGGCCATCGGTGTGGGTGGGGGCGGCGGCGCGGCAGGTGCCGGCGACGCGGGTGGTGGTGGCGGGGGCGGCGCACCCTTGCCGCCGGCGCCAGCCGCGCTGCTTGCGGCGTGGAGTGCCGCTGCCGCTCCGCCCGTCTTGAGCGATTTCACGAGCCACGCGACCTGATGGAGGCCGTAGAGCTGTTGCAGTGCGGAACTGCCGCCGCCGGCCAGGGGCGTGCCGGAACAGAGCAGCGCCTGCATCAGGAACGGCGTGCCGAGCGTGCCAATCACGAGCCACAATGCCGCGAGCAATCCGCCGAGCAGGCTCGCAAACGACGCCGCGTCGATCTGGCCGGGCGCGATGCCGTAGGCCGCCGCGAGGTTCGTCGCGTAGGCGGTGAGCAGGTGGTAAGCGACGAGTTCGGTGACCGCAAAACCCACCGGCCAAGACAGCACCGCCAGCGTTTGCTGCACGTAGCGCGTGGCGACGCTCGTAAGCGACGGGATCATGAAGAGCGCCAGTGCGACCGGCAGGAAAAGGTAGCACAGCAGTTTCAGGATGAACTGCAGGACGAGGAACGGTAGTTGGAGCAGGCTCCCGATGAGCACGATCAGTTTGCCGGCGGCGAAGAGCGTCGCGCGGTAGAGCGATTCACCGATGCGTTGGAAACTGAAATCGCTCGCGCTGTCGGCGACTTTGTCGCGCATCAACACCGCCGCCCGCATCGGATGCTCGGCGTAGCCCTCGTGGATCAATTCGGCCAGCGCGAGGAACAGTTTTTCGATCAGCGCGAACCACTGCGGCAGGGTCGCAATGAGTCCCACGACGATGATGGCCCGCACAATCGGCTGCAGCAGGCTGTCCTGCTCGGCCCGGGCGTGATGCACCTGCAAGATCAGTCCCGTCACGCAGATGAAGAACAGCACGAAGCGGAACGATTCCGTGAGCGCGAGGATCGCGTCGCGCAGGCCTGGAGCGAAGTTTTCCATCAGTTGCGCCCCTCCTGTGGCCGCTGGCGTTGCTCTTCGCGTTGGAGGCGTTCGAGCAGCCGACGTTTCGTCTCGGCATCGAGTCCTTGGTCCGTTCGCAGATCGAGCTTCACGCCCGATTGCAGCACATCCATCGGCTGCGCCGACGGCACGGGCGCGGGTGCCGATTTCGGCGGCACGGCTGCCGGCACCGTCGGACTCGCATCCGTCCGCCGGTGATGGCGCACGATCAGCGCGCCGCAGAGTGCGAGCGCAAACAGCACGATGAAAACAGCGGTCATTTGTTTCATCGGCGCGTATAGCTGGTCGGCGTGAGCCGGATCGACTGCTGCCACGCGTTCACCGCATCGAGGGACTGCCGCTCCTCCGCGATCTGCTTTTCCAAAAGATCCTGCCGCTCTTTCGTTGCCTGATTTTCGTTGAGAATCTGCTGAGCGCGGAGCTTGTCGGACTCGTCCCGCCGCCGGGCCGCGAGCACGGCAAGCTGGCCGTTCAAGGCGATGACCTTGACGTTGAGCTTGTCCACGTCGGCCTGCGTCGGCGCGTCGCGCAAGGCCACGACGCTCGTCGCGAGTTCCGATTGGAGAGCGGTTTCCCGGGCGTCCGTCTGCGCAAACACCTGTTCGAGATTGTCGGCCTGCCGTTCGACGGCCGCATAGGGCTTATAGAGTTCCGTGCGACGGGTGAACGTCGCCCCCAGTGCCGTCCGATCATCGAGCCGGCGATAAAGCCCCTCCGAGGTGCGCCGGAGCGACAGTGCGGCGTCGGTGACGCGCCGCACGGCTTGGAGAGTTTCGCCATACGACCGGGCCAGCTCGTCGGCTCCAAGAGTGCGGAGAACGCTGGTGACTTGTGCGCCTGCGCCCACCGGATCGCCGGCGATGTCGCGGATGCGGCGCTGCGTGGAGATCAAATCGTCGAGCTGCCGAATCTGCCGGTTCAGTTGCTCGAGTTCCGCAGCCCATTGCCGCAAGACCTCGACATGATTGGCCGCCTGAGCGGACTGAACGGCGGCATTGACCACGTAGTTCGCGGGATCGAACACCGCGAGCTGCGCTCGCGCGGCGGCGCCAAGGGCGAGAAACAGAAGGATGAAGGATTTCATGGCGAGGTTGGGACGGGGATGAACTCGGTCGAGGGTGCGCGCCACGCGCCGTCCTCGAATCGCTCGGGCAGTGACACCGGCAGCCGGCGGGAAACGGAAATGCGCTCGCGGTTCGCGTCCTGAGTCTCCCAATACCGCGTCTTCACGGCTTGGTTGATTTGGGCGGTGGGTTTCTCGGGGGACACACATCCCGCGAGCGCAAAAGGGAGAAGGATCGAAAGGAGAAAAGTTCTCATGGGTATCAGGCGGCCTGGATGTGGCGCAGCGTGCCGCACTGCGGCGGCTGCGCGGTGGGCAGGAAGTAGCAGACTGACGAGTAGCGCCCGGTCGCCGGGAGCTGTTCGGGCATCGGATATTGCTGGATCGCCTCGATCGCGCTTTCCGGCAGCGCGAGATCGTGCGCCAAGTCGGCGATGTCCGCGCGATCCGCCTGTCGCAGCAGAAAGAACTGTTTCGCGTTGCCGATCACGGCAGGCCGCACCCGCGACGATTTGAACCGCGCATATTGCTGCACGATGCTGACGACCCAGCAGTTGAATTTGCGGAGCTGCGCGTAGCCCTCCGCGACAATCTTTTCTCCGCCCGGCACGTCCAAAAATCGCGCGACCTCCTCGAAGACGATGCGCTTTCGCAGCGCGCGCGGGAGCGTGAGGATGTGCTGCCGGGAAAAACCGGAAATGAGCAGGCCAGCGGCGGCTTTGAGCTCGACCGCCTGCTCGGGAATTAATCCGAGTTCAAAATAGACGACGTCGTCGGCCAGCGACACGTTGGTGAGGCCGTCGAAGAGCTTGCCATACTGGCCCGCCGCGCTCCAAGCCCGCAACAGGGTGGCGAGCCGGTCAATTTCCTCCTTGGGGTGCTCCGAGAAACGGCCGTAGGCGAGCAGCTCGACGAACGCCGTGTGCGTCGGGAATTCCTCCGGCGTCCACGCGGCGCAGGCCGTCTGGGCGACGAGCCGCGCCGTCGCCGGGTCCTGCGCAAAGCGGGTGATTTCGTCCCCGGTCAGGGTCGCGACGAACCCGAGCGCCTCGTCGTCACGCACGGCGCGCCGGTCGCGTAAATCGGCGAACGCTTCCAGAGGAGTGGTGGCCGCCGGCATCCGCGCCCGCCAGCGATGGACAGCACAGGCCAGCCGTTCGGCGCCACGCGCCAGCTGCGGGTTGCGTCGCGACCAGTCGACGAAGGCGTCGTGATAGAGCTGGTGCAAATACTGCGCGAGCTGCGCCTGGCGCAGGGCGGACTTTTCTGCATCGGCCGGCTCGCCGATCATTCGCGAGAGCAGCGCCACCGCGCTCGTGACTTGCAGCTGCGTCAGCGGGAGGCCTTGCGTGTCGAGGTAGTTGAGGGTGAGCGGTGAATCGGGCTGCACCACAATCGGCGAAGCACCCATCGCCTCTGCGAAGGGTTTGTAGGAATAGCCTTCGTCGATGATCAGCGTGTGCTTAAACAAGCCGCCGGTTTGGAGAAGGAGGTCGCTCGTGAATTCCGACTTTCCGCTGCCGCTCATGCCGACAATCACGGCGTGCTGCGGCGAGCCGTTCGCAAAGGTGGCGACGCCGACCAGATTGTCGTGGCTCCCGTCATAGAGGGCTTCGGCTTCGCTTAACCGCCCGGTAAAAGTGGCGGAGAACGGCAGCAGATCCGCCAAGTAGGCGTCCTCGGCGTATACGGCGTGCGCTGTGTAGGCCGAGCGCGTCCAACCCGGCCACGAGGCGAAGAAGAGTTTCTTGGCCGTCGCTGCCAGCCCGCATTCAAAGCACTGTGCGCCGTTCATCCCGCGGACCGCCGCTTTCAAGAGCGCGATCTTTTCCCTCAACCCCTCGCGGGTCGCATCCCACGTCCGGAGGATATACGTGACGTGAAACGGGCGGGCGTAACCGCCGGCGAGACTCTCAACCTTGCGTTCCTTTTTCTGCAAGGCGACGAGCAGGGAATGACGGCGTTTCTCCGCATACTCGCCCTGGAGGCGCTCCATCGCATGTTCCTCTCGTGTCACTTCGCGCCGCACATCGGACGGCGTGACGTTGACCGTGATCCGGTAGTCAAGAAATCCGGCACTCGTGAGGTGGCTGACAATCCCCGGATAGGTGGCCTTCGGCCAGCGGCTCAGGACGAGCACCCCATGATGGAGACCATCGAGCACGAATCCGCCATCGGGCTGGCCGACGCCATCGCTGTGCCAGCAATTTTCCTGAATCGTGAGGGTCGGATCGACGGCCGGCCCGGTGTGGGCGTCCCGCGGTAGTCCAGCGCCCGGATTCAGGAAGGCGAAGAGATCGGCGTGGTGCCCGGCGTCGTCCATCGCGCGGATCGCGGTTTCGGTGCCAAAGACGACGCGCAACGCCGTCTCGAATTCGGCGAACTGCGCCTTCAATTGGGCCAGCCGTCCGGTGTGACGCGCCCGCAGGCTCTTGCGGGTGCCGACGTTGCCGGAGTAGTCGTCGCTTTCGATCGCGAGATAGACGGCGAGCCGTTCGCGCCGGAGCTGCCGCCGCTGCATCCGTCCGCCGTAGCGCATGGCGCGTTCGTTGCGCGCGCGGCGGACCGCGACTTGGGGCATAGCCGCAGTCGCGTCCAAGTAGGTGAGGAGTTCGGGGGAATGATCCCAATCGAGATGCCACTGGCATTGCAGGCTCCGGCCCGGCGTCACGAGCGCCAGCATCGCCCGGACTTTTTCCTGAAACGCGTTCCGCCGCTCATGGCTGGCGCCGCGCAATTCCGGCAATTCGACCCAATACCCGCGGGCCGCCGACGCTCCGCGTTCCAGCGAACCGTAGAGCAAGAGGTCGTCCGCAAAAACGCCGTTCGGTGCGTGGGTGTGAGGTTTCATGCGTCGAGCAACCCCCGTTGTGCGGTGCGGTCCCGCGTGAAGTCGCCACCCCCAAGCTTTTGATCGAGCCAGTCGCGGTCGTGGCCCGGCGGCCGGCCATGCTTGAGTGCCACAGCCCAAAACAACGTGAGGCCGATGGGGAGTGCCGCGACCGCACTGGCGATCAGCCAACCCGCGTGCAGCCACAGGGCGAGCAGTGCGCCCAACGCCAGCGAGAGCAGTGCCGCGATCACGACGGGAAGGTAAAGATCGCCGTCGAGGCCGAACGCGCGCCCGCGCGAATCGTCCGCCGCATTGGTGTCGGTGTGCCGCAGTTCCATGGGGTGGTTAGAAACGCGGCGCCACCACGGCGTCCTGCAGGCCGAAGATCGCGAAGAGCGCCGTCATTATGCTCACCGCCCCGGCGATGATGATTCCGGCGACAATGCCCGCCTTGCCGTCCGGGTCGCCTTTGCTAATGGCATTGGCTCCGGACCAGATTTTGATGATCCCCCAGAAAAAACCGAACATCAGGAGCACTGCGAGCGCCAGGCCGAAGCCGTCTTTTAGCTGCTGGATTTGCGCCAGCGGGAGCGCGGCTGGAAAATTCGCGGTGCGGGCGCCGACTTTGGTCCACAGGTTCAGCATGCGGACATAATGGCATTGGATTTCGGAGCTTGTCAAGCATTCCAATGCCATTACCTTTTTTTTGTGAGCACCGCCCCCCTTAGCGTCCGCACCAGCTTTCCATTTTACGCGGAGACTTCCCGCGAGTTGCAGCGCCTCGAAACCGCGCTGCGCAAACGCGACACGATCGCGGACCGCACGGATATTATTCGCGCGCTCGTGCATGAGACGCCGGAGAATGCGATCCTCGCGCGCGGCATTTTGCGCGATATGGAAGAGCGTTCGCCCGCGAACGAACTCGGCAACGTCACTGAATTTGCCCCCGTGCGGCTCGCGCCAAAAGATTTGGAAAAACTGGAACGGGTCGCCGAACGCTTGAAGAAAATTGATCTGAAGGTGAGCCGCGGCACCCTCGTTCGCGGCCTCATCATGGCGGAGCTGCCCATCGAGAAACTCGAAACCGTGATAAAATCCTACTGGAATAAATTCCCCGACGGCCGAGCGCTGCGGTGGCAGGCGCCGAAGGCATGAACGAAAAATTCCGCGAGCGTTTGGCGGGACTGGAGTCGCATCTGCGCAGTCGCCTACGTGGCCAGGAGCACGTGTTGCCAGCCGCGGCGGCGGCCTTTCACCGCGGCGAACTAGGCCTCGCCGCGACCGACCGGCCGAAAAGTTCGTTCCTGCTCGTGGGACCGACTGGCACCGGTAAAACCGAACTCATGCTCTGCTGCGGGGAGTATCTGTTCGGGGCCGGTCAGGTGTGCCGTTTCGATCTTTCCGACTACGCTCGCGCCGATGCCGTGGAATTATTCCTCGGTTCCAATGCCAGTGACTGCGGCGCGTTTGGCCGCGCGATGCGGGGCCGGGTCCGCGGCATACTCCTTTTTGATGAACTCGAAAAAGCCCATGCCCGCCTATGGGACTTGTTTCTCCAGCTCCTCGATCCGGGTCACGTGACGGTCGCGACGGGCGAGCGGATTTCGACCGCGGGATTCTACATCGCTTTCAGCTCGAATCTCGGCGGCGCGGAGTCGATGCGGATGGAGCATTCGCGCTTCGCGAGCGTTGAGCAGACAGTGCTTCGTTTGGTGAACCAGACGCTGCGACCGGAATTCGTGGGCCGCATTGAGGAAAAGTGGGTGTTCCGCCGACTGGCACACGAGGTGCAGCGCGAGATTTGCGCGCTGCGTGTCGCGGACGAAACCGCGCGGCTCCGTGGTCTGGGCTACGATTTGACCGTGTCGGGCGAAGCGTTGGAATTCTTGGTGCGCGAGGGGTTTCATCCCCACCTCGGCGCCCGGCCATTGCGGCAGGCGGTGGAGAAACACGTGCGCGATGCCGTCGTGCGTGAATTGTTCGGCCGCGGCATCTGTCAGGGAACCATCATCGTGGGCGAGTCGGGACGACGCCTAGAAGTTCGAACCCAATAGTCACCCATGACCACCGAAGCCATCGTGACCGCGCTCCTGCGCGCTGCCTCAGTGTTGAAGAACCCGATCGAGGACGCCGCCGCGCTGGGAATCAAGGATCTCTACGCTGCCGCCAAGGCACGGTTGCTCGGGAAACTGGGCGGCAACCCCGACGCCGCAGACGCCGTCGAAAAGGCGACAGAGAAGCCCGATTCGACCGCCCGTAAAGCCGTCCTCGTGGAAGAAATCCAGGGGGCCAAATTGGAGGACGATCTCGAGTTGGTGCACCTGCTTCAGCATCTCGTGAAGTTGCTGCCTCCGACGGAGCCCACGATCCGGCAGGATGTTCACGTCAAAGGGCGCGGCCATCGCGTTCAGGTCGCCGCGGGAAATATCATCAATACCGAGAAGACGGTGCGGAAAAACGTCATCACCCCCGACGAGCGCCACCTGAGCGGCGAACAAAAGGAGCGGTTGCAACCACTCATCAATGAATTGGCCACAAGGCTGGCCGGCGAAGACGGCAAACCCAACTACAAGAAAGTGCATGCGATGCTGCAGAGGCATTTCGACGTGACGTCGTATCTGCTGATCGAACGCGGCGACTTCGATCAGGCGGCGGCGTTTCTCCGGGAGCAACGCGCGATCAATCGCTCGCGTCTCCGCAGCCGTAATCCTGTCGCCTACAAAAATGACTTCTTCCGTGGCATTTGGAGCCGTGCCCGCGAACTCGGCTGGGACAAGCCGCGGGTTTACGAATTTGCCCTCGCGCGGCTGTCGCTGAAAAAAGCAATTTTCTCGTTGAAGGAATTGGGACCGATCCAGCTCAAGACGCTGGGTGAAGCCATGCAGCGCGAGGTGCGCAAACGCCGGTCTTCCGATCAGGCGGACGGCGCGTCAGCGGATTCTCCGCCCAAGGCATAGATGGCACCTGATGGTGCCCACCGACGGCCGGGTTCGTGCCCGGCCGCATCGCCTGCGGCGAACCGTAGCACAGACTGCGCAGGTGGACGCGCCGGAGCTATTCCCCAGCCGATTGATTGGCGCGAGTAAACGTCGTGAAGGGCAGGCGGCGCAACATCGGTTTCCCCGTGTAACGGGGATGGCGCACAACGGCCTCGCCGTGCTTGAGCGCCAGAAGCTGTTCTGTTTTGAACCACGGTTCATCGCTGGTCTGCCAATTGCGCGAGGATTTCCCTCCGCTGATGCCCCCGCTGTATTTGCGGAGTTCGCGACCACCCATCTTCTGCGACAGCATTTTTGCTCCCTGTTCGTCTGCTGCGCGAAAATGAATTTGCGTGCGCAAATTGGCCATGAAGACATCGGCCTTTCGCTCCGTCTCGAACGACGCGTAGAAGGATAGCGGCGTTTGGGTTGCCGTGATCAACGAGACGCCCGCCTCGCGCAGTTCGTCCACGGTCAGGTGATCGGAGAAACCGTCCTCGGAAACGAGCGTGGTCTTCTGTCCTTCATCCAACACGAGGGAGATCAAGTTGCGGGCGCGCAGTTCCGCGGGCTCCAAATCGAAGCGCCGGAACGCGTGGAGAAAGAAGAGCTGCTTGCAGAGGAGGTTCAGATATTTTCGCTCCACCTGGAACACCTGGGGAATCGAAAGGCAGATAAGTTTTCCCAGATCGACTTCGGCGAGGGAGAAATTCGGTTCGTTGGAGGAAAACACCTCGGCGATCTCCGCCGGGCGGTAAGGTCGGAGAAAATTCGCGACCGTGTAAACCGTGCCCGATTTCTGCTCCGGCGGCTGCCGCTCGAAGTCGGCGAAGTAACCTTGCAGGATGGTTGCGGCATGGCGGCGTAGTTCGGACGCATCCGAGTTGGGCTTGGCCGTTTCGTTGAGCGCCGTCACCAATTCCTTGGTGCGGGCAGAGACGCAAATGACGTCGTAAATGTTGTCCAGGGTGACGGCGAGGCCCGCCACATCCAGCGCATGCATACTGTGCGTGATGATGTCCCGCGCGGTTTCCTTGAAGAACGCATGGCCGCCGCGCTGGCCTGCGGCCGTGGCGGTGTCCACGAGGATCTTCGCGTAGGTCGCCCACGGCACCAACGGGTCAGCCAGTAAATTTAGCCGCAACGGCGGCACCCATCCGGTTGGTGCGACTCCAGGTGGTCGGACTCGAATGAGCCGAAGGTCGTTTTCTTGGCCGAGTGCCCGGGCCACCTCAGCGAGAGGTTTCCACAGCGCACCCTTGGAGTCGATGGCGAGAATACCGGTCTCTGATAAGGTGGAGCGAAGCCCATGCACGATCGGCACGATGGCCCGCGCGGTCTTGCCCGTTCCCGTGCCACCGGTGATGAAGAAATGGCAGCACGCCTCGTCGCGACTCCACGTCAGTCCCCACAGGCGCAGCACAATTCCGGGTGACGAGGCGGTCGCAGCGCAGTAGGCGAGCCAACTCGCGAGTCCACCCGCAAGCGGCGGAAGGAGCGCCGCCAGCGGACGGGGCAGGCTCCACCATGCCACCCATGCGCCGGCATAGCACAGCGCCGCCAGCCCCCAACTCGACGAGGTGGTCACGGCAGCAGCCATGCCAGCAAGCTGCCGCCGAAGATAACGCCGATGACGAAGGCCGCCGCCGCCTGGCGGCGCTGCGCCTTCTCGACGAGTTGCACGGAGCGCGCGAGCGCTCGTTCCGCCGCCGCAACTGTGGCAACGGCGGCCGTGACCGGAGCGGACAATTCCACTTCGAGCTGTTTCGCCAGTGCGACCGGCTTCGCCTCCAACGCCGCCTGCACTTTTGTTAATTGGCCGCCCACCTTCGCGATGGAGTCGGCGGCCTCGATCAGGATTTTTGCCCGGGCCGACAGCGCGGCCTGCAGTTCCATCGACACCGCAGTGAGTTTACTTTCACTGCCCTGCACCGTTTTCCAGTGCCACGCGATGAGGAGAAACACCGGATCATTCGGTTGCAGTCGGTAGTGCTCGGATACCCACTGCAACTCCTCCGGCATATTCTCCGGGTCGAGGATTTGCTCCGGCTTCATACTCCGAGCAAATCCCGCGCCTTGGAAAATTCCGCCGCCATGCGTTCATGATAGCGGACGCACCGCGAACGATCGAGAAGGTGAAGTGCCTCCGCCGTCCGGCCACGACCCACGGTGAGGTTCGCCCGCTGCAGAGCGTTGCGGGTGACTTCCGCCAGCGGCGGCACTTCCACCTCGATGGCGCCGATCTCTACCAACCGGCGCTTGGAGTTGCTTTGCTCATAAAGGGCCAAGTGCGTGGAGTCCCGGAGGTTTTTCATCACGAGCCAGCCAACCGTGCCACCGTAGGCGTCAATTAATTCGGCGAGCTGCGAGTTGGCGTCTTTGTCGTCCGTGGCAATCACGACGAACACCAGCCGCAGGCCGAGTTCGTCCTGGAGCTTGGGCAGCCGCACGTCGTCGAGGTAGTAACGGAGCTTTTCGCCCCCGGCCGCGCGCGTGTCCACGAGCACGGTATCGGCTTCGTCGGCACCCAGCGGACGCACGATGCGGTCGAGTTCCGCGAGTTTATCGAGGTCGACGTCGGTGTCGATGAACTCGGCCTCGGGCACGAGTCGGTTGAAGGTCGAGTTGGCGTGATCCAAATCGAAAGTCTTTAGGCGCACGCCTTGTTCGGAGAGAAAGTCGAAAAGCAGGGCGGCAATGAAGCTCTTGCCGACACCTCCCTTGTCCTGCGGACACACAATCAGTCGTTTTTCAAATGCACTCATGGTTTAGAAATCGTCGCGCGCGATCTTTGGGCCGCGCTGGCCGGGATGCGGTTGCACCGCTGGTTTCGCTGGCGCTTCGCCCGCAGGAACAGTCGCCGTGCCGGGCACCTGCGCCGTCCGCCGGGCCTCCGCTTCAAGCCGGCGGCGCTCTCGAAGGATCTCGGTTTTCGTGAAGTGCTGACGGCAAAAGATGCCCACGGCGGGAGCCGAAACCTTTAGGCCATTGCGCAGCAACGTCACCGCGATCCGCTCGTAGCTCAGGCCCTTCACGCGATACATCAACAGCGCGTCGCGATGCGGTCCGAGCAAAGTGCGAGCGTGGGTCGCCGGATTGTAACTCCGAGCGTCCTCGATCAGGCGCGTCTGCATTTCGGTCACCTCCATTGACCGCATAGATATTTTTCCAATGCCATTAGTCAAGTCGATTCACGGCGAAGACAGGCGGATGCGAGTAGCGAGCGAGTAGCGAAATAGTAGCGATGTAGTAGCGGTTCGACCGAAGTTTCTTCGGGGTGGCGTGTTCTACCATTCATAGCTGATAGAGCTGCCTTCCATCTCCACGAAATGAAACTCACTCTTATGCCCCATGTGCCCAACGTTGTTGGCTCAAGATCAGTTGCTCATGATCGTTTCGTGGTAGTTTTGCGTGGGGTCAGCTCGGTTTCGCTTGTGTTTCAATGCCGTTGTGTTATGGTCTTGTTGTGGTCCGATTCGATAAACCGTGCCTTCGGGTGAAAAGTGCTGTGGCGTATTTCCGGGAGAATATGGGTATCGGCGATTACTTGAGTGAGGATGGCAGGGCAGAACTCACATGGTATGGTGTAGGTGCGGAGCGACTCGGATTGCGCGGTCGTTGTCTGCCGGCAGAATTCGAGAACCTGTGTAGGCGACAACATCCCGTCACAGGCAAGAAACTCACGGTCCGTGATCGTGGTGCGGACGGTCGCGTCTGCTATTTTGGGCAAATCTCCCCGCCGAAGGATGTGTCACTGGCCTGTCTTCTGGGCGGCGATCAACGCATCCGCGGTTGGTGGGACGAAGCAGTTCGCGAAACGCTCAAGGAAATCGAGGCGGTCACCGCGACGCGGGTGCGCAAAAAAGGCGAGGACGAGGACCGCCTGACAGGGAACATGGTAGCGGCCGTGGTCACTCATGAAACAAGCCGTGCACTCGACCCCCAATTGCACACGCATGTCTCAATTCTGAACGTCACGTTCGATGCCGTGGAAAATCGCTGGAAGAGCGTCCAGCCCTCCGGATTTTACCGGCATCAGGCATTCTTTCGCGAAGTGTGCTACAATCGACTCGCCGAAAAACTGCGCGGTGCGGGCTACGAACTCGATCCGGCGCGCAAGATTGGGTTCACCATCAAAGGCGTCCCGCCCGAACTACGGGCACAGTTCAGTCAACGCCGCGAGCAGATCATGCGCGAGGCGCAGAGTGTCGGGGCTACCACTCAGGATGCGGTGCAAACGATCGCCGGGCGGAATCGCGACGCGAAGGTGAATGTCACCGCAGCGGACCTGCGCACGCGTTGGCAGGCACAGGCGGGGGCCGACCTCGCTGCACTTCGAAAAGTCATCGCGGCAGCCAGCCAACCGCAGCGTCTGGAGTGTTCGTCTGACCCCGGTGCTGCGCTCCGCTCCGGTGGAGCACACCTGTTTGAGCGGCAATCGGTCGTGGATGAGCGCGAGTTGCTCCGCGAGGCGCTGATCGCGCGTCGTGGCGAGACTTCGCCGGACGATCTTCGCACCGAACTCGCGGCACAGGTGGAGGCCGGCGAGCTACTCCGGGTGGGACAGGATGTGGGCTCGCGCGAAACGCTCGCGGCCGAACGCGAATTCGTCGAGTGGGCGGGGGCGCATCGCTGGGATGCCGCGCCGCTCGGAATCGTGCCGGCAGAAAGCAATTTGGCGGCCGATCAAGCCGGGGCTGTCGCCTCCGTGCTCGGTTCACGTTCTCGTGTCATGATCCTGCAAGGCGACGCCGGCACGGGCAAGACGACGTGCCTCAAGGCTTTGGTCGCCGGCGTCGAGCAGGCGGGTGGATTCGTGTTCGGTTGTGCGCCGTCGTCGGGCGCCGCGGATGTGCTGCGGCGCGAACTCACGCCGCACGCCGACACGTTGCAGCAACTGCTCGTGAACAGCTCTCTCCAGGAAAAGGTCAGCGGCCGCCTCCTGATTGTCGATGAGGCGGGACTGATCTCCGTCCGCCAAATGCGCGACCTCTGCCGCATCGCCGCCGCCCAAGACTGCCGGCTTTTGCTGGTCGGCGATACCAAGCAGCACTCCTCGATCGAAGCCGGTGACGCCCTGCGCTGCCTGCAAAAATACGGGCGCGTTTCGGCCGTGCGGTTGACGCAGATCCGTCGCCAGAAAGATCCCGGATATCGCGAAGCAGTGTCGCTACTCGCGCGCGGCGACGCCTTCGGCGCGTTCAACCGGTTCATGAAGTTGGGTGCCGTGCAGGAGATCAGAAACCCGCAGAATCTTTTTCGCGCCGCGGCCGATGACTACGTGCAAACGATCACGGCAGGGAAAACGTGCCTGGCGATTTCGCCGGTGTGGTCTGAGATTCATGCATTCACCGCAGAGGTTCGCGCCAAGCTGAAGGCCGGCGGGCAACTCGGTGCGAACGACCGACAGATCGTGGTGGTCCATTCGCTGCAATGGACACGCGAGCAAATGCGTCGTGCCGCCCACTATCAGGCGGGCGACGTGCTGACGTTTCACCGCAGCACCGCCAGTTTCGCGAAAAACGAGCAGGCCGTGATCGTGAAGCGGGAGGAGAATCTGCTGGTCGTGCGCGCCGCTGACGGGAAAGAGCGGACAGTGGACCCACGACGAGTCGGCAGATTCGACGTGGGCCTTTGCAAGGAACTCCCCGTAACGATCGGCGACCGCCTGTTGATCCGCGCCAACTGCAAGGCGGAGAAACTGAAAAATGGGGACGTCGTGGCAGTGGAAAGTTTCGCGGAGGATGGTGCGATTAAGTTGAGCGACGGCCGTCGCGTGCCGACAAATTTCCGCCATTTCTCTCACGGCTACGCGACGACCTCGCATAGTTCACAGGGTAAGACCGTCGCGCGCGGATTGCTTTTGTTGGCAGATGCCGGATTGCGCGCGGCAAACCTCAAGCAAGCCTACGTCAGCAACAGCCGCTTCCAGGAAAGCCAGACGATCTATACGACGGACAAACGCGCCGCTCGGGCCGCGATGCAACGGCCCGCCAATCGCCTGCTCGCGTCGGAGATCTTCGCCCGCCCACCATCTGCCTCAGCGTCGTTTCGACAGATGCTCCTCCACCGAATCAACCAAGTCCGGGTCGCCAATCCCGCGCTGGCCGCGCTGCGAGGGTGTTGGGACACGCTTGCCGGCCTCGCAGGGCAAATTCGCGTTCGAGAGCAATGAAGCAAACCATGAACCTGAAACCTCAAGTCGCCAAAGTCTCGATTCCGCTGCCCGTTTCACCGGTGTGGGGCGATGTGGCCGATTCGGGTCAACCGGTGACTGCGGTCGTTTTCGAGTGCACCGAAGCCGCATATTCATACCCCTATCACACTCTTTCCCGCTGGGTGCTGACGCCTGGCACCTCGGAAACCCTGCGAGTTCAGGCCGGCGAGGACGAAGTGACGATTCAAGGGCGAAACCTCAAATCAATCAGTGACGCGCTCGCCTCCGCCCGTTTACGGACGCTGAGGGCAATTTGCACGCGCTACGACACTCCAAATGATGAGGTGGTAGTAAGTCGTATCAGCGTTGAAACACAGCTGCCACCCGGCCATTCGATTTGAACCGCAGCGTTGCTCAAATCAAACTCCGCACAGACACTGAATCCCGCACACGACTTGCTACATGTCACGGGATTTCCCGACGATGGCGGGTCAGTTCAAAGTCGTCGTTTTACAGGTGAACGATGCCGTGCCGAATCGCTTCGATGGCCGCCTGGGTGCGATCAGCCACTTCGAGTTTCTGAAAGAGCGACTTCGAATGGGTTTTGACACTTTCCTCCCCGATGCGGAGTTCCTGCGCGATCTCCTTGTTGCTGCGGCCGTCGACGATGAGGCGCAGGACAGCGAGTTCGCGGGGCGATAGATCTTTTCGTAGCACCCGCTCACGGAAGCGGGCGGCAACGTCCGGTGGCATTACGGTCTTGCCGCCATGAACCGCAGCGGCCCGAACGTAAGCGTTCAGTGCGGACGTGAAGACAGTCCGGCTTGGAATTGCTAGAGTGCAGGAATGGACGAACTGAATGAAGGGAAAAGGAAATGGCGGCGGCGCAGTCGCGAGGAGATTGCGGTCTTGTTGGCGGGATTGCGCGAGAGCGGGCAAACGCAGCAGGCGTACGCGAAGCAAGTCGGCGTGAGTTTGTCGAGTATCGGGCGGTGGGTGCGCGGCAATGGCCAGAGCGGCGCGCCAGGCCTAGCCGGATTTGCGGCGGTGCAGTTGCGGGCGGATCCTGTGGTGGCGGAGGGCGCGGCGGTGAAGATCCGCTGGCCGGAGGGGATCGAGGTGGAACTGCCGCTCAGTCTGGGCGAACTGTTGCTACGGCGCTGCCTGCGGGAGGTGCTCACGTGTTCGCGATAGGACCGGCGACGGGGGTCCACCTGGCCACCGGGGTAACCGATTTGAGGAAGGGGTTCAACGGCCTGTATTCAGCAATCAAGCATGGCCTGGGGCGCGATCCCATGACGGGCGGCGAGGCGTTCGTGTTCTGCAACCGCCGCCGCGACACGGTGAAGATCTTCTTCGTCGACCGCGACGGGATGTGGGTGTGCGCGAAGCGCCTGTCGAGCGGCTGCTACCGCTGGCCGGGCGTCGGGGAGGCGGTGGTGACGATGAGTCCGACGGAACTGGCGATGCTTTTGAGCGGAATCGATTTACGGGGAGCGAAACGTCAGAGGCACTGGCATGATCGTGTCATAAAACGTTAATAATTAAGGATTAATATCGAATCAAGCCGTTGTTCCATAAGAGGATGCGTACCTCGCATGTCACTGGCCCAATCCGCACAAAAAACCGAAGATCTGCCCGCCAGGGTGGCGCAGCAGCAAGCGCAGATCCGGTGGCTGGAACTGCGGGTGAAGGACCTGGAAACCCAGTTGTTCGGCAAAAAATCCGAGAAGCGGTCCGATTCCGGTGACGACGGCAATCTGCAATGGGATGAACTCATGGGTGAAGTGCGCGCGTTGGCGCCGGTCCCCGCGCAGCCGCCAACGCCGGTCACCGCGACGGAGCCGAGCAGGAAGACCGGCTTGAAGAAGGGGCCCAAGCCCCTGGACCCGGCGCTGCCCCGCGAGGTGATCGCGGTGCCCGCTCCTGATCTGAAGGACCTGATATGCCCGGAGACGGGGCGTGCGATGCAGGCGGCTTTCGTGGAGGTCCTCGAGGTGCTCGCCCGCAAGCCGGCGGTCTACTTCGTCAAGCGGTACGAGCGCACGGTGTTCACGAGCCCGGCCAAGACGGCCCCGGTCTACGGACCCTGGCCGCAAGACGTGCTGCCGCGCTCGCGGGTGCACGCGAGCATCGTCGCGCACATCGCGGCGATGCACTTCTGTGAGCACCAGCCTTACTACAGGCTGGAGAAACAGCTGGAGCGCGTCGGGGTGGACCTGCCGCGCGTCTGCCAGGTCTCGCTGATGGCTCAACTCGAGGAGCACACCCGGCCCTTGGTGGGCGCCCTCAAGGAGCACGTGCTCGCCAGCGGCTACATCCACTTGGACGCGACGCCGATCGATCTGGCCGATCCGGCGCGGCCCGGAGCGGTGAGGGAATCCACTCTGTGGGCGTACCGGGCCACCGCCGGGCCCGTCTGGTTCGACTTTCAGTTGAACAAGTCGCCGACCAGCCCGGCCAAGGTTTTGGAAAAATACCAAGGAATCCTCCAGACCGACGGGGCCGCCGGACTTGCCGACATCGGCCGGTTGGACGGCCGCGTCCGGCATCTCGGATGCTATGCTCACGTGAGGCGTTACTTTGTAAAAGCCGTGGACGCCGGCGAACAAGACGCCGTGCCCTACCTGCGCACGATCAACCAACTGTTCCGCATCGAGCGTCTGGCCCGCCGGTTCAAGCTGAAGCCGGAAAACTTCCAGGATCTTCGCACCCGCCGCAGCGTGCCTCTGGCCGAGAAACTCTTCGCCGACGCTCTCGCGGCCATCCCCAACGCCGAACCGAAGACTCGGTTTTGGCAGGCGCTCAACTATCTTCTCGGCCAGCGCAGTTCGCTCCAGCGCTGCCTGAGCGAACCCGGCGCCCTGATCCACAATAACCCGGCCGAGAATTGCATTCGCCCTCTGAAACTCGGCGCCAAGAACTGGCAGGCGATCGGTCACCCAAGCGCCGGCCCCCGTCTGGCCAACCTCTTCTCCCTCGTCGAAAACTGCAGACAGGAAGGGATCGATCCCGAGGCCTATCTGATCGATATCATCACACGGCTGTCCGATCACCCGATGAAGGCCATCGCCGAATTGCTCCCTCGGGCCTGGAAGGCCTCCCGCTCCGCTTCGACTGCCGCTGTCGCCTGATTGCATCCGGCCAGAGTACCGGAACTGGCGCGCACTGTCTGCC
>JBIKOK010000034.1:0-46013 GCA_044358025.1 Opitutaceae bacterium
GGAGCGGCTCGACAAGCTCGGCGAGGGCATGGCGCTCCCGCACCCCGACGAGAAAGTCTGCGGGGGGCCGCTCAACCGGCGCCGCTACGGCACGGTGCCGCACGCTGGTTTCGGCGTGGGCTTCGAATGCAGGCAGGTGTTCGTCGTGGGCGTGGCGAATATCCGCGACGTGATCCCGTTCGCGTGCGCGCCGGGCATGGCGGATTTTTGAGCGTCGCGTAGGGGCGTGCCTCGTGCGCGCCTTTTTTCAACCCGACGGGCGCGGACCAGCCGCGCCCCTATCAAGCGGCCGCAGCCGGGAGTTGACGCGGGCAAAAGCCGGCCTCTCTTTGGGGAACCCCATTCGTGCAGGCTTGTTTCCGCACGACCCCGCTTCACCCACAAGATTTTGAAGATTACCCCGCAACTCCTGTTTTTAACCGGCGTGCTCGCCCTGCCGTTCACCACCGCCCAGGGCCAGGCCGTCAGCGAAAACCCGCGCCCCGCCACCGTCGGCAGCACCACGGATGCCTCGGCCGCCAGTAGCGTCACCGTGCTGTCGCCCTTCGAGGTGACGAGCGCGAAAGACGTCGGCTACCAGGCCGGCAACTCGATGTCGGGCAGCCGGCTCAACAGCAGCCTGAAGGATACGGCGGCGGCCGTCATGGTGTTCACGCCCGAATTCCTCTCCGACTTTGGCGCCACATCGCTCGCCGATCTCGTCGGCTACGCGCCCAACATGCAGGTCGACATGCTCGATGCCTCCGCCGACGCCGCCACCTCTTTCCTCGGCGGCAGTGATCTGCGCGACACGCGCATCCGGGTCCGGGGCCTCTCGGCGAGCACGGCGCTCGATTTTTTCGAAACCGGCATCGCCGTCGACACCTACAACACGGAGCGCCTCGAACTCTCCGGCGGCCCCAATTCCATCCTCTTCGGCTTTGGCTCCCCGGGCGGACTCGTCAATATCATGACCAAGCGTGCTCAGGTCAGCCGCAACCGCACATCGTTCCGGACCCAGGTCGGCGAATGGGATCACCGACGCTTCGAACTCGACCACAACCAGGTCATCCTTCCGGGTAAAATCGCCCTCCGGCTCAACGGACTCCTGCAGAATTCAGGCGGCTGGCGTCGCTGGGATTACAACGACAGCAGCCGCGGCGCACTCTCGCTGCGCGTGAATCCCTGGAAAAATACGACCGTAGTTGCGAACTACGAAAACGGTCAGATGACATCTCACGTCACCCGGCCGCTGAATGCGTTTGATTCCCTCGCGCTCTGGCAGGCCAGCGGTTCGGTGGTCATGAGTGATGCGGCCTGGACCACCGCCAACCGGGCCGTCGGCATCAACCGCAGCACCGCGGTCAAAAACATCTACGTCACGAACGGCAGCGGTGCGGCCCCGTTTGTGCTCACCACCCGGAACGCGGCTAATTTCCGCCTGCTCGAAAGCGCCTACGACGATCTCAACCTCGCCGCCGACCTGCGCGCCGGATTGTCCATGGTCCCCGCGGCGCAGATCCCTTTCCGTTACAGCACCTATGGGCCGGGCGCGGGGCGCGCTACGAACTTCGACCGCGTCGTCACGACGCTGGAGCAGCGTCTCACGCCGAGGCTGACCTTGGAGCTCGCCTACAACCGCGAGCGGTCGAAGCAATGGGTGAAGGCGCCGGTCAACAACTCGGTCCTGTTCACGGGCGATCCTAACGCGGTGATCCCCGATCCGGCGGGCGGCGCTATTCCGGTGGCGAATCCCAACGCCCGTTCGCTTTACCTCGAGAGCCGTTGGGTCATCGATCGCGGGCAGACCGGTTACGACGTGTTCCGCGGCTCGCTGGCGTGGGACCTCGATCTCGGCAAGTTCGGCAAACACAAAATGGCCGGCATGGCGGAGCACGGCAAGCTGACCGCCTTCCGCTACCCGGGTGTCGAGATCCTTGTCGACGCCAACGGCGTGCCCATCGGCAACGCCGCGCTGCCGGAAAACGCCGCCAATTTCGTCTTCCGCCGCCAATACGTCACCCCCGGCAGCTTCGACACCTACTTCGCGGGCAAGGGCACAGACGACTTCACCGTCGTGCGCGACGGCAAGACCTACCACAACACCTTCATCAACTCGAGCGTGGCGGGCGGGTTCATCGGGCGCACCATCGACACGCTGCTGGCCGCGACCCAGAGCGGATTCTTCGATTCGCGGCTTGTGATCACCGCGGGCCTCCGCGCGGATCGCATCGCCTTCGACCAGCACGGCGACACCCGCCTCTCGGCCAACGATCCCGACGTCCGCGCCGGACGCGCGATCCAGAATACGGTGAAGTTCACCCACGAGGTCGTCGACCAGACGGAGTTCAAGCCGATCACCAGCACCCTCGGCGCCGTCTTCCACACCACGAAGATTTTTTCCGTCTTCTACAACCACGCCAACAACAACGCCCAGCCGCCGCTCAACGCGCGCGTGCTCCCCGATGAAAAGCTCCCGCCGCCGTTCGACGGGCTGAGCGACGACTACGGCTTCATGCTGAACCTGCTCGACGGAAAGATCTTTCTCCGGGCGACGGCGTTCCAAACGTCGCAGAAAAAATCGAGCGGCGGCACCTTCGGGATCGCGCTGAACGGCGGCGACAACAATCTCGTCGCTCCCAGCACACGGATTCTGGATACGCTACTCGCGGCCGGCCGGATCACGGCGGCCGAACACCGCCAGCATCTGATTGGCGACGAGGCCAACCTCACCGGCACGTCCGACATCGTGAACCGCGGCTACGAGCTCTCGACCTGGTTCAATGTCACCAAAAACCTCACTGCGGTCGTGAACTTCTCCTACACCCAGACGGACCGCTCTGCGATCATCCCGGAATTCGAGGGCTGGTTCGATCGCGAAAACGCCTTCTGGCACCGCGCGGCCGGCTCGGGTTCGCTCGTCAACGCGGCCTCCGGTTCGACCATCGATCAGGCGGCCGCGAGTCTCCAGCGCGTGGCGGAAAGCATCCGTGAGTTCTACAATTTCGGCTACGGGGAGCGGCCGTTCAAGGGCAACGTGAGCGGGCGGTATTCCCTCACCGAAGGGAAACTGCGGGGAGCCTTCCTCGGCAGCGGCATCCGCTGGCAGGGCTCGTCAAAGCTCGGCCGCGCCTACCTGGGCCGCGCCCCGAACGGCAGCCGGATGTTTGGCGAAACCTATTACGGGCCGCAGGATTTCAAGATGGATGCATTCGTCGGCTACCGGCGAAAGCTGACCGTGGGCCGCCGCAGCACCGATCTTACCGTGCAAGTGAATGTGACGAACCTCACCGACGAGGACGAAGTGATGCCCCTGCGCTACAATAATTTCAAATCCGGCTACACCCGCGTGCTGCTGTTCGAGCCGCGGAAATTCCGGCTGACGGTGGGACTGGGTTTTTGAGGAGCCGTTGCCGGAGTGCGGCACGGCGGATTTCTGAAGCAGGAGGCCAGCGGTTCCAGACGCTGAGATTTTTTCCGGGCTTGAGGCAGGGTCGCGACGCACCCCACGGCGATTTTCAAAGCTCTTGGCCCGGCTGAAAGGGCTACGGCGCCGGAGAACTGGAATTCAGCTTTTGCCGCTCCCATTCTCTACGAAACGCCGTCTCTTTCGTCGCCACGTAGGTATTGTAGCCGGCGGGATCGATGAAGGGGTTGGGTCGGCCGGGCTTCATCGCCGCGAATTTTTCCCTCAGGCCGAAATAGCCGCCGTGGGCGCCGAGGAAGAGATCCACGGGCAGTTTCTTCAACACGTCGAAGCACCGCACGTAGTCTTCGGCGATCTGCGGATATTTTTTGTTGCCCACGAGAATGAAGCCGGGGTTCACGTTCGGGCTGCCGATGATGACGGCGTCGAGTTGGCGCGAGCCATCGGGCACGCGCATCGTCCAAGGCGTACAACCCGGGGTGTGCCCGGGCGTGAGGTGGGCGGTCAGGGTGGAGCCGCCGAGTTCGACGGTGTCGCCGTCGCGGAGCACGCGGTCCACTTTCGCGGCGGGACGACCGGACGCGGTGCTTTCGACCGCGGCGACATCGGGCGCCATCACCATGAGGCGCGCGCCGGTTTCCTTTTTGATCATGCCGACGGCCGCGTCGTGGTCGCCGTGGGCATGGCTGATGAGCAGAATCTTCGTGTCGGTGTAGTTGAAGCCGAGCCGCGCGATGCTTTTCCGGAGCAACGGCAAATCTTGCGGGTAGTTGGCGTTGATCAGGATGTTTCCCTGCGGCGTGTGAATCAGGTAGATCGCGAGATCGGCGGTGCCGACGTAGTAGAGATTGCCGGCGAGCTTCACCGGAGGAAATTCGAGGTGCCAGTCGGCCCGCGAGGCGGCGCTAATCTGTGGGCTAAGAGCGAACGGTAAGAGCCAGAGCAAACAGAGCTGAATGAGCTTCACTGGGGCGAGGGGAGAACGGCTGCCCGGACGACGCGCGGCGGTTCGAGGGGAGTTCATGGGCGCAAAGGAGACAGGTTTCCGACCGCGCGGCCAAGCTTAGCGCACCCCGTCCAACAGCGCGCGCAGCGGGTGAATTGTCTTTCCGGTGGTCTGCGCCATCCCGCCGCTCGATGGCTCGCTGCCCGGAGAATCGGCGCGGAAAATCGGCGCCGACCTCAGGTGGACGGCGTTCGCGGCGACGAGCCTGACGAATTCACGTTTTCTCACAGCCCTCGCCCCCAACCTGTTCGCACTCGAAATGG
The DNA here is from genome assembly GCA_044358025.1 of Opitutaceae bacterium. Lineage (GTDB taxonomy): Bacteria > Verrucomicrobiota > Verrucomicrobiia > Opitutales > Opitutaceae > GAS368. The sequence continues at coordinate 4,676 of JBIKOK010000034.1, forward strand.
TCAGGCAAGCCACGGGTCTCGACGTGTCGTGGGTCCAGTGGTTCGTGGGCTTTGCGCCGATCGGGCTGCCGCTGTTGCTGGCGCTGCCGTGGCTCGTTCTCAAAATTTTTCCGCCGGAAATCCGGGGCAGCGCCGAAGTCCCGCCGTGGGCCGCCCAGGAGTGGGCAAAAATTGGTGCCGTCAAACGGCGCGAGTGGACCATGGCGGTTCTCGTCGTCGTGGCGCGCGGTCGATGGATTTTCGGCGGCCGCTGGAACGATGCGACGCTCGTCGCCCTCGTGGCCATCTCGCTCAGGGTGGTGGGTCGCGTGGTGACCTGGGACCAGATCGGCGCCCATCCGACGGCATGGAGCACCTTTGCGTGGGTTGCCACGATGCGCACGCTCGCCGACGGCCTGAACAAAACGGGCTTCATCCCGTGGTTCGAGCAACAGTCCGCAGCGTTTTTCGCCGGGCACTCGCCCTTGCTCGTGTTGGTCGCGCTCGTCGGGTTTTTCTTCGTCGTGCACTATCTGTTCGCCAGTCTTACGGCGCACACGACCGCGGTGCTGCCCGTCGTGCTCGCCGCGGGCGCGGCGATCCCGGGCATGCCAGTCCGGACGCTCGCGCTGCTCCTCGTCTTTTCCATCGGCATCATGGGCGTGCTCACGCCGTACGCCACGGGGCCCGCGCCGGTCTACTACGGCTGCGGCTACATTGGCCGCCGCGACTTCTGGCGGCTGGGTTTTATTTTTGGGCTGATTTTCCTGGCCGCGCTGCTGCTGATCGGCCTGCCGACGCTCGGATTGCAGGCCTGAAACAAACGTCCGCACGCAGTGCGGCCCGGCGCTCCCGACGAAGTTTCGTCAATCGAGGCAACGCACCCGCACGCTCTTGAAATAAAAGACGCTCTTCGGGTCGTGGGTCTGGAGCGCGATCGCGCCACCGAGTGGGTTCAGTTTGCGGCCTTTGCGCTCCGGCGGGCGCACGACGTTTTCGGGCTCGGTGTAGTCCACCGTCGTCTGATCTTGTCAGGGCCGACGACGGGCGTTTTCCGCGATGAAGCACCGGCCGGTTGCATCGCAGACGGACGCTCCGCAATCTGCCGGGATGCCGAAGCCGTCCCGACGCCTCTCGCGGGCCGTGATCGTCCGTGCGCTTTCGCGCCTCGGCGAGCTTTGCGCGGAAAAGAGCAGCCGCGTCGAAATCGCGATCTACCGCGGCACGGTCATGATGCTCGCTTACGACTGTCGTGAGGCGACCAAGGACATCGACGCAATCTTTCACCCGCCGGATGTCGTCGAACCGCTGATCGAACGGGTCGCCCGCGAACAGAACCTGCCTGACGATTGGATGAACAGCGGCGTGGGGTCGTTCGTCGCCGGGCGGGAAGAACGAATCCCGTTTGAGTAGCTCCAGATTCCGGGCCTCGTCATGACCCGCCCCTCCGCCAAATATCTGCTGGCGATGAAGTGCCGGGCGGGACGACTGCCGACGCCCTTCCGCGCCGGCGACAGGGCGGACATCACGTTTCTGCTCCGCGAGCTGAAGATCCGATCCATGGCAGAGGTCGATGCGATCGCCGCCGAGTTTTACGGCAGCTCTGCGCTTGAACCGGAAAAACGGTGGCTGGTGGAAAAGCTCCTGCAGGAGGTGCGGCGTGGTTAAAGCGACCAGTCGACTTTGGCGGCGGCCGAGGAGTCTGTTCGAGGTCGTGCGCGATGCGGAAACCACCGAGGAGATCGGCTGCAATCTCGCGGACTTCCTCGATCACGTGAACTGGCTCGCGCAGCAACCGTCGGCGGCGGTTCGCGTGGCGGCGAGTCTGCGCACGGAACCACCTCGGACGGGCGATGCCGTGCAGGATGCCTATCTGGCGGCCGTGGCCGCGCATTTAGCGCGCCGGCTGCGAGTCCGGGTGCCCGCCTGGGCCGAGCAGAAAACCCGGCGGCTGGAACACCCGTGGTTTGCGCTGCCCGACGCCTGGGCCCGCGCCACGCTCCTCCGAGATTCGCCCGCAGCTTTCCGGGAGCGGAATCTCTTTACGACCGAGAGCGCGCTACACCGGGCGTAAGCCAGCGGTCAAGAATCCACGGGATATCTCCGCAGAGTCGGGCAGGGCGTGACCCGATGCTTGGCCGGGCGGTTTGGCGGCTCCGACGTGTTTCCAATACCTTCCTATTGGGAACGGAGAAAAACACGATCGACGACGCGGTGGCGGGCGCTGAGGGATGCACCCTTCACTTGGACACTGACTCGAGCCGCCAGCAGCGGGTCGAGTCCATCGGTTCGATCCGATTACTTGAGCCGTAGCGTAATCGTGTTCCCGGTGCGCTCGGCGGTGGCGCCCATGCCGGTCTCGAGCAGGCGCACAAAGCCCCCCGGATCGTCGGCCCAGAAGATGCCGCTCAACTGATGCTGCGCGAGGGCCTTGTCCACGACCGCGAGCTGCAGTCGGTTCTGGCGATTGAATACTTCCACGGCCTCCGCCACCGGTGTGGCGGAAAACTCCACGCGCTTGCCGCGCCACGCCAGCGCCGCCGCGACCTCATGCGGCGTGATCGGCGTGATTTCGAGCGCGGCGCCCGCCGGGAGATCGACGGGCAAGTCAAGCTTGGCGCCGGCGTTTACAAACGCGATCGGCGGCGGACGTGAGCCCGGCGCCGAATGATCCGTGCCCGGTGCAGCGGCGCGCTCGACGGCCACGCGGCCCTCGGTCACCAGCACGCCGACCTGACCCTCGGCATGACGTATGGAAAACGCGGTGCCCACGGCCCGAACCTCGACGCCACCGGCGGTCACGACAAAGGGCCGCGCTGCATCCTTGCGCACGGCGAACATCGCCTCGCCCGCCAACAATCGCACCCCGCGCTTTGACGCCGTGAAATCCACGGCGATGCGCGCACCGGCGTTTAGCTCGACGGTCGAGCCGTCGGGCAGCACCTGCCGATCGGGCCACACGGCGACCGTCGCGATGGTCGGGGCAGGCGCGGGCGGTCGCAACGTGACGACCGAAAACACCAGCACCACCGCGGCGGTAAGGCTGAACCCAGCAAACGCGAAGGTCCGACGGCGCGCGGCGCGGCGCTGCCGCCGCGTCTCGAGTTCGCGACCCAGTTCCTCCGAGCGACCGGACGCCCGCGGCTCGGTCAAGGTCCGCCACGTCTCGCCGAGCTCCGTGTAGGCCACCTGGTGCCGCGGATCGGCGGAAAGCCATTGCTGAAGTTCTGCGCGTTCGTCGGAACTCAGGTTGCCGTCGCTCCGCACAAGCCAGTCGGCCGCGCGCTCCTCGACCGCGGCGTCAAGCGGAGGGTGAGACTTGGGATCAACGACTTTCATGGCGTCTCCCCCTTTTCCCGCAGGTAGTCCCCGCACTTACGGATGCCCCGCGCCAATTGCACCCGCACGGTGTTTTCCGAAAGGGCGAGTTTCTCCGCGATCGCGATCGCCCCCAGTCCGTCGACCAAGGCGAGCACCATGATTTCCCGACAGCGTGGCGGCAGGGCGTCGACGGCGTCGGCGACCAGGGCGAGGCGCAGGCGGCAGTTGGCGGCTTCGGCAGCATCGGGTCCACCATCCAAGACGAGCCAGTCGGGCAGTTCATTTACCGGCACCTCGGAATAAAGTTGGCGCCGCCGCCGGAACAACGTGAGCGCGGTATTGCGCGCGATGGAAAAGAGGTAGGTCTTGGCCGAGGTGATGCGGCTCGCCCCGTGCGTGCGCAGCAGCTTGAGGTAGGATTCCTGCACCACGTCGTCGGTGTCGACCGAGGGGAACTGGTGCCGCAGATATCCGCGCAGCCTGGCTTCGTGGGGGTGCACTTGCTCGGCGAACCACTTGGCCTGCTCCGGGCTCACGGGGGAATGGGGGGCTGGGACCGAGGCGCGCACAGTGAATTTCGAAGAGCTGCACCGTGGGCGGCGGGAGCGGCGGCTGTCGAACTATTTTAGGGCGACGGAAAAATTCCCCGCTTTTCTGCGGGGAGCGCGTAAATGAAAACGCCCCCCCGCCGGTCTACGCTTAGGCAGCCCCGACACGCGTCCGCGTCTGGGCGAGGCCAACCTCATCTTGTTCACCTCATGTCCCACCTCACCCTGATCCTCCCCCCGCGTGCGCTGCTGCGGCAAGTCGTCGCTGTGCTGTGTTTTCTGTCGGCGGCCGGCGGTTTTGCCCTGTTCGCGCAGGATAGCGCCAAGCGCAGCTTCGATGTGCCCGCTGGTCCGGCCGAGACCGCGCTCAAGGTTTTTTCCGAGCAATCCGGCCGCGGCCTGCTGATCAGCACCGAGACGGCGCGCGCCGTGCGCACTAACTCCGTGAAGGGTGAGTTCACGCCCCAGGACGCACTCGCGCGCATCCTCGCCGACACGGGCCTCGTCGCCTCGCAAGACGGCAAGACCGGCGCTTTCGTCGTGCGAAAGGACGCCGACCCAAACGCCCTCAGGGCGCCGGCGACCGCCCCGGCGGCAGAGGCGCCACCCACCGCCGCGGGGAAGAAAACCGCCGAGGATCTCATCACCCTAAATCCCTTCGAAGTGAAGGCCGAGGCCGACGACAGCTACGGCGCGCTCAATTCCAACTCGCTCACGCAGTTCAACGCGGCGCTCAACAAGACCCCGGTTTCCGCCGACATATTCACCCAGGAATTCATGCGCGATATCAGCGCCAACTCGATTGAGGAGATGCTGGTCAGCTACGGCGCCGGCACCGGCATGGTGAGCGCCCAATTTCAGGATACCGACGCGCTCTCGTACCAGCCGGGCGACCGCGTGGGCAACGCGACCGTCGGAGTGCGCGGCGTCAACAGCGGGGCGATCCATCGCGACGGTTTCACGTCGACGGGCGTGCTCGGCTCCACCGCTGTCGGGGTTTCCAGCACGTTCGACGTGGAGCGCGTCGAGGTCGTGCGCGGACCACAGGGCCTGCTCTACGGTTCGAGCGGGGCCGGCGGCACGATCAACACGACGTCGAAGCGCGCCCAATTCAACCGCCGCAACGGCTCGGCTACCTGGCGCATCGACCAATACGGTTCCAAGAAGGGCGAATTCGACACGAACCTAGGGTCGGACAAGGTCGCGTTTCGTTTCTCGCTGCTGAACGAGACGCAAAAGTACCGCCGGGTGTTCATCGGCTACAACACGCGCGGGTTGTACGCGCAGCTGGCGCTCAAGATCACCCCTTTGCGCACGGTGCTCCGGCTGCAGGGCCAGCAGACGATCAACGAACGCATCGTCAACATCGCTCAGGAGAACATCGCCTTCACCAATACCGCCACCGACCCGCGCCACAACTACGGCCTCGGGTACCTGCTGCGCAACGGCCTCGCCGGCGCGACTAATCCCGCCACCGGCCAGCCCTGGCCGCGCGGCGCCATCGCCAACGGCGGCCTGAACTGGAACAACCGCGATTCATGGGCTGGCTGGGCCGCGAGCGAGTATGTGACCAACAAGATCTTCTCCCTCGGCGCCGAGACGGTGTGGACCAAGTGGCTCTCGTCGCAATTCACCGTCCTCTATAACGACTACCTTTCCGACCGCTACACGAGTATCGCCGGCCTGAGCGCCCCGCGGCTCAACGGCAACCCGCTGAACGAATGGGCCAACGGCTCCACGTTTGCCGACTCCGAGCAGCCCTCTCGCCGCTGGGCCGTGCGCGGTTCCGCCATGCTGTCCAACACGTTTTTCCGCGGCCGCGCCCAGAGCCAGACCCTCTTCGGCTACGACATCGAGTGGGCCGACTCCGGCGCAACCAGCTACGGCTACTACCGGGCAGATGAGAACTTCAACGTGATCTACAATCCCGCCATTCCCTCCAACCTCGGACGCACCCCGTTGCCGATGCTGTGGTGGCCCGTCGGCAGCAGCCCGGTCGAGCGTCCGTATCAGCGTCCGGGTTGGCCCTCGCCGCGGATTACCGTCGGTGGCCTGAATTACGTGCGGATGGTCTCCAACCCGCGCGATCCAGCCTGGGTGCGACCCAACAACCCGCTGGGCCTCGCCAGCCTGGCCGGGCTTCCCGGCGTCAGCGGCAACAACGAACGTGGCCACCAACGGGAAAGTCGCGCGGCCGGTCTCTATGCCGCAAACCAGACCGGCTGGTTTAACGATCGCTTCATCACCCTGGTCGGGTTGCGGTCGACCGAGAACTTCCGACGCAACCCGAACGTTACCGCCACCCAGACCGCGCCGTGGGCGGAAAGCACCAAGCGTAACCAGAGTTTCAATCTCGGGCTCAACGTCGGCGCGCTCGACTGGCTGCGCGCCTTCTACAGCTTCTCCAGCACCTACCAATCCGCGCTGGTCTTCGCCAACGATCCGCTCGGTAACGCCCCGCGCCCGTCCAGCGGCACGGGCCACGAGGTCGGCCTCAAATTCAACACGCGCGACGGCCGCCTCTCCGGCTCCGTCCAAGCCTACGCCACCGACTCCAAGGACGAGATGATCAACAGCTCCGCCGGCGTGATGAATCTAATCAACCCCGCCGGCCTCAACGGCTCGCACAATGGCCCCGCCGGCGCCAAGAACCAGTGGATCAACCTTGACCGGACCACCCGCGGCGTCGAAGCGATTTTCACCGCCAGCCCCACGCCCAACTGGCGCGTGCGCCTCTCCGCCACCACGGCCGACGGCCGCAACCTGACCGACAAGAGATACCCGCTCCTCTGGAACGACCAGTTCCACGTCCGCAACGGCGCCGTCACCTACCAGAACGGCGCCCCCTTCCTCGTGCCGACCACGCCCGACGTCATCACGGCCAGCATCGCCACACTCAACCGCCAGATCGACCCGGCCACCCTACAAAACGAGGGCACTTGGGAGCCGCTCACCCTCGCGATGATGAACGATCGCGCCGGTCCCTACTGGGCCCAACCCGCCGACGACAACGGCCGCCTCCAGACCAGCAACCTCCGGCGGGTGCTGCAGTATTTCGTCGGCCCCAACGGCAGCGCGCTCACCGGCGTCACCGGCCTCTCCACCTCGGACATTCCCTACTTCTGGGCGGACCCCAATGGCACCAAGGGTCAGACTCGCGTTGCCCGCCAGGGCGAGTCCACGATCGGTTACGCCCAGTACCGGTTTGTTCTCACCAACAACTACATCTTTACTGGCGACAACTGGCTCAAGGGTTTCGGCGTGGGCGGCACCGTCGCCCTCGGCCTCAAATACCGCTCATATTACTACAACACGCCCGGCGGCGGTCGCGAGCTCTTCAGTTCACCCGACACCTGGCAGGTCAACACCATCGTCTCCTACCGCCACAAGCTCGGCCGCCGCTTCGGCTGGATCAGCCAGGTCAATGTCGAGAACCTCTTCAACCACTACGTGCTCGGCACCCTGCCCAACAACGGATCCGGTTTCACCAACCCCGCCAACCTCGGCGTCGCCTTCTACGGCCAGCCCCGCATGTACGTGTGGACCAACACGATTTCGTTCTGAGCCACCATGACGCCGGGCGCGTGGCCTGATGTCGCTGCGGTTGCCGCCCCCGCAAGACTCATGCCGATGTTTGATCCGCATTACCCCGCCTCCGCGAGGCCGGCGACAAAACCGAGCCGACTCCTGGTTCTCCTCGCCGGCCTCTGGGCCGTCTTCCCTGCCAGCGCCGCCGCGGCCCCGGCTGACTTCGCCTGGCTCGATCCCGACAACATCGTCTGGACCTCCCCGAGCCGGAACACTACCAGTCGCCGGCAAACGATAATTCTGCTCAATAGTGATGCGCCATTCTGTCGCGTTTCCATGACCACCCTTTCGGAAACGACCGGGCTTCGAGTGCCCCCGGTGTGAAGACGTTCGCCCTACGAGGCCCCCGATTTTGAAACGGGGAGAATTGGCGGCGTGATCTGCCGCTGAGAGGCGACGCGATTTGTGTCTCATTGGTGGGTGACCCATCGCGCGGCCGAGGGGAGTTCTGGGACGTCCCGCTCGTCCCGCAGTTCTTCGAGAGCATCGGGCGAAGCCATACGATGTTGGGAAATGTCCGGACGACCGAGGTCCTTGGTGTAGCTGGCGCGCACCTGGAGGTTGGGTGTCAGCGAATATTTTTCGTGAAGATAAGAGAATGGATCGGAGGTGTAGCGATTGTCGGTTTTTACGTCCCGAAAGATCAGCCCCATCGCCTGCAGCAAGTATGCGTTCACCCCGGCTCACAGATTCGAACGCGGGCCGAGGTCGGCAAAGTCCGAACAGCTTGGGCGACAGCCTTCGTCTCTTCGACGCGCACCCCGCCCAAGACCTAGAGCTTCTTGATCGTCGTCGCACTCATAATGTAGGCGGCGGTGATGTCCTCTTTAAGTTTCAGAAACCCGTGCGCCGCTGCTGCGCGGCAAAAACATCGTTGAATAAAAAGGCCTGGGACTTCGCGACCATATAGCCGGAGACCTTCGGTGCTCTGATCTGCGTGGGGGTAGCGCGGTGCTTTAGCCCGCGCTCGACAACGGCAAGTTTCCGAAGTGCGGGCTGAAGCACCGCTCTACCTCGGAATCCGCTCAATCGAGCGCCCGCACCCGCACGCTCTTGAAATAGAAGATGCTCTTCGGGTCGTGGGCTTGGAGCGCGATGGCGCCACCGAGCGGGTTTAGTTTGCGGCCCTTCCGCTCAGGGGGGCGGACGACGTTCTCGGGCTCGGTGTAATCAACGGTCGTCTGGCCGTTGACCTGAATCACGATGCGGCGGTCCTTCACCGTGATTTTGGTGGTGAACCACTTCGTTTCGTCGACGGGGGATTGGGCGAGGTCGACGACGGCGTAGAGGCTGCCGGTCTTGCGCTTTTCCTTCGCCGTGCTGTTGAGCTGGATCTCGTAGCCGTGGGAGAGCCGGAGCGCCGCGCCGCCGGCTGCAAGATCCGTGTGGATGAAGACGCCGCTGTTTGCCTCGGGTTCGCCGCGCGTGACGACTTCGAGCTCAAAGTTCTTGAAGCGCACGAAGTCAGTCTTCCCGTCGCCCACGAAAAACAAATGCGAACTTTCCTTCGTGGCGTGCGCGCGGATCGTGCCGTCGACGACGGTCCATGAATCCGGATAGGCGTTGGCCTTCCAGCCAGTGAGGTCCTTACCGTTGAAGAGCTCGCGCCAGCCCTCGGCGGCACGGACGGACGCGGCGAAGACGATGGCGAACGAGCCGAGGAGGAAAAGCAGGCTGCGCGCGGGGTGGATTTTCATGCGCGTCCACGTTGCACATTGGGCCCGAGCCCTGCAACGCTCAGTCCCGTGTACTCGCGCCCGTTTCTATTTTTCCTCTGCGCCGGTTTGGTCTCCGTGATCGTTGCGCTGTCCGCGTGCTCGAAACGCGAGACCACGGTCGCGGTGGGGAATCGCACGGGCGTGCTCCATGTCGGCAACGGCGCCGAGGTGCAGTCGCTCGATCCGCACCTCGCGGGCGGCGCGGTCGACCACAATGTTCTCGGCGCGGTCTTCGAGGGGCTGATCACGCTCGATGAGGAGACGCTCCAACCGCGGCCCGGCGCGGCCGAGCGATGGGAGATCTCTCCGGATGGGCTCGTCTACACCTTTCATCTGCGGCGAAACGGGAGGTGGTCCAACGGCGATCCGCTCACGGCGCGCGACTTTCTCTATTCGTTCCGCCGCGCGCTCACTCCGGCGCTCGGCTCCGAATACAAGGACGCGTTGTATCCGGTGAAGAACGCCGAGGCGTTTGCGCGCGGGAAGCTCTCCGATTTCGCGTCGGTCGGCTTTCGCGCCCCGGATGACCGGACGTTGGAGATCACCCTCGAGCGCCCGACCGCGTATTTTCTCACGGTGCTGCGCGCCAATGTCTGCTTCCCGGTGCACGCCGCTTCGGTGGAGCGGGGTGGGGCGCGTTTCGACGACCGCACCGCGAAGTGGACGCGGGGCGCACCGCTGGTGGGCAACGGCCCGTTTCGTTTTCGCGAGTGGAAAGACCATCAGCACATCCGGGTGGAGAAGAATCCGCACTACTGGGACGCCACGAACGTCCGCCTCACTGAAATCTATTTCTACCCGAGCGAATCGACGCAGAACCAGGAACTCGCCTTCCGCGCCGGCCAACTGCACACGACGTGGGACGTCCCGCTGAGCAAGCTCGACGCCTACAAGAAGGACGCGCCCGCGCTCCTGCGCGTCGAGCCCTATATCGAGAGCTATTTTTTCCGGTTCAACACGAAACACCGCCTCTTCTCCGACGTCCGCCTCCGCCGCGCGCTCTCCCTCGCCCTCGACCGCGAGGCCATTGTGAAAAACGTCCTGCGCGGCGGCCAGGTCGCCGCCACCGCATTGACGCCGCCCGGTCTCGCGGGCTACACGCCACCGGTCGTCGTCACCCGCGATCTCGCCACCGCGAAAAAACTCCTCGCTGAAGCCGGTTATCCTGAGGGCAAAGGGCTGCCGCCGCTCGAGCTCACGACGATTTCCTCCGAGATCAACCAGCGCCTCGCCGAAGCCGTGCAGCAAATGTGGCGGCGCGACCTCGGCCTCGAGATCACGATCACGCAGAAGGAATTCAAGGTGCTGCTCGATGCCTTCGATACGCTCGACTACACCCTCGCGCGCGGCCGCTGGATCGGGGAATACCCCGATCCGCTCACGTATCTCTCGATTTTCACGACGGGCAACGGGGTCAACGGCACGGGCTTCGCCGATCCCGCCTACGACGCGCTGGTCGAAGCTGCCGCCCGCGCGCCGACATCCGCCGCGCGTCTCGCCGCGCTCCAGCGCGCCGAAACTTATCTCCTCACGCAGATGCCCATCGCTCCGCTCTATTGGGGCTCGCGCACGACGCTCGTCGCGACCGCGGTGAAGGGTTGGAAAAAATCCCCGCTCGGTTTCCACAACTACAAAGACGTGTGGCTGGAAAAATAGGCGCGGCGCTGGGCAACGGTGCGCGCACTCCGGGCATCCGTTCATGCGCAATTTCGAAGGCCGGCGCAATGATCGCCCCGATAGATTCATTTGTCCCGTCACGGGATCGGGCTGCTCGAAGGCGCAAGGAAATTGCTGGCGGCGGGATGACGCGACCCTAACCACGGATATCACGTAGGAAGATTTTGCTGGCGGGAAGATTTCTCGGACAAAGGCCCAATTCCCCGACGTGGTGCCGTTCGTCCGGCCTCATGCGCGGCAAACTGATTCGGGACTGGAGCAAATGCGCCGCCAAGACCGCTGATCGGAAGTGCGGAGAGAGGTTGGGGAATTTTCTTACCGACCAAAGCTTCCTCCCTTCACTCTGGCGCTACGCTCCCCGGGAAGCCGGCGGCCGATGCGACGACGCGCTTGAACCCCCGCAAGGATGGATGCGGGCATGATCGCCCCTGTGCAGATTTTCGCACCCGGCGGCCCGTTTCGCGCGTTCCATCGCCATGTCGTCTTCTCCTGTGGTTCTCATTGCCGGTGTCACCGGTGGTATTGGTTCGGATCTCGCGCGCCGCCTGACGTCCGCGGGCTGGCAGGTCGCGGGTTATGCCCGCTCCGCCGAAAAACTCGCCGCGTTGCGCGTCGAACTCCCCGCGCTTCTCACACTGGAGTGCGATGCCACGCAGCCGGCTCAGGTCGAAGCGGCCGTCGCCGCCACCGTCGCGCAATTCGGCCGCCTCGACGCTTACGTCCATTGCGTCGGCTCGATTTTGCTGAAGGCCGCGCACCTCACCAAACTCGACGAGTGGCACCGCGTGATCGATCTCAACCTCAATTCCGCCTTCTACGGACTCCGCGCGGCCGTGGGGCCGATGCAAACGCAGAGTTGCGGCTCGATTGTGCTGATCAGCTCCGTCGCCGCGCAGACCGGCCTCCCGGGGCACGAAGCCATCGCCGCGGCGAAGGGTGGGATCAACGGCCTCGTCCAGGCCGCCGCCGCGAGCTACGCGTCGCGCAACATCCGCATCAATGCCGTCGCGCCCGGCCTCGTCGATACGCCGCTCGCCGCGCCCTTGCTCGGTTCGGAGCAAGCCCGGGCCTTCTCCGAAAAAATGCACCCGCTGGGCCGCGTCGGCCGCCCCGCCAATATCGCGAGCCTGATCGCCTGGCTCCTCTCGGAGGACGCCGATTGGGTCACCGGCCAAATCTGGTCCGTCGACGGCGGTCTCGCCGACCTGCGCCCGCGCCCGAAGGCGTGAGGGGCGCAGCGGGCAATCCGACCCCGTCCAACGCCGCGGTTCAGCGCCAGCGCAGCTCGGCGACGAAGGCTCCGCCGGCCGCTTCGCCGGTGAACGTCAGGCCTGGATGCAGGCCGGTCAGGGCGCGGACGATGCGCAGGCCGAGGCCCGAGCCGGCGGCCGCGGCCGGCGGTTGATCGGCGGCCGCGTTGCTCACCCGGCAAAAGGCGCCCGCACCGTCGCTGCCGACGGTCAGCTCGATCTCGCCCTGGCCGTGGCGCAGGGCGTTGGTGAGCAGATTGTGCAACACTTGGCGGAGATAGCGCGGATCGGCCTGCACGAGGACGTCCTCCCCGGTCACGACGGTGAGGTGGCGCGCGCTCTCGCGGGCGAGGAGGGCGTAGGTCTCGATCATCTCGAGCACGAGCGTGCGCAGCGGCACGCTCTCCAGGCGCAGCGTGAGACGGCCCTGCTCGGCGGTGGCGAGCAGCAGACATTGGTCGACGTAGTCGGAGAGGCGGCTCAATTCGTCCTGCAACGATTCGGCGAGCACGGGCTCGATGCGTCCGGCGGCCTCTTCCAGTTGGAGGCGGATGAGCGTGAGCGGCGTGCGAAGTTCGTGCGCGACCTTTGCGGAAAACTCCGTCAGCTGGCGGAAACTGCCGTCGAGGCGCGCGAGCAGGGCGTTGAGATTCTCTTCGATGCTCCGGAACTCCGCATCGGCGTCGTGCAGCCGCACGCGTTGCTCAAGGCTGCGCGCCCCGATGGCGCGAAGCTGCCGGTTCATGTCGGCCACGGGTTCGAACGCCCGGCGGGCCAGCAGGTAGCCGACCCCCACGGCGAGCAGCGCGACGGGGAGCGCGTAGAGCAGGGAGATCTCCGCGAGTTCGCCGGTGATGTCGTCGACCTCGGGGTCGGAGTAGGTGGCGTGCAGCAGGAACGGCGTATTGCCCGGGTGCGACCGCTCCCATTTTTCCAGATGCAATTCGTGGCGCAGGTGAAAGTGCGTGATGCCGACAAACACGGCCAGCACGGCCATCACACTGAAGGCGAACCAGAGCGCCATGCGCCAGCGGAGCGATCTCATGGAGCCGGCTCCCGGAGCGCGAAACCCACGCCGCGCACCGTGTGGATCAGCGGCGGCCAGCCGGGGCGGTCGATTTTCTCGCGCAGGTAGTTCACGTAGACGTTGACGACGTTGGTGCCGGAGTCGAAGTGCTGGTCCCAGACGTGCTCGACGATGGCGGTTTTGCTCACGGGTTTCGGCGCGGACAGCATCAACACTTCGAGTAGCGCGAACTCGCGGTTCGTCAGCGCGATTTTTTCGCCGCCGCGGTGGGCCGTGCGGCTCAGCAGATCGAGCTCGAGGTCGGCGATCCGGAGGCGGTCCACGGGCTCGGCGCGTTGGCGGCGCAGCACGGCGCGCAGGCGCGCAAGCAGTTCGCTCATCGAAAACGGTTTCGCTAGATAGTCGTCGGCCCCCGCATCCAAGCCGCGGATGCGGTCCTCCACGTCGTGCCGCGCGGTGAGGAGGATGACGGGCGCGTGGACGCCCTTACGGCGAAGTTGCCGGACCACCGTGATGCCGTCGGTGCCCGGCATCATGACGTCGAGCACGAGCGCGTCGTAGGGATTGGATTCCGCGAGCCACAGCGCCTCGTTGCCGTCGGCCGCGACATCGACCGCGTAACCCGCTTCCGTCAGCCCATGGCGAATGTGGGTGGCGACTTTGGCTTCGTCTTCGGCGATCAGAATCCGCATGGCCGTGACGATGCCCGTGGCCCCGGTGGACGCGAGCGCGGACCCCGGAGGCGTGGAGGTGGTCGGAGAAGTTTCGTTATCGAGCTTCATAGACTTCGACGATGGCCGTGCCGCCGGTGCCGTTTTTGCCGGAGACGCGCACCGAGTAGGCGCCCGGCGGCAGGGTCACGACGAGTCCGGCGTCGAGCGAGGCGGGATCGGCGAGGGCGAAGGCCCCGACCGAACTCATGGCGTTGGCGAGCGCGGCGCCGCCACCCCAGTCGTCGTTCGCGCCGATTTGGAGACCGGTGTCGTTGCTGAACAACACGAGGCCGGGGTCGGCCATGACGCCGCCGATGCCGAAGGCGGTGCCGAGCGTCGGGCCGACCGCGCGCACGAGCACGCGGCACGGCGCGGTGCCGCCGATCACAAAGCCCACCGCGAGCGTCGCGCCGGGATCGATCTGGGCGAGCGTGGAGAGATTGATCAGCCGCGGGGTGGTGGCGGTGCGCGCCGCGCCGGCGGCATCGTAGATTTCTGCGATCACGAGGCCGGAAGCGCTCGTCGTGCCGGAAACTTGCACGGTATAACCGCCGGCCGGCAGGCCGGGCATCGGCGGCACGTAGGCGCAGTCCAGACTGTTGGTCGGGAGGACAAACGCGCCGACGGAGGTGAAGGCCGCGCGCGTCGCCGCGGAGCCGTCCCAGTTGTCGTTCACGGCGACCGGGGCCACGGTGCCCTGGGCGTTGACGGTCATCACCGGATCGGCGAGCACGCCGCCGATGCCAAACGCCGTGCCGAGGGTGGGGCCGACGGCGCGGATGACCAACGGCAGGGCGCCGGCCGAACCCGCGCCACCGATGACGGCGCCCATGGTGAGGACGCTGGCGCCCGGGCCGGCGTGGGTGAGAATGGAGAGATTGATGAGGCGGCCGAAGTCCGTGGGCGGGGCGCCGGGAGGCGTCACGTTGAGGGTGGCGGCCGTGCTTGTGGCGGAGCCCGCGGAGTTGCTGGCCACCACGGTGTAGAGGCCGGCGTCCGCGAGTGCGGCGCCCGCAATGGCATAGGTCGCCGTCGTCGCACCGGCGATCTGGCCGCCGTCTTTCATCCATTGATACGTCGGAGCCGGGGTGCCGCTGGCGGCGGCAGAAAACGCGATGCCGGTGCCGACGGAGGCGGATTGCGCGGCCGGCTGGGTGGTGAACGTCGGCGCCACGGCTGGGTTCACGACCGTGACGATGAGTTGGGCCGCGTTGCTGGTGGCGCTGCCGGCGGAGTTGGTGGCGACGGTGGTGTAGAGGCCCGCGTCGGCGCTTTGCACGCCGGTCAGCGCGAAGGTGGCGTTCGTCGCGCCGGGGAGGGCCGTGCCGTTTTTCGCCCACTGAAACGTCGGCGGCGGGGTCCCGCTCGCAGCGGCGGTGAGCGTGGTGGAGCCGCCGGTCGCGACGGTCTGGCCCGTGGGTTGGGTCGTGAAGGTCGGGGCGGTGGCCGCGCCGCCGGCGGCCACGTCGATGAGATAGGTGTAGATCGGGGACCCGTTGCCTTTGCGGTTCTTGTCTTCCCAGCCCTGCAACGTGACGGTGAAGTTACCGCTCGTGGTGGGCGTGCCGGTAAGCACGAGGTTGGCGAGGTTGATCGTGGCGGGCGCGGTGAGTCCCGAGAAATTCAGTCCCGGGGGAATCGAGCCGCCGACGACCCAGGAGCCCGGTTGACCGACACCGGGACCGTTAATACCGAAGGCGACTGCCGTGATCGCGGTGCCGACTTTGGCGGTGAGCGGGCTGGCTTGGTTGGTGATGAGCGTGGTCGCGCCGACCAGCGTGTGCATCGCGCCGAGCGAGGCGGCGCTCACGGTCGCCGCGCGGATGACCGCACCGAGCGGTGCGCCGGTGAGCCGGTCCGCCGCGGCGGCGACGATGCGCAGGACCGGCGTGCGCTGCAGCAGCCCGAGGAGCAGGGCGGCCGGCAAGTTGAGCCAAGTGAGGCGGTACAGGAGGGCGGGAATCGTTTTCATAAAAGTTTAGTGCTCGTCGCGGTGCTTCCGCTTGCCGTCGGAGCGCGTTTTTTCGCCCTCGTGGCTTTCGCCCAGTGGAACCGTGACGCTCGTCAGCGGCAGCCGGATGCTCGTTGCGCCCGCGCGGTGGTTCGCAAACAGACCGCCGATCCATGCTGTCGCGGCGACGACGAACACCAGGGCCCACGCCGGCTGGGCCGACGCAATCGCGTCCTCCGGTCGGCCCACTTTCCGGCCCGACAGCATCGCCATCGCGATGTTTTCCCGCTGCTGGAGGGTGTGCCACCCGAGGCCGGCGAGGTGGACGCCGATTACCGCGATCAGGGCATAGGCGAGAAACCCGTGCACGTCCTCCCACGGCTCGCGGCCGGCCCACCAGCCCGTGGCGAGCAGCGCCGGCACGAGACTAAACATCGCCAGCGCGGCCCAGGCCGAACCCGGGTTGTGCCCGGCGTATCGCTTCGCCTCACCCTCGAGCAATCCGCGCCCATAGGCGATGACCTGAGTGGGGCCGACCGGCATGCGGGCGAACCGGGCGTAACGCGAGCCGACAAGCCCCAGCACGATCCGCAGCAGGAGGAGAAACCCCGCCGCGAGACCCAACAGAATGTGCCAGGCGAACAGCGCGCTGTGTTGGTCGACCGCTAGCGCCAGAACGAGCGCCGCTGTCAGCGACGCCGCCAACGCCGCATGAAAAATCCGGAGCGAGAGGTCGTAGACGAGGATTTTTTTCATGGGCGGAGTTTACGCGCGGCCGCGTTAGAAAGAGGCGGGATGGGGGTTAAACTCTTCTTATTTGGGCCGTCGGTCCGCGGCCGACCGGGCGCGGCGGGGTCGGGCCTGGGTCGTGGGGACGCGGGTGAAACAACCCGGTGCACCGATGGCGTAACCGACGGCCCGCACCGTCTGGATAAGGGGGGCGATGGAACCGCGGTCCACTTTCTGACGGAGGCGCGAAATAAAGATCTCGACCGTCCGGGAGCCGTAGGCGTGGTCGCGCTGCCAGATGCGTTCACAGATTTCGGTCCGGGAGAAAACGCGCCCCGGCTCGCGCATCAGAATCTGCAGGAGTTCGCATTCGCGGCGGGGAAGCGCGGTGGTTTTTCCGGCCCGCTCGATCAGGCGGCGCCGGACCTCCAGACGGAGATCGGCCACTTCCAAGCGTCCGCCCCCGGCATCGGTGGGCACCTTGCGGCCGAGAACTTCGACGCGGTTGACGAGTTCCGTCATGGTAAACGGCTTCGCCAGCACGTCGGTCGTCCCGGACGGCGCGCCGCTGAAACGGGGATCGGCCCCGCTTCGGCCGGTGAGCAGGAGCACGCGGGACGCGGAACGGATCCGGCGGATCTGCCCGGTGCAGGAGCGGCCCCGGACCGTTTGGAGATCGACGACGACAAGGTCGGGCCGCTGCGCGAGGGCGGTTTGCAGGCCCAGCGGGCCGTCGGGCTGCGCACTGAGGCTGTGCCCGCAACGCGCGAGGGTGCGGGTGATGTGCCCGGCGAGCGGGAGTTCGTTTTCGATGACGAGGATGCGCATGGTGGGCGGTGAGGCGGGTGCGGTGGGCAGGTTTGGGCGGGAGCGGGCGGGCGGGCGGGGTTACGCCGGGCCCGGCACCGCCGGGCGGATGAGCAGGAGGCGGAGGCCGTTCAGGCAAACGAGTACCGTGCTGCCTTCGTGCATGACGACGCCCACGGGGAGCGGCACGCGGCCCACCAGCGTGGCGATCACCATCACGACGATCACCCCGAGGGCAAAGGTGAGATTTTGCGCGACGACGCGCCGCGCGCGCCGGCTGACATCGAGCGCGAGCGCGATGTTGTGCAGTTGGTCGTTCATCAAGACGACGTCCGCGGTCTCCATCGCCACGTCGGTGCCGCCCGCGCCCATGGCAATGCCGATGTCGGCTGCCGCCAGGGCCGGCGCATCGTTGATGCCGTCGCCTACCATCGCGACGGGGCCGAGGTCGCGGAGTTGGCGGACGACGCGTACCTTGTCCTCGGGCAACAACTGCGCATGCACCTCGTCGACTCCGACGGAGCGCGCGATTGCTTCGGCGACGCGGCGGTGGTCGCCGGTCAGCATTGCGATCCGTTTGACGCCGAGTTGGTGCAGGCGCGCGATCACGGCGGCCGCCTCGGGCCGCACGACATCGGCGACGGCGATGACGCCGAGGATCTGGGCGGCCTCTCCGTCGGGGCTGATTTCGCCGATGAGCACGCAGGTTTTCCCGGTGTCCTGCAGCTCCCCGAGGCTCGCTTCCGCCTCGGTCAGGCCCGTGCAGCGCAGCGTCTGGAAATACGCGGCGCTGCCAACGCCGATGCGGCGTTGGTCCACTGTGGCGATCGCCCCTTTGCCGGAGACCGAGTGGAACGCGGTGCACTCGGGCAATTGCAGCTTGAGGTCCGCGGCGGCGTTGACGAGGGCGCGCGCCAACGGGTGCTCGGAGCGCGTCTCGACGGCCGCGGTGAGCCGGAGCAAATCGAGGGCCCCGCGGCCGAGTTCGCCGGGCAAAGCCTGGACCACCCCGCCCGCGATAATATCCGTGACCTGGGGTTGGCCCCGCGTGAGCGTGCCGGTTTTGTCGAAGGCAAACACCCTGATCGTCGCCATGCGTTCGAGGTGCGCGCCGCCTTTGAAGAGAATGCCGCGCCGCGCCGCGCCGCGCCCCCGATGGCCGAGAGGATCGACGCGGGCGTGCTGATGATCAGAGCGCAGGGCGATGCGACGACCATCACGGTCATCGCGCGGTAAAACACGTCGTGAAAATTGCCGGCGAAGACGAGCCACGGGATGAGGACCAGCCCCGCGGTGAGCGCGATGACGCTGAGGGCGTAGGTCTGCTCCGCTTTCTCCAGAAACCGCTGGGTGTTGGCTTTCTCGCCCTGCGCCTGTTCGACGAGCTGGATGAGTTTGGCGATGGTGGAGTCCTGCGCGAGTTTGCTCACGCGGATTTCCAGGCTGCCGGTCTGGTTCATCGTGCCGCCGAAGACGGCGCTGCCGACCGATTTGGACACCGGCATGGATTCTCCCGTCAGCATGGCTTCGTCGAGCGTGCTCGCGCCCTCGGTCACGATTCCGTCGAGCGCGATGCTCTCGCCCGGACGAACGATGAGCACATCGCCGACGATCAACTCCTCGATGGGCAGGAGGCGGGTTTCGCCGCCGCGCCGGCAGAGTGCCTGGGTCGGGCGCAGTTTCATGAGCGAACTGATCGCCTTGCGCGTCCGATCGATGGCGTAAGCCTGCAAGACGTTCGAGAGGGAAAACAGAAACAGCAGCATCGCGCCCTCAAACGGTGCTCCGACAAAGGCGGCGCCGAGCGCAGCCAGCACCATCAGCAGATCCACATCCACGGTCGCCTGCCGGAGCGATTGCCACCCGGCCTGCACGCCGAAAAATCCGCCGGTGACGTAGGCCAAGACATAGCACGCGGCGCCGACCGCCGGGAGCGCGGGCAGGGAGCGCGTGCTCAGCCAACCGAGCAGCATGAAAAGCAGCGTCGCCGCGGTGAACGTGATCGCCCGGCGATCCCCGTGCAGCCACGACCGCCAGCCGGTCGGGACGACCTCGTCGGCGGAGAACGGCTTCACGGGCGCGCCGGCCGCCTTGAGTTTCACCTCGACCTGCGGCGCATCGAGCACCCGCCGGTCGAAGGAAATGTTCATCGTGCCGGCCCCGAGGAACGTGGCGTTGGCGCGCCGCACGCCGGGAATAGCTTCGGCTTTGCGCTCCAATTTCAGGGCACAGGCTGCGCAGGCGTGACCGCTGAGGCGCAGGGTGCATTTCGCGTAGGTCGGCGTCCCGATCACGGCCAGATTGGGCCCGGCACCGGGGGCGAGTTGGCCGCCTGCGGGCGGGGAGGGCCGGGCGTTCATCGGCGAACGACGTTCCCTGACAAAGGGCGGCCGCGTTGGTTGCTCTCGCCTCTCGGGGTCGCGGTCCGGCGGGCAGAAAACGGGGTGTCCATGCCCTCCACCTTACACCGGCGAGGGTTAGAAACCCCCTCTGGCTACATTAACGTTTTCTTATGCGGTGCGATCACCGCCCGATCCGATCGCAGCGGGCAATCACTCGCCCCGTCTCACACCTGCTCCGGCCATACGCCATGGCAGCGATACTTCGCCCACAGCGGGGCGGTCTTGTCGTTTTTGCGGAACGCGATCGCCGCAATCCCCACGACCACGCCGCCGGCCCGCTCGATCAACTCCACGGCCGCCTTCGCCGTCCCGCCCGTCTCGATCCATTCGTCGGTCAGCAGCACGCGCGTGCCCGCCGGCCAGGGCTTCGCCCGCAACTCGAACACTTTCTCGGCGCCCGAGTAGTCGCTGAACCGCGTGCTCTCCTTCGCCACCGGGAGTTTGCCGCCTTTGCGCACCGGCACAAAACCCACGCCCAGTCTCAACGCGATCGCCGTGCCCACCACGAAGCCCAGCGCATCCGTCCCCACCACGCGCTCGATTTTTTCGCCGCGCCACGGCGCGAGCAGGTCGTCCACGAGCGCCGCGAACGCCGCCGGCTCCGCGAAGATCGGCGTCACGTCGCTTCGCTTGTAGTGCAGCTTGCTCCGGTCAATGAGGCTCAGATAGTCCACCCCCAACGTTGAGCCGCCGCCCGTCGCGCGACGCAACGCCAACTTTCTCCTCCATGCGCCGCAAAGTCATCATCGACCAGGACACCCTCGGCCCCGCCACGACCAACCTCCAGTCCGTCGCGCTCCTCATCCAGTCGCCCGACGTCGAGGTCCTCGGGATCTGCGTGCCCACCGGCGACCACTGGCGCGACCAACAGGTGCGCCACGCGCTGCGTTTCCTCGAAATCATCGGCCGCACCGACATTCCCGTCGTCCCCGGCGCCGAGATGCCCCTCGTCGCCACGCCCGCCGCCACCGCCGCTTGGGAGAAAGCCCACGGCAAACTCGTCTACAACGGCGCCTGGGACCTCGCCCGGCCCGGCAAGTGGGCTGACCCGCGGCACACGCCCGACCTCGTCGAGGGCAACCCCACCACGCTCCCCGCCGCCGAAACCGCCGCCGCCTTCCTCGTCCGCCAGGCCCGCGCCCACCCCGGCGAAATCACCCTCTGGTGCGCCGCGCCGCTCACCGACCTCGCCCAGGCCCTCGCGCTCGAGCCGCGCCTGCCCGAACTCGTGCGCGAACTCCACTTCATGGGCGGCTCGTTTCATCCGCTGACCGATGCCCGCGAATTCCGCCACACCCCGCGCCGCGAATTCAACATCCGCTTCGACGCCGAGGCCGCGCACACCGTCCTGCGCGCCCCGTGGCCACGCGTCACCTGCTCGCCGATCGACGTCTCCAACCACACGCGCGCCACGCCGGACCTCTTCACCCGCATCGCCCGCGCCGACACGCCCCTCGCGCGCTACCTCGACCGCTTCGGCCAGCGCAACCGCCCCATGTGGGACGAGGTCGCCGCCGCCACGTGGCTCGACGAGTCGCTCGTCACCCGCTTCGACGATTACTTTGTCGAGGTGAACCTCCACCGGGGCGCCAACTACGGCGACATGCTCAGCTGGGACGCCGGGCACGAACCCGGCCACGGCGAGCGCCGCGCCCGCATCCAAAAACGCCTCGACGACGCCCGCTTCTACGAGACCTTCGTCGCGCTTTGTTCGCGCTGACGCGATCCGGCGATTGGTCGCCCGCGAACGCCGGACGTAACCGGCTCAGGCCGCGACGGCGCGGCGCGCCGGCGGCTCTTCCAGGGTTCCGACCCGGGACGAACGTTCGGCCGCCATTTCGCGCAGCACCTGTTGGCGCATTTCATGGCCCATCGCCAACACGACGAGGCAAACCTTGTCCTGCACGACCGGATCCTTGGGTGCGACGGATTGGCCGCGGCGCTCTCCCTCAAGCCAGGTCTCGTCGGAAATGATTTTCGCGATCAGCGGCAGCTGACGTTTCAGCACAGGGTCGGGTGTGTCCATCGGTCGGCAGGGTGGGAGAATTCTCCCCCGATCGACCCATTCGCCGCGGATCGCAAGCCGGGCTTGGCCTGCACCGGCGCCGGAGCGACGAACCAGCGGGTTGCCGATTTCTTAAAATTGCCCGCCGGCGCGCTGGCATGGCCCGCCCCCCGGTCCGGCCGACTGGCGGGCGCCCGCTTTCTGGGCTTGGCTGGCACGGGCGGCGCTCCCTTGCTGACCGTGCCGTGATCACCCTCCGTTCTCCTTTCTTCCTCAGCCTCGTCCTCACCGCGGGGCTCGCGGCGCCACCCGTGCGGTCCGCCGCGGTCGCGCTCCAGCCGGCCGATCTCATTATCACGCACGCCCACCTCGTGACGATGAACGAGCGCCGCGACATCATTGCGGACGGCGCCGTCATCATCCGCGACGCCCGCATCGTCGCCGTCGGTCCCGCCGCGCTCGCCGCCCAGTTCACCGCGCCGAAGACCATCGACGCGCGCGGTGACATCGTGATGCCGGGCATGATCAACACCCACACGCACGCCTCAATGACCGTCTTCCGCGGCCTCGGCGACGATGTGCCCGACCGCCTGCGCCGCCTCATTTTCCCACTCGAAAAAAACCTCATCGACCGCGAACTGGTCTATTGGGGCGCCCTCCACGGCTTCATCGAAATGGTCGAGGGCGGCGTCACGACGGCCGTCGACATGTATTACTTCGAGGACGAGGTCGCCCGCGCCGCCAAACAGATCGGCATCCGCGGCGTCCTCGGCGAGAGCATCCTGAATTTTCCCACGCCCGATTCGCCCGAGCCCTACGGCGGTCTCGCCTACGCCCGGAAGTTTGCCGCCGCCTACCGCAACGATCCGCTCATCACCCCCGCTCTCGCGCCCCACGCGCCTTACTCGCTCGACGCCGACCATCTCCGCCAGGTCGCCCAACTCTCTGCCGAACTCGATCTCCCCGTGCTCATGCACGTCGCCGAGATGCCCGACGAGGTCGCGACCCTTCGCAAAGAGCGCAACCAGACACCGGTCGAATACCTCGACTCCCTCGGTCTCCTCAACCGCCGCCTCGTCGCCGCCCACTGCATTTTCGTCACCGACTCCGACATTGCGCTCATGAAAGCCCGCGATGTCGGCATCGCGCACAACATGGTCGCCAACATCAAGTCGGCCAAAGGCGTCTCGCCCGCGCTGAAAATGGCCGACGCCGGCCTTCGCGTCGGCCTCGGCACCGACGGTCCGATGAGCGGCAACACCCTCGATATCATCGGCCAGCTCGGTTACGTCGCGAAACTCCACAAACTCGATCGCAAAGACCGCAACGTCATGCCCGCCCTCAAGGTCGTCGAACTGGCCACCCTCGGCGGGGCCCGCGCCCTGCACCGCGAAAAAGACCTCGGCTCCCTCGAGCCCGGCAAACTCGCCGACCTGATCATCCTCGACCACGAGAGCACCGCCTTCGTCCCGCTCTTCGACGTCTACTCGACGCTCGTCTACGCCGCCGGCCCCAAAGACGTAAAAACCACGATCATCCACGGCCGCGTCATCATGCAGGACCGCCAACTCCTCACGATCGACCCCGCCGAGGTCCGCACCCGCCTCCGCGCCATTGCGACCCGGATCAACGCCGCAGTTGCAGCGGGGCTGAAATAAGTCATCAGTCCCGTGGCTATTGTTTAGACCGACCAATCCACCGACCATGCACCACACCCTCAGATCCCTCCTTGTCGCCAGCGCGCTGCCTGCGCTCGCGTTCGCCCAATCCGCCGCCCCCGGCGCCGCCGAAGCCGTGAAGCTCGAAGCCTTCACCGTCACCGGCTCCAATCTCCGCGCCGGCGAGTCCCTCGGCGGCGCCAATCTCCGCGTCGTCACGACCGCCGAGATCGAGCAGGCCGGCACCGGCTCCCTCTACAATTTCATCAAGAAGATCCCCGAGGCCGGCGCCAACGGCTTCGGCGAAAACCGCGTCAACACTTCCTCGCCCGGCACCGCTTCCGTTTCGCTCCGCGGCCTCGGCGCCAACTCCACCCTCGTCCTCCTCAACGGCCGCCGCCTCACCCCGGCTCCCTTCGCGCAGGGCGGCAGTGCGGCCACGCTCGGCACCATTCAGTTCGTGGATCTCAACATGATCCCGGTCGACGCCCTCGCCCGCGTCGAAGTCCTCAAGGACGGGGCTTCCGCCGTCTACGGTGCCGATGCCGTCGCGGGCGTCGCGAACTTCATCCTCAAGGACAACGTCCAGGGCTCCACCGTCCGCGCCTTCTACGGCGACTTCCCCGGTGGCATCGCCGCCAACACGTTCAAAGGCAGCGTCTACACCGGCGCCACGAGCGGCAAACTCAAGGTCTTCGCCCTCGCGAATTTCATGCACCAGGCGAAAATCCAATACCCGGAATTCTCGCAGAAATTCGTCTCGCTCTCCACGACGCAGAACCCCGGCACGTTCGTCGTTCCCGTCGGCGGCACCAACCCCGTCACGGGCGCCGTGATTCCCGCCGGCACCGCCGCTGCCGGGCGTACCTTCGCGGTGTCGTCCACGTCGACGGCGTTCCCGCCTGCGTTCGTCGCCACGACGACCACCACCACGCCGACCGCCAATCGCCACAACATCAACGAAGCGCTCACCCCTCAGCCGCGCGTCACGCGCTCCGGTGCCCTCGCCACCGCCAGTTATGAACTCTCGCCGTCCGCCACGGCCTACGCTGAGGTGAACTACCAGAAGAACGTCAACCTCGAGTATCTCTCCGCGAGCCCGATCACGAATCTCAACACCGTCGTCGTCCCCGCCAATGCCGCCTACAATCCCTTCGGCGCCACGGTCACCAACGACCCCGCCGTCGGCGCCACGCTCCTCTATCGCTTCACCGAACTCGGGCCGCGCGCCACCGAGACCACGAACGAGTTCAAGCGCATCGTCGGCGGTCTGAAGGGCAAGCTCACCGACACGTGGACCTACGACGCCTCCGTGCTCTACAACCGCTCGACGTCGCACAACGCGCTCGTCGCCGGCTGGGTTTCGCAGGCCGCCGTCAACGCCGCGCTCGCCGACACCAACCGCGCCACCGCGCTGAATCTGTTTAACAACGGCAGCACGCCCGCCAACAACCCCGCCACCCTCGCGAAACTCGTCTCCAACGGCTCCCGCGACGCCTTCACCGAGCTCTCCTCGCTCAGCGCCATGGCGACCGGCCCCGTTTACAAACTGTCCGCCGGCGACCTCAAACTCGCCACCGGCGGTGAGTGGCGCGATGAGCGTTTTCGCGATCGCCGCACCCAGGATCAGCTCCTCAATCAGTCGACGCCCGTGCCGCAGTCCAAGGGATCCCGTCGCGTGTCCGCGGCCTACGTCGAGTTCAATCTGCCGCTCGCGGCGCCGGCGCAGAAGATCCCGTTCCTGGCGACCCTCGACCTCAACGCCGCCGGTCGCGCCGAGCACTACAACGACGCCGGCTTCAGCAACACCGCCGTCCCGAAGCTCGGCCTCCGTTGGCAGCCCTTCGACGCTCAGGTGACCTTCCGCGGCTCCTGGGGCAAGGGCTACCGCGCGCCGTCGCTCGCCGAGCTCTACCAGCCCGTGAACACCAGTGTTGTGTTCAACATCGCCGATCCGCTCCGCGCCGGCCGCCCCGGCTCCAATTCCAACGACACGACCACCGGCCAGCGCCAGGTCGTCTCCGGCGGCAATCCGCTCCTCAGCCCCGAGAAGTCCGAGTCGTTCAACTACGGCGTGCAGCTCCAACCGCGCGCGTTGCCCGGCCTCTCCCTCGGGCTCGATTACTACAAAGTCGACGTGAGCGATCGCGTCGGCGCCTCCGCCACGCCCGCCATCATCCTCGCGAACCCGACGCTCTTCCCCGGGTTCGTGGACCGCGCCGCGCCCACCGCGAGCGACACCGCCAACAACCTCCCCGGCGAAC
Organism: Opitutaceae bacterium; assembly: GCA_044358025.1. Classification (GTDB taxonomy): domain Bacteria; phylum Verrucomicrobiota; class Verrucomicrobiia; order Opitutales; family Opitutaceae; genus GAS368. The sequence continues at coordinate 30,313 of JBIKOK010000034.1, forward strand.
TCATCCGCATTCGCCAGGTCATCGGGAATTTTGGCACGGCCGTCACCAAGGGCCTCGACCTGAGCGCCGAGTACCGCGTCACGACGAAGCATCTCGGCAAGTTCACCGCCCGCGCCGTCGGCAGCACGATCTACCACGCGATCATCAAAACCCGCCCCGACCTCGCCGCCGTCGAGACCGTGCGCACGTTTGAAGTCCCGCACTTCCGCGGCAACGGCAGCCTCGCGTGGGCCTACCAAAAGTTCGGCGCGGCGGTCACCGCCGACTACATCGCCGGTTTCCCTGACGCCGCCCCGAGCACGCTGCGCGTGAAGCAGCAGACCGTGACGGGCCTCCAGCTCAGTTACGACCTGCCCTACGCCACCAAGGTCACGATCGGTGCCAACAACCTCTTCGACAAAAACCCGCCGCGCACGGCCTCCTCGACCGGCTACGCCGAAGCGACGAGCTACTTCCTCCCGCGCTTCCTCTACCTCGACATCACGAAGAAATTCTAACGGAGCGGCCTAAAGGGAGGGACGGCTCTCCGCGCCGTCCGCGACTGCCACCCAGCCCCTCGCGCGCCACCCTCCCCGGTGGCGCGCTTTTTGTTTCTCCGTCTCGGTCCCTCCGTCCGTAGCCGCGAGCGCCCGCGAGTGGTCCGAACGGAGGGGCGCTTTTCCAAGCGCCCCTCGGCGGTTAGAAAACCGCCGTCCCGCCCGCTGGCACGCCGCCAGCTCAGCCTCCTCCCTGTGCACCATTTTTCCTTTAATTCCCCGGTTGGTTACCGCTCACTGCCCGCCATGAAAACCGTTCGCCCCACCGGTCGGATGTTGGCGCGCGCGTGCCTCGCGCTTGGCCTCCTCCTCCCTTTTTTCCTGTGTGGCCCCGCGTCGGCCGCCGAACCCGCCGCCGTCGTCACCGGCCGCGTGACCAATCTCTCCACCGGCGATGTCCTCACCAGTGTCGTCGTCGCCCTCGAAGGCTCTGACGTGCGCACCACCACCGACCGCGACGGCCACTACCGCCTGCCCGTCCCCGCCGGCACGCCCCGCCTCGTCGTCACCTATCCCGGCCTCGACGACCAACGCCTCACGCTCGCGGCCGCCGCCGGCCAGACCGTCGTCCGCGACATCGCGCTCAACTCCGTCATCTACAAAACCGAAAAATTTGTCGTCAAGGGCCTCCGCGAGGGCCAGGCCGCCGCCATCCAGGAGGAGCGCCAGTCCGCCAACGTCCGCACCGTCGCCGCCATCGACGCCTTCGGCAATCCCGGCGCCGCCGTCGGCGAAATGCTCCAGCGCCTCCCCGGGGTCTCCGTCGACGGCTCCGGCGGCGAGGTCGGCGCGATCTACATCCGCGGCATGACGCAGGATTTTTCCTCGCTCCTCGTCGACGGCTCCCAGATCGCCGTCTCCGGCGGCACCGCGATCAGCAACGGCAACGTTTACTTCGGCCAGGTCAGCACCGGCACGCTCGCCTCCGCGGAAATCATCAAGTCCCCCACGCCCGACATGGACGGCAACGCCATCGCCGGCTACATGAACCTCCGGACCAAGCGCGCCTACGACCGCACGCCCGGCCGCCTCATCACGCTTACCGCCGGCACCGCCTGGGCCAACAGCTACGAGCACAGCAGCGTCCCTTACCACGACCGCCCCGAACTCGACCTCCTCAACCTCAGCTACTCCGACGTCTTCAGCGTTTTTGGTGGCACGAACAATCTCGGCATCGTCGGCACGTTCCAGCGCAACATCGGCAACGGCCTCATCACCGAGGTCGGCCCGCGTCAGGCCGCCGCCGCGCAGACCGGCTTCTTCGTCTCCGCCGCGGCACCCAACGAGCCCCTCCAGCGCGCCTACGGCGCCGGCCAGTGGGGCGCCCTCGGCCACCAGTCACCCACGCTCAACCTCGGCCTCAACGCCGACTACAAACTCAGCCCCGACACCACGCTCTTCGTCAAGACCACCTACAACCGCGTGAAGCGCCGCAGCGGCTCCTCACCCTCCTATTTCCGCTGGAAACTCTTCACCACCGCCGCCGCCGCGAATTTCGATCTTACCCGCAGCACCTACGACGTCGTCGAAGCCCGCAACGGCACCCTCGACCTCGAATCCGTGCTCTACATCCGCGAGAGCGAGAGCACCACGGTCTCCGGCGGCCTCGAACAACGTCTCTTCGGTGGCAGCGGCAAACTCACCGTCGATCTCAACTACTCGAAAAACCGCACGATGTATCCGCAGCTCAACCAGCTCTTCGCCCGCCTCACCGGCGTCAGCTGGCGCCTCGACCGCCGTGGCCACGCGGACTGGGACCCCGCCGTGATCCAGACTGGCGGGCCCGACTGGACCGACCCCGTCAACTACGCTGTCCGCCCCGACTCCCAGCTCATCACTTACTCCGCGCCCGCGCAGCGCTGGGGCGGTCGCGCCGATCTCGAAAACACCTTCGCCACCGCCGTTCCGCTCGTCCTCAAAGTCGGCGTGAAGCAGGCCGGCTTTTACCAGAAGGCGAATCGCGACCTCAACTACTACACCTACGCCGGCCCGCCCACGACACCCGCGACCGGTGGCATCACGCCGTGGCTCGGCTATAACATGCGCATGTCCGGCGGCCGCTACGGTCCGTTTCCGTTTCTCCAACTTCCGCAGACCGGCCTCGCCCACGATGTCTGGGCCGATCCGAAAAACTGGACCCAGTCCGCCGCCGACGTCTGGAACACCCTCTACAATTCCCGCGTCAACGACGCCGAATTCGACGAGACCATCAACGCCGCCTACGTCCAGGGCAGCCTCAAGTTCCGCCGCCTCCGCGTCCTCACCGGCCTCCGCTGGGAGCAGACGTCGACCAACGGCAGCAACCTGATCCGCGTTTCCAATACCACCAACAACAACCTCGCCACCGCCACGCCCGAGGTGAATGCCGCCCGCGCCCTCGCCAACTTCCGCGGCAAAGCCACCGCCGGCACCAACTACAACAACACCTTTCCCGGCGTGCACTTCGTCTATGACGTCTCCCCCAACGTCCTCGCCCGCGCCAGCTACTCGAAGTCCATCACGCGGCCCGTGCCCACCAGCCTCCTGCCCACGCTCGTCCCCAACGAGACCAACCAGACCCTCTCCGGCGGCAACCCCGACCTCAAGCCCTACACCTCCGACAACTTCGATGTCACGATCGCGAAATATTTTTCGGGTATCGGCCAGCTCTCCGCCGGCGTTTTCCTGAAACAGATCACGAACTATTTCCGCTCCTTCCAGTCGACCGTGCCCGCCGGCGCCGACAACGGTTTCGGCGGCGACTACGCCGGCTGGACGCTCTCGCAAAACCGCAACATCGGCTCGGCCCGTATCCGCGGCATCGAGCTCAACCACCAGCAGCAATACACGTTTCTCCCCGGCGCCCTGCGCGGCCTCGGCTCCTTCGCCAACTTCACCTACCTCGACACCAAGGGCGACTTCGGCTCCGCCCAGACCACCACGCGCCTCCCGAACCTCACGCCCCGTAGCGCCAACGCCGGCCTCACGTGGCGCGGCTACGGCCTCGATCTGCGCGTCATGATGAACTACCGCAGCGAATTTTTCCGCAGCTCGACCAACGGCACCTTCGGCTCCGGCGCCGGCGTCCTCCCGGGCACGATGCTCTACGATGTGTTCCAACACGCCCGCACCCTCTGGGATTTCAAAGCCCAGTATAACTTCAGCCGCACCTACAGTTTCTACTTCGACGTCTATAACCTCACGAACGACTGGACGAACAACGACTACGTCCACGCCTTCGGCCGCGAGATCCCGTCCTACGCCTCCGGCGCCGGCACCAGCTACAAGCTCGGCGTCACCGCGCGGTTCTGACCGCCTTCGTCGCCCGCCTCGTGAGAGGCGGGATGAACCACCCTCCGCGCCACGCGCGCATGCCCGGCTCTCACGAGCAGCGCGACCTCGTCCCCGTCCTCCGTCGGGATGGCGCGCGACCTGCAATGCCGCGCTTGTAACCGCCCGGTGCGTCTCGCAAGGTTCGGGACGTTCGACCGGTTTTCGTTCGCCCCTTCGCCTCGCCCCCACGTGATCACCATGCACCCACACCCGCTCCGCACCCTGCTCGCCTTTCTCTGCGCCGCGCTGCTCACCGCGCTGCCCGCCTTCGCCCAATCCGCCGCCGGCACCATCGCCGGCCAGATCTTCAATCCCGCCACCGGCGAGTATCTCCGCAACGCCCAGATCCGCGTCGTCGAGAGCGGCGACGCCACCGTATCCGCCGACGAGGGCCTCTACCGCCTCTCGCCCGTGCCCGCCGGTCGCGTGACCGTCGAGGTGTCCTACACCGGCTACCGGAAGGTCACCGCCACCGTCGATGTCACCGCCGGCGCCACGGCCACCAAAAATTTCGAACTCGTCAGCACGCTCCAGGACGCCGCCCCCAAAAGCACGACGCTGCCCGATGGCACCGTGAAACTCTCGGCCTTCACCGTCTCCTCCGAACGCGAGGGCAACGCCAAAGCGATCATGGACCAGCGCAATTCCATGAACATCACCAACACCGTCGCGTCCGACGCGTTTGGCGACAACGCCGAGGGCAACGTCGGCGAATTCCTCAAGCATCTCCCCGGCGTCGAACTCGACCTCTTCTACGGCGAGGTCCGCACCGTGCGCCTCGGCGGTCTCGGCTCCGAATATACCTCCGTCACCATGGACGGCATCTCCCTCGCCAGCACCGATGCCAACAACTCCGGCTCCGGCTCCGCGCGCTCGTTCACCATGGAAATGGCCTCCCTCAATTCGATGGAGTCCATCGAGGTCAACAAGACCGTCAGCGCCGACGTCGATGCCAACGCCCCCGCCGGCACCATCAATCTCCGCACCAAGCGCGCCTTCGACCGCTCCGGCCGCCGCATTTCCTGGCAGGCCAACGTCGTCGCCCACTCCGAGGCCATGAAGCTCGGCCAATCCCTCGGGCCCGACGAAAACCGTACCAGCCAAAAAGTCCGCCCCGGCGGCATCTTCGAATACTCCGACGTCTTCCTGAACAAGCGCCTCGGCCTCGTGCTCAATCTCAGCGAGTCCAACGTCTACCAGGAAGCGCTCATCACCTCCTCGGGCTACAGCACCGCCGTCACCCCCGCCGACCCGCGTCCGCTCGTCCCCACCACGCTCAATTTCCAGTGGGCCCCGCGTTTCAACAAGCGCTTCGCCACCACGCTCACCACTGATTTTAAGTTCAACCGCGAACTCAACTTCGGCCTCGGCATTGTCTACAACTACGCCGACCTCTGGACCCCCCAACGCACCGTCATTTTCAACTCCAGCACCGGCGCCCGCAGCCAGGTTGTCGGCGCCGATCCGCTCCTCAGTTTCACCTCCGCCGCGAGCGGTACCGTCACCGTCAATCCCGTCGCCGTCTCCAAGATGGGCGAGACCTTCACCCTCATCCCGCGCGCCGAATTCAAGCGCGGCAATTTCGAACTCGAGGCCAAGGGCGCCTACTCCGACTCCACGAGCTGGTATGACCCGATGGGCCGCCACCAATCGATCCGCGATACCAACTCCCCGGTCGCCAACGGCATCACCTACCGCGCCGAACGCTCCTCGCTCATGTCGAGCGATTGGCAGTTCACCCAAGTCGCCGGCCCCGACATCGCCCGCGGCGCCAGTTACACCAACCCCACGTTCACCGCCAACGACGGCCGCTTCGGCCGCACGGTCCAATACAGCGGCGAAATCATCGCCACGCTCAAGACCACGCAATGGCTCCCCGTGATCTGGAAGAGCGGTCTGAAAACGCGTCAGCAAATCCAAAAATTCGAAGACGACCAGCTCGCCAAACGCTACGACTACGCCCCCGGCGGCGTCATCCCCGCCCGCGGCGCCTGGGATGCCTACCGTTCCCCGTGGAATTATTCGCTCGGCATGGTCGACGGCAGCACCACCTCCCTCTCCGGCGCCACGGTCTTCATGCCCGATCTCCGCGCCCTCGGCGATCTCTACAACAACGACCGCGCCGCCTTCCGCCAAAGCTGGGGCACCAACGCCGACAACTACTACCAATCCTACGTCGCCCGTCGCCGCCGTTATTACGAGCAGATCGACGCCGGCTACTTGATGGGCACCGGCAAATTCAAAGGGGCTACCTTCCGCGCCGGTCTGCGCTGGGAAAAGACCGCCACCGAAGCCAGCGAAGCCGACACCCGCACGCCCGCCGAAGTCCGCGCCGCCGGCTACACGCTCACCGCTGCCGGCGTCGCCACGACCATCCCCGGCATCGACTACCAGTTCCTCTCTCAGCCCCGCGTCAAACGCACCGGTGACTACGACAACCTCTTCCCGAGCGCCTCGCTGAAATACAACCTCATCCGCAACCTCGACCTCCACCTCGGCTACAGCTCCACCATCCGCCGCCCCTCCTACGTGAATCTCGCCGGCGTCTGGATCATCAACGACACCGCCCTCACGGTCAACACGCCCAACCCGCGCCTCAAGCCGGAGATGTCCGACAACTACGCCGCCCGCCTCGCCTACTACTTCGAGCCCGTCGGTCAGCTCGCCGCGACGTTCACCGAGCGCAGCGTGAAAGACCTGTTCATCACCGACCGCCTCACCGCCGCCGAATTCGGCTACACCGGCGACGACGAACTCCAGGGCTACGAGTTCGTCACCACGGACAACGGCCCCGGCACGATCAAAATCCGCAGCATGGAGATCGAGTATAACCAGAGCCTCGCCTTCCTCGGCCAGCTCTTCAAACGCCTCTCCGTCCGCGGCAGCTACACGCGGCTTTACGCCGAAGTGACGCGCGCCAATCTCACGCCCCACCTCGCGTCCGGAGGAATCAACTACACACTCAACAAGCTGAACGTTTACGGAAATTGGAATTGGTCCGACGACGTGAACACCAACCTCGCCGGCACCACCTACCGCCGCCACCGCACCAACCTCGACGCCGGCGCCGGCTGGCGTTTGAACAACACCTACAGCCTCGCCCTCAGCGCCCGCAACCTCCTCGATACGCCCTATATCAACATGCAAAAATTCGTCACCGGCCCCACCGCGATCACCCGCCATGAAGTCGTCGGCGTCTCCTGGACCTTCGCCATCAAAGGCGCCTACTGAGGTGGGCGGGCGCGTCCCTGTGCCCGCATTCCTTTTCCGAGGTGGAGCGCGTTGACCCCAACGCGCTTTGCCCGACGACCTCCTGACCCCCGCGCTCCTCCGCAGCGCGTTGACCCCAACGCGCTCCACCCTCTTTTATGATCCGCCGCACCTTCCTCCAACAAGCCGGCCTCCTCGTCCCCGCCGCCCTCGCCGCCCCTTCGCTCGCCCGCGCACAATCCGCGGCGCCGGTCGCCCCGCCCGCCACCCAAGCCTCCGCTCCCGCGCGCGAACTCGCCGTCGATCTCGTCATCATTGGTGGCGGCCTGGGTGGCATCGCCGCCGCCCTCGCCGCGTCGCGCGCGGGCCTTCGCGTCATTTTGACCGAGGAAACCGACTGGATCGGCGGCCAGCTCACCGCGCAGGCCGTCCCGCCCGACGAACACGCGCAAATCGAAACCTTCGGCGGCACGAAAAGCTACCAGACCTTCCGCCGCGGCGTGCGCGATTACTACGCGCGAAATTTCCCGCTCACCGACGCCGCGCGGGCCAACCCGCGCCTCAACCCCGGCAACGGCTCCGTCTCCAAACTCTGTCACGAGCCCCGCGTCGCCCTCGCCGTCCTCACGGAAATGCTCGCGCCCCATGTCGCGAGCGGTCGCCTCGAAATCCTGCTGCATCACACCGCCGTCTCCGCCTCAACCACCGGCGATCGCGTCGACGCCGTGCTCGTGCGCAGCGCTGAGTCCGGCCGCGAACTCTTCCTCCGCGCGCCACTCTTCATTGACGCCACCGAGACCGGCGAACTGCTCCCGCTCACGCGCACCGAGTATGTCACCGGTTCCGAATCGCAGCGCGTCACCGGCGAGCCCCACGCCGACCCCGTCGCCCGCCCGCAGAACATGCAGGCCTTCACCTGCTGCTTCGCGATGGATTACGTCGCCGGCGAAGACCACACCATCGACCGTCCGCGCGACTACGCGTTTTGGCGCGACCACGTTCCGCCCCTCACGCCCGCGTGGTCCGGCAAACTCCTCAGCCACTATTATTCCGCGCCGCGCGGACTCAAACCCTTCGCCATGGGCTTCGACGCCGCGAAGGGCACGGGGCTCTTCAAATACCGCCGCATCGTCGACCGCACGAATTTCGTGCCCGGCACCTACGCCGGTGACACGACGCTCGTGAACTGGCCGCAGAACGACTACATGCTCGGCAACCTCTTCGAGGTCCCCGCCGCCGAAGCCGCCCGCCACCTTGCCGCCGGCAAGCAGCTCAGCCTCTCGCTCCTCTACTGGCTCCAGACCGAAGCCCCGCGCGCCGACGGCGGCACCGGCTGGAAGGGTCTCCGGCTTCGTCCCGACATCGTCGGCACCGAGGACGGCCTTGCGAAGTATCCCTACATCCGCGAGAGCCGCCGTATCCAGGCCGAGTTTACGATCACCGAACTCCACGTCGGCCTCGACGCTCGCCGCAAAACCCCCGCCACCCCCGACGCCGAAGTCTTCGCGGAAGTTTTCCCCGACAGCGTCGGCATCGGCAGCTACGCGATCGATCTCCACCCCAGCAGCGGGGGCGACAACTACATCGATTTCCTCACGCGCCCGTTCCAGATCCCGCTCGGCGCGCTCCTGCCGCGCCGCGTGGAAAATCTCCTGCCCGCCTGCAAAAATCTCGGTACGACCCACCTCACCAACGGCTGCTACCGCCTCCATCCCGTGGAGTGGAACATCGGCGAATCCGTCGGGGCCCTCGCCGTCTTTTGTCGCGCGAGAAAAACCTCGCCGCGCTCCGTCCGCGCCACGCCCGCGCTCCTCGCCGAATTTCAATCTGCCCTCACCGCGCAAGGCGTCCCTCTCGCCTGGCCGCAGAAATAGGGCGCGGTCTGCAGTCAACGGGACGGCGGTTTCCAACCGCCGATTTTCCACCCACCGCCCCTCACTTCTTCAAAAACAGCGGCGCTTCCGGCCCCATCGGGATCCCCAGCGCGATCCACGCCATCAGCAGCACCGTCCACACGATCATAAACACGATGGAGTAGGGCAGCATCGTCGCGATCAACGTCCCGATGCCCGCGCGGGGATCGTATTTGTGGAGGAACGTCAAAATCAGCGGGAAATAACTCATCAGCGGCGTGATGATGTTCGTCACGCTGTCGCCCACGCGAAACGCGCCTTGCACCAGCTCCGGCGTGTAGCCGAGCAGCATGAACATCGGCACGAAGACCGGCGCGAGCAGCGCCCACTTCGCCGACGCACTCGAAATCAAAATGTTCACCGTCGCGGCAAACAGCACCAGCGCCACCATGAGCAAAATCGGCATGTTCTGCAGACCGAGGTGCGAAATCGTCTCCGCGCCTTTCACCGCCGTGATGATGCCCAAATTCGTCCAGTTGAAATAGGAGATGAACTGCGCCGAAAAAAACGAGAGCACGATGAACGACGCCATCGACTTCATCGTTGCCGTCATGCCCGCCATCACATCGTGGTCGTTCTTGATCGTGCCCGCCGCCACGCCGTAGGCCACGCCCGGCAGCAGACCGTAGAGAAAAATAAACGTCACCAGTCCCACCATAAAGGCCGACTGCGCAAAGTCCGCGTTCTTCGGGTTCACGAGAAACCCCTTCTCGGGCAGCACTCCCCCCAACACCACGGCCGTGAGCGCGACCGTCGCCGCCGCCGCCGCCCACAGGCCGCGTTTCTCGCCGGCCGACAGCGGTTTCAGGGCTTCGCGCTTCGCGTCGCCGGCATACTGCCCCAATCGCGGCGCGACGATCTTCTCCGTCACCCACGTGCCCGCCGCCGTGATCACAAACGTCGAGACCGCCATAAAATAATAATTGGCCATCGCGTTCACTTTGTAAGCGGGGTTCACGATGTGCGCCGCCGCCTCGGAGAGGCCGGCGAGCAACACATCCACCGAGCCCACGAGGAGATTGGCACTGTAGCCGCCCGACACACCGGCAAACGCCGCCGCCAGGCCGACCAGCGGATGCCGCCCGAGCGTGTGAAACAGCGCGCCCGCCAGCGGAATGAGCAACACGTAGCCGACCTCGCTGCCCGCGTTGGACATCACGCCCGCAAACACGACCATCGGCGTGATCAGCTTCGCCGGCGATTTCAGCACCACCAACCGCAACATCGCGCCCATCAGCCCGGAGTATTCCGCGATCCCGATGCCCATCAAACACGCGAGCGAGATACCGAGCGGCGGATACGCGAGAAAGTTGCGCGTCAGCTCCAGGATCATCCGCTGCACACCGTCAACCGAGAGCAGGTTCACCGCCGCCACGACTTTGCCGCTCGCAGGATTGGTGACCGTCACGCCCAGCGTATGGCAAATCCACGACACCACGACGACGAGCGCCGCGAGCCCCACAAAGAGCGTGGCCGGGTGGGGCAGGGCGTTCCCGGCGCGCTCCACGCCGCCGAGAAACCGGTTGATGAAGCTGGGTTTGGCCGGGGCGGGCGTCGTCATGGGTGGAACGGGAAGGAATTTTCCCGTCCGCTGCAAGTCGCCCGACGAATTTCCCCGGCTGTCCCGCGTCCAAGGCGCCGACCGCGCCGGCATGCCCGGACACGTCCACGCTGAGACGCACCTGCCCGGAGGTAGGAGCCTGCTTGCCGGCGATTTCGTGGCACGGGTCTCCTGACCCGTGATTTCCAGAACACGGGTCGGGAGACCCGTGATTTCCGGAACACGGGTAGGGAGACCGTGATTTCCGGAACACGGGTCGGGAGACCCGTGGCACCCCCACCCTCGCCTGCAAGCAGGCTCCGGCCTTCCGCCCCAGGTTCGTCTCTGCTTGAACGCGAACGGGAGCAGGGCGCTTGCCCCGGCGCCCATCCTTCCGCGCCCTGCCGGAAACGGGACCCCACTCCGCGGAACTCCCGCCGCCACTTCTAGGTTCGCCCGCCCGGCGTATCCTGTTTTGCTCGGCAGATGGCCGCCGCCCACGCCTCCCGGGGATTCTCCCAACGCCGCCGTACGGCCGTGCCGCTTTTTTTCGCCCCGCCGGTAATATCCGCCCGCCCCCGGGGTTTGTCCCATCGGTGAACGTCGTCGGCCCATTTCCCGCCCCCTTCGAGTGGCTGCTCCGCGTCCTCAGCGCGGCGGCCGCGCCCGACCCCGCGCCTGCGCCCGCAGTCGCCGACGAAGACGCCCTCTGCCTCGCCCGCGGTGCCGCCGGTGACGAGCGCGCGTGGCAGGAGCTCTTCGACAAATGGAAGAAACCGCTCCTCGCGTTCTTCTACCGCTCGCTCGGCTCCATGGCCGAAGCCGAGGACCTTACCCTCGAGGTCTTCGTGCGCCTCCACCGTTCTGCCGGTCGCTACGAGCGCCGCGCCGCGTTCACGACCTATCTGTTTCACATCGCGCGCAACCTTCTCCTCAACGAGCTGCGCCGCCGCCGCCGCAAACCCGCGCTCTCGCTCCCCCCCGAGGCCTTCGATTACCTCGCCGCGCCCGGGAGCGACGACGCCCGCCGCGCCACCGAGCTCGAAGAGATTTTCCAACGCGCCCTCGCGCAGCTCCCCGAGGCGCAGCGCTCGCTGCTCCTTCTCGTCCACCAGCAGGACCTCGACCCCCGTACCGCCGCCGCGACGCTCGGCCTCACCGCCAACGCCCTCCGCGTGCAACTCCACCGCGCCCGCCAACACCTCAAAGCGCTTATGCACTCCTCGCCATGAACTCCGACGACTCCCGCCCGCCCTCCGACGCCGACCTCGACCGCCTCCTCGGCAGCCAACTCCGCCGCACTTCGCCCGAGTTCGAGCAGCGCTGGCGCGCCCTCCGCGGCGAACTCGCCGGCCCCCGCCCGCGCCTCCGCACCGCGTGGCTCCGTTGGCTCCTCTGGCCCGGTCTGCCCGCGCTCGCCGCCGCCTCGCTCGCCGTCGTCCTCGTGCTCCGCCAGAATCCGCCCGCGCCCGCCGCACCCGGCCCCGCGACCTTCGAAGAACTGATCGCCCTCGACGCCGCGCTCCAACCCGCCCGCTCCCTCCTCGTTGCCGAAAACCGCGACGCGCTCCTCCACCTCCCCGCGCAGCCCCGCGGCTAAATTCCTCCCCGCCATGAAAACGCTCTCCTGCCTCGGCCTCGCCCTCGCGTTGCTCGCCGCCCCGCTCGCCGCGCAAACGCCCCCGGCCCCCGCGAGCTCGCCCACCTCAGCGTCCTCCGCCAGCGAACTCGCCGCGCTCGAACAGTTCCTGAATCTCTCCGACGCCGAGCTCGCGCAAATGGAAGCCGTGATCGCGCGCCTCCGGGCGATGACCCCCGCCCAACGCGCCACGCTGCGCACCGAAATCGCCGCCTTTCGCCAGCTGCCGGAGCAGCAGCGTCTCCAACTCCGCCAAGGCTGGGGCGGCATGCCCGCCGAAATCCAAACCGGCTGGCGCGAGATGATGCAGCGCGCCACCCCTGAGCGCCACGCCGAGATCCAGGCCAAGCTCCAGACGCTGAGCCCCGACGAAAAAATGCGCTACCGCCGCGACCTCGTCGAAGCCTACCTGAAAGCCAAACCCGCCAAAAAATAGTTCGCTGCCGCACCGCCCAGCTCCGCCCAATCTGCCCCTGCTCCCTTTCGCCCGGGACCGATCGAGGTGGAGCGCGTTAACCGCCACGCGCGTTCGGCCAGAGCGTCACCCGCCGGCGTCCGCAGATTCCTCGCCTCGCGTCCTTGCCCGGACCGATCGAGGTGGAGCGCGTTCACCGCCACGCGCGTCCGGCCAGAGCGTCATCCGCCGGCATCCGCAGATGCCTCGCCTCGCGTCCTTGCCCGGACCGATCGAGGTGGAGCGCGTTCACCGCCACGCGCGTCCGGCCAGAGCGTCACCCGCCGGCGTCCGCAGATGCCTCGCTTGGCGTCCTTGCCCGGACCGATCGAGGTGGAGCGCGTTCACCGCAACGCGCGTCCGGCCAGAGCGTCACCCGCCGGCGTCCGCAGATTCCTCGCCTGGCGTCCTTGCCCGGACCGATCGAGGGCCTGCGCATTCACCGCAGCGGGCGACGCGGCGGAACTCACCCCGAGTTTGAGCGGAAGATTTTTCGCGATGAGCCTGGCTACGTCGTCGTCCAAGGCGAAGCGGGTCCCCAGCTCGCCGTCGAGTGGGTCGGACCCCACACATCAAAGCCGTCGGCCGTGATGGGTTTCGCCGTGATGCGCACGGTCTGCCCTTCCTGCACCACCGTGCCGGCGACGAGATGCGTCACGCCGAGTTGCCGCGCGATTTCCGGGATCGAGGTCGGCTTGTTCTTAAAGGAAACGCCGAGGCGCGGCCGACCGCCTTCAGCCTTGGCACGCGGCCGAGCCCATCCGTCACCGCCTCGCTCAGCCCATCCGAGAAAAACTCGCGCGCCGGATCGCCGCCGGGACGCGCCGGCCCACCTTCGGCGTGGCACGGGTCTCCCGACCCGTGATTTCCGCTCCCACGGGTCGGGAGACCCGTGCCACATGCTCCGCGCTACCACCGAGCAACGTCCCCCTCCGCATCCCCAACGCCTCCGCCTTTTCCCCGCCGGGCCCGCGGGTCTACGGCACACTCAGAAACGATTTCGGCCCGAGTGCTTCGCGATCCTTCGGTTCGTCGATCCCCACGGGCAGCAGCAACGGCGTGCGCTCCGCCATTGCCTGCGTCCGTTGCGCCGCGAGTTTCCACTCGATTCGAAAATGCCCTTCGAGCCGCGCCGGCGTCGCCGCCGAAATCACCGGCCCGAACAGTGCACCACTCGCAATCTGCCCCCGGATCTTCGCCTCCTACGCATCACCGCCGACGCGCTCGCTCTGGCCGAACCACACCTCCACCCCGCGGCGCGCAGCGCTTCGCGAATACGCCGCGCGGTCGGCGCGTCTTGCGACGCGTAGCTGAGAAAGACGGCTTGGCTGGCGGATTCTGACCTGGCGTGGAGGGTCTGGTCGCGGGGTCGCCCAATCGTCGGCACACTGGAAAAACGCCCGCCCCTCGCCGGCGGGTGCCTCGTTCCTTGGCCGACCCGCCAGGGGCGCCTCGCAGTTTTTTTGGGTACCGGCTCAAACCCACGGGCTGGAAAGCCCGTGCCACGTGGCATGGGCTTTCCGGCCCAGGTCGGGGTGGGGCCGGACGAGGGCGAGGCCCCCGGCCCGCGGCCTGCAGATCCCAATTCCGTGAGTTCGGCCGAGGACGATCCCGGCTACAGCACGCACCCTTGTTCGGCGACTCCTCGCGCGGTTGGCCCAATAAAACGGCGGAGCTTTGAGGGCTCCGCCGCAGGTCGCTTGGGGGTGTTATGCCGCGCTCATTTTGCCGGCGGGACGGGGCAGTTGGCCCGGTTGCCCGAGCCGTCTTTCGCGCCTTTGCCCGGGGCCGTCGCTTTGCCGGAGCCGTCGCGGAGCGGCGTGCCCTGACCGGGGCCGGTTTGATCGCAATTCGCGCTGGGCTGCGCCGTGCCGCGGCCGGAGCCGGCCCCGCTGCTGGTGCCGCGACCCGCTGAGCTGTTGCCCCGACCTTGGGCGGCGAAAGCGCCGGTCACGAGACCCGCGCTGAGGAGAACGCTGACGAGGATAATTTTGGTTTTCATGTTTTGTTGGATTTTCATCCGCCCGATTACACCCCGGATCGCGGCGAATATTACCGAATAAAAAAACATCGCGGGGCGTGTAATGCCCGCGGGTTTCCGGGGTGTAATGGGGTGAACCAAATTCATCCATGAAAACCAAACTCAGCCTCCTCCTCGTCCTCCCGCTCGTCGCTTTCGGCGCCCAAAATCGCCCAAGCGCCCCGGTTCCGCCTGCGCCCGCCCCCACGCCGACTCCCGCCGCCACCTGCCCCGCCGATGGTAGCAACGCCGCGTGTCCGCTGAATGCCCTCACGCTGGCGACCCCGACCACGCTCTCCTCAGCCCAGCTCATCTTTACCATCGAAGAGGAACGCGTCGCCCACGACCTCTACGCCGCGGCCGCCGCGCGCTGGAATCTCCGCGTGTTTGCCAACATCGCCGAATCCGAGACGCGTCATGCCGCCGCGCTTACGCAGCTCGCCGCCACCGTTGGCGTGCAGCCGCCGGTTGCCCAGGCCGGCGTCTACGCCACCGCCGACCTCCAGGCGCTCTACGACCAACTGATCGTTTTGGTGAACGGCTCGGCCACCGGAGCCCTGGGTGCCGGCGCGTTGATCGAGGAAACGGACATCGCCGATCTCCGCCGCCTCTCGGCGCAGGCCACCGACGAGGGCTCAAAGGCCGTCATCGCCAACCTCGCGAGCGCCTCCGTCAACCACCTCGGCGCCTTCGTCCGCAATCTCGCCGCGGCCGGAGTCACGTATCAGCCGCAGGTCCTCACCGCCGAAGAATTCGCGACGCTGACCAGCGCGGCGCCCGGTCGGGGCGGCCTGGGCAAAGGCCACGGGATGGGCGGCGGCAACGGCGCCGGCGGAGCGGACTGCATCGGCACCTGCCCGACCACGCCGGCGCCCACGAATCCCGGCAACGCCGGCCGCGGCTATCGGGGCGGCCGCTGAGCCGCCTTCTCCTCCGGCGTTTCCCTCCATCGTCCCTCCGCCATGAACGCCCCGACGGCCCCCCGCTTCCACTGGCGCGCGTTCACGAGCGTGCTGCTGACCCTCGGTTTTATGATGATGGCGCTCAGCGGCACCATGCTCTTCCTCTCGCCGCCCG
>JBIKOK010000171.1:0-13991 GCA_044358025.1 Opitutaceae bacterium
ATTTTCTTACCCACCCAATCTTCCTACCTCCACCCTCCGATCCGTAGAGGTAGGAAAATTTTAAGGGTAGGAATATTTTGCAGACTGGGCGGACGGCGGAGGGCGGCAGGAGATCGGATTTTGTCACAGAGGCCACGGAGCTCGGACACAGAGGAAGCAGGAGACGGAGGACGGACGACGGATTGTGTCACCGAGCTCACGGAGCTCGGACACAGAGGAGGAAGGAGATGAGCCGAAGGAGTAACCGAGCGGATCCCTATTTCGGATCGACCTCGGTCTTCCTCCTGTGCCCATAAACCGGATGAAGATTTTACCGGAGACGAGCCGTCCCGAACCGGAGGCGGCGGAGGGTTGGCCGCAAAGAAGCGCAAGAGGCGCAAAAGTCGGAGGGCCGGATCTCCGAGGTGGGCCGTGCGCTCCGCGCGCGGCAGATCGGCCAGGTGGGCCGGATCGCCGAGGTGGGCCGTGCGCTCCGCGCGCGGCGGATCGCCGGGTGGGCCGGATCTCCAAGGTGGGCCGTGCGCTCCGCGCGCGGCAGATCGGCCGCGGCCGGCCACCCGCTCCGCGGCCGGCCCCGGCTTTCCGCTTGCGACTCATCGGAGGCGGGGAAGAATTCCGCCTTCGGCTTCCTCCGTCCACCCTCAGCCCCCTTTTTCCTATGGCCCGCTATTCGCGCATGCAGGTGCTCACCACCATCTACGACACCAGTGTTGTGCCGGTTTTCTATCATCCGGACTTCGAGACGGCGAAGCACGTCGTGGCGGCGATCAGCCGGGGCGGGTGCAAGCTCGTCGAGTTCGTCAACCGCGGCGACCACGCCTGGCAGGTGTTCAGCGAGCTGGAGCGGCATTTTATGCACGCGGATCCGTCGCTGATCCTCGGCGTCGGCTCGATCGTCGAACCGTATACGGCCGCGCTCTACCTCAACTGCGGGGCAAATTTCGTGGTCGGGCCGTCCCTCAACGCCGACGTCGCGAAGCTGTGCAACCGGCGGATGATCCCGTATTCGCCGGGCTGCGGCAGTGCCTCCGAGATTT
Source organism: Opitutaceae bacterium (assembly GCA_044358025.1). Taxonomy (GTDB): domain Bacteria; phylum Verrucomicrobiota; class Verrucomicrobiia; order Opitutales; family Opitutaceae; genus GAS368. Next base: position 1,038 of record JBIKOK010000171.1, read on the forward strand.
CCGACGCGCAGGAACTCGGCTGCGAGATCGTGAAGATGTTTCCCGGCAAGGAAGTGGGCGGACCCGGCTTCGTGAAAAACGTGCTCGGGCCGATGCCGTGGACGAAGCTCATGCCGACCGGCGGCGTGGAATCGACGGAAGAGTCGTTGACCGCCTGGCTCGGGGCGGGGGTCGCCGCGATGGGCATGGGCAGCAATCTGGTGACCAAGGAGATGCTGGCCCAAAAGGACTGGGCGGCGATCGAAGAGAACGTCCGCGCCACGCTCGCCCGCGTGAAGGCCATCAAGGCGAAATTGCGCGGCTGAGTGGGCGGGGGGAGGGGGCAGGGGAGGGGGGCGGTCGGCGGAGACGCAAATCTATTTTCTTGCCCGGGGCGGGCTGGGCGTGTCTCGTGACCGTCCGCTCGTTGCCCGGGTGGTGGAATTGGTAGACACGCAGGTCTCAGAACTCTAAAACGCGTTTTTCCCATTTTGTCACAAATATCCCGATACAAATTATCGGAGGGAAATTTTGAAAAAAAGGCGAGTCGGGTTTCTCCAAAATTCGCTGAAATTGGCTCAATTTTTGAGGAAAGTGTAGAAAGGAAGGTGTAGAAAAATGCAGAGGTCAGTTAGACCTGTGCCTCAGACCGTCCGATAAGAGCGAAAACGATGCGGCATAAGGTCTGGGGCCTCTGCCCTTTCCCTCGGAGATTTTCTACACCTTCTACACTTTATTTTTCTGGCTCCTGTTTCGGACGATTTTTCGAATGGTTTTCTACACTTTTTTCTACACCACATTTTCAAGTTGGTGGGGCGGCTGGGATACGGGGCGCGAAACGAGGTGCGAGACGGGTCAGTCGCAAGGAACTCCATCGACGATTTTCTTCCCGGCCTTTCGGGGGACCGGAGCGAGAGGGCGTCCGCGGTGGGGCCCTTTTTCGCGCGGTAATTTTCCTCTTTGCACCAGACGGCGGCGTGACGGGTTTGGCGGGCTCTTGGCGGGTTTGTCGCGGCGGTTCCTTGTGAGTCCTTTGCGAGCCCTTGGCCGACGAGGACGTAAGGGGTGCGTTAGAGGTCAACGGACTTTCGGGGTGAAGATCGAGTGCCTGGCGCGCACCCGTCTCCGCCGCACGCCGGGCTCGTTTGACGGCATTTTCGAGGTCGTTGCGAAGATTGAGCAACTAGGGAGGGCCTGGGGACGTGAATTCGATGACTGCCTGATCAGGTCGAGCGCGAGCCCTTTGCGCCCTTGGTGAGCCCTTTGCGCCGGGGCGCTGGGGAGGGCGATGTCCTGTTTGTCTTGTGCTTGTCCTGTTTGGCGGGAGCGCGGAGTGTCGGGTTCTTGGCGGGTTTGGCCGTGGAACCTGCCAGTGCTTTTGGCGTGAGCCGGTATTTTTGCAGTCGGCTGTTGGGTTTTTCTGGGACGGTATATTCCATCAGTCCGGCCGCCATGAGATCGGCCACTGCCTGCCGAATGGAGCTGGAGATGGATTTGTGGCCGATGGCCGCGGCAATTTCAGACCGGGAGGCAGGCGCGGCGGCGAGCGCCACCATGATGCGATGGTGAACCGACGCTGCCCCCCACTCAGGCCGCCACTCCGACCTCAAGCGCCATGACTCTGACCCCGACCCTGACCCTGACTCTGACCTGCCCACCACCTTTGCGGGAACGGGTGCTGTGGCTGGAGGCGGCCGACGAAGAATCTGAATGACCTGGCCATGCTCCTGACGGAACTCAGGAGGCGGAAGCCCGGCGGCGCGGCACAACTCAATCATATCGAGCGTGCCAGTGCCGGCCCGCTCGATGTAACGGGTCAGAAACAACGACTCGGCAATCAGCGGATTGCGCGGGATCGACGGATGCGGTTGGCGGAGGGCCTCGGTGGTCAGCGGCGGAAACAGTTCGCCGGGATTCCAAATTTCCAGCCGGTCGGCGAAGAGCATGATCTGAACCGAGGCGTTGGAAGCGTAGTCGCGATGAGCGATCGCGTTGACGATGGCCTCGGAGACGGCATCGGGTGGAAGTTCGTAAGTTTCCGGGGCCTGATTGCTCGTGGCTCGCGTGCCGACGGCGCGGTCGAGCTTGGACATGACAAAGTCCACGGCCTGATCGACAAGTTCAAACACGGTGCCACGAAAACTGCTGTAGGCCGGAATGGGCTTGCGGATTTCGGTGCCGTGGAAACGGAGGCACTTGACGAACGAGGTCAGGAGAAACCGCTGGGGATCGTCGGCGAAAAGCAGGACTGCGGCATGGCTGGGGCGGTCGCCGTCGAGCAAGTTCAGGTGAATCAGGGCATCCCGCATCGGTGTTTCCGGCCCCAAGGCATAGCCACGGCGGCTCTGTGCGAGGCGGAGAAACTCGGCCACTCTCTTGGGCGAGAGATCGTCGAGCGTGGCCCGCGGGCACGCCGCCGCATCGAAGGGCAGCGAGCGAATTTCGCCGGTCCTCGCCAGTCGTTCCACGAGGCTGCCGTAGAGACCTCCCGTCAACTCCGGCAGAGTTGAAAACCGCCGGCGCACCACTTGGTCCGAGGCCCGCCGGGTGAGCGCCAGCATCTTGGGGTGGCGTGCGGTGTCGGAGGTGCCTTTGACGAAGACGAGGCGCTCTTTGCCAGCGGCCGTGGCACGGTCAAACTCGCGGTCCGTGGGCGACACACCGTCGGCATCCTCGAAGCCATAGCTGTCGCCGAAAATGCCGACGTAGACATCGCATCGGTCCACCTCCCCCAGATAAACTTCATCGGCACGGCGGCCCGAGGCCGGCAGGTCTTCAAACAGAAAGACCTCGAAAAACTGCCGCAGCAGAGGGTCGTTGTGGACATACACCTTCAACGCACGGCGCTCCGCGGCGAGTTCCTTCTGCACGGAGCTGACGAAGATGATGGACCTTGAGGAGTCGGGCATGCGCGAAATGGTCATTAAGTAAATCATGGCATGGCCCGCCAGCCAAGAACGCCGTTGGGTGGCTGCGAGAATGCTCTCGCTGGGCCCATGTCGAATTTGCGGACAAATCGCGCTCCACGCTTCGGGCCTATTTTGATTTGCGGTTGTGCACCAAAGTGGGCGCATAAACTCTGGAACTTCATCCTTCGCATCCATCGCGGCGGAAGTCGCCGGCCAAACATAGTAAGCGCCGAAAACCCTGGGAGGCGAACAGGGGGCTGGGGCGATGAGAGCCCCAGTCAGCCACGCCCGCGCCCGACGCGGGACGTGGCGTCGCAAAGCATCGGAATCCGATGCGCGGAGCTCCGGCGACTCCCACCGGGCCGCGAACCCCACTGCTACGGCCCTTTCATCGCCTGCCTTACCGGGCACGCCCACGAAGCTCGATGCCCTTCACTCCTACCCCCGAAAACCAAGAGGGAGAACCTCGGGCCCGAATTGAAGTCTGCGTAACACTGAATACATTACTCATGCTAACTGCACTGAACTTTCGCTCACCTAACCGGTCGCACTCCCTCTCTCCCCCTCTAGATCCGACATGGCCCAAACCCTCCGCGTCTACTCTTGGCCCCAAGCGCTCACCCAATGGTGTGTGATCCAGGCTTTCCGCCGCGCGGGTTGCCCCGGTTTTCTACGCCGTCCGGCCGTGCTCTCGGTCGCCTTCGTCGCCGAAGTCAGTGCGGCCCTGCGGTTCCGGACGCTGTCCTATCGCTCCGCCGAAATTACCGGCCTCCGCCAAGCCGCCGCCGAGGCCGCCTACGAAGCCGTCGGCGGCCCCGCCTATATCGCAGCCCGCGCCGCCGCGCAGGCTGCCGAATCAACGTTCTTGGGCTCGTTCCATCAGGCTGGTGTGCGGGCGCGCAACCTCGCCGAGCGCGAACGGTGCGAGGCCGCACTCGCGACCATACGCGCGCAGTTTTCCGCAGAAGCTGCGGTCGCGCAGCACCGCTGCGCCCGTCGTTACTGGACCGAGCAGTCGCAACAGTGGCTGACCGATGATTTGCTGACGCACCTGCGCCCCGACCATCCGCTTCGGCGGATTGCCGACTTCACGCCGGATTGGTGGCGCTATTTTCTCGCCTGCCTGCGCCGCGAATTTTCCCGCTGTCACATCCCGTCCTTCCACGTTCTCGATGAACTCCCGGCTCTCCGCCGCCGGACGCGCCGGGCCCGCACGAAAGTCCTGGCGGCCGTTGTCGAAGAATGGCGGGACGCCCACGCCGACGAACTCGGACTGCCCGCCCGTTTACATTACCACGTGCTCGCCCGTCGCAGTGCGGCGAAAGTCCGTAGCGTTACCCGCTGGCTCAACACCCGCGCGCCGCGCTACACCCTCAATCCGAACGCGGAGCCTACTCTTCAAGCGGCGCTCTGGGACCACGCGGCGAACCTCCCGCTGCCGCCGGAAGACTACTCCGCGAACTGAAAATGCCGCCTTCTCAGGCAAATCCTTGATTTCTAATTTTTAAGCGTAGCGAGTTGGTTCCGCCGTCGCGCTTCATGAAACCGTCGGCATCTGCGATAGTCATCCCATGACCTCGCAATCGCCTTCACCTGTTCCCGCCGCGCCGCCTGTCACGGTCGAGCGCCTGACCTACTCGGTCGAGGAGTCTGCCACCGCCCTAGGCGTCAGCAAACCCACGATCTACCGGCTCCTCGCCCGCCGCATCCTCCGCCCCGTGCCGGGGCTCCGGCACAAACGCATTCCCTGCCAGCAAGTCCGTCGGCTCGCCGCCGGCGAGGCCCTGCACGGTTTGAACTGAACCACGGGCGCCGTCGCTCAGATGTCGTCACGCGCGATTCTCGGCCCCGGTGTTTCGACCCCGGTGGTTTTGGCGGCTGCTGCCACTGCTTCTCGCTCCCGCTGCCGCCGCGCAAACGCTTCGAACGGGGTTTCTCCGGCCCGGATGAACAACGTCGCCCGTTCCAATGGCGTGTCCGCCGACGACCGCCGTGTCGGTGAGTCAACGGCCGGTGCACTCACTGCTGAAACCGTCGGAGTCGGATCGGGGGTGGGCGGCGTCGCGGACGCAGGTGCAAGAGCAACAGGGATCACGACCGTTTGCTTGAATCGGACTTTGTGCCGACGGACCGGCTTGGACCCGAGTTCGCGGTTAAGCCACAGCCGCAAGGCCTCAGGGGAGATGTCGACGCCGAGGCCGCGCAACGCGAGGGCCAGCACCTCGACGGAATCGCCGGCGCGACGCAGCCGCAGCAGTTCTTCACGGTGCGCCTCCAGTTGCCCCGTCTTCGGCTGCTTCGGGTGGCGCGCTTTTGCGACCAACTCGGCGAGCGTCGGTGGTGGTGTCGGAGCGATATCGTGGTGTGCAGGTGGTGGCGTAGGAGTCATGTGGGAACGATATTCGGAGCGACTTTGTGGCGCAATGGGAGTGGTTTTGGATCAGTCTAAGCCGAGAGGCTTAGACGTTGGTGTCCCTGCCCACTGCTTTATTTTGATTTTGGCGTGTAGCCCTGAAGATTTGGATGCGCTCATCACTGGTTCGCGTAAACTGGCGGTCGTTCCTTGGTCACGCAGGTTGGATTTGGCTGAGTCGCGCAGTGGAGTAGCGCGTTCCCGTCGTTCGTCTTTCAGCGGTCGTGACAGTGGAGGTAGTGAAAAGGGAGGTTCACGGTGCTGACGATTCAACCCTCCAAGGAGTTCAGTCATGCCTTGGGAGAATACCTTCGTCAGGCTGACTATTATTCCGAGGGCATGAAGGTTGAAGGCCGTTGCTTCGGCCAACTCTGCGCTGCGGTCGGGTTGACCGAAAACTCGGCGATTTCCGACGAAGCATTCGCACGCGTGGCCAGCAATCACCACGCCGTCACCGGCGACCAACTCACGGAACGCATGAAGACGAACCGCCGCGCCGGCTACGACGCGACGTTCAACGCCCCGAAGTCTGTATCCATCCAAGCATTTCTCGGCGGTGACGAGCGCCTGATCGCCGCGCACGAAACCGCCGTCGCCGAGGCCCTCGTCGAATTGGAAACCTTCGCCCGACGGCAGGACGGGCAAGGCATCAACAAACGCCACGTCCCGACCGGGCAACTGGCCGGGGCAATCTTCCGCCACGGCGAAAGTCGCGCCCTCGATCCCCATCTGCATTCCCACGTCTTCCTGTTCAACGTGACGGCGGATCGTTCCCAGCCGGGGCGACTTACCGCCCTCGAATCCTCCGCCATCTTTGAGCACGCGCCCTACCTGACCGAGGTCTACCGCAATGTGATGGCCCGGGAAGTTCGCGCCCTTGGCTACGCCATCGAACGGCGCGGGCACGGGTTTGAATTGTCCGACGTCCCCCGCCCCCTGCTCGAACGTTTCTCCAAGCGCGCCAAGGAGCGCGACCGGGTCGTCGCGGCTCGCGAAGCAGAACTCGGCCGCGAACTTTCCCGCGACGAAATCGCCATGCTGGTTCGGGAACACCGACCGAAAAAACATTACGAGCTTTCCCCGGACGATGTCCGGAAACAGCAGGAAGCGCAGGTGAGCGCGGATGAACTGCAACATCTGTGCGGGCTTCGCACGGCGAGACCCGCAGCCGCGCCGCAGGTCGATTCCCTCGACGCCGTGATCCGCCAAACGGCCGAGCACCTCTTTGAACGCAAGACAGTCGTGCCCTTGCGCGAGTTTACCGCCGAGGTGATTCGCCAAACCTACGGCGAGCATTCCTTGGCCGAGATCAAGGCGGCAGTCCACCGCGCGCCGGCCGGCCTCCTGGTCGCGGACAATAAGGTAAGTTCCGAGGCCGCGCTCGCTGCGGAACGCACGTTGGTCGCCAAAGTGAACGCCGGCGTCGCCCAATACGGTGAGTTGGGCTTCTTGTCGCGGGACGCCCTGTCCACGGTCTCGGCGGAACAGCGCGGTGTCTTGGCCACATTGCTCAATTCGTGCGACCGGGTGACGATTTTTCGCGGGCGAGCCGGCACGGGTAAGACGACCACCCTCGCGCACGCGATCGAGGGCATGGCCGCGATCACCCGCGAAGTCGCCTGCTTCGCGCCGAGCACTCAGGCCGTGAGCCTGCTCCAACAGGACGGCGCCGACCAGCTCCGCGCCGGGCGAAAGGCGGCGGGCGAAGCACTCGCTGCCGCAGGCACGGTCCAGCGACTGCTCGTCGATTCGGCGCAACAGGTTTCGATCAAGGGCAAGCTCGTGATCGTCGATGAATACGGCCTGCTGTCCGTCGGGCAGCTCAACGACCTCGTGAGCATCGCAGAAAAACAGGGCGCCCGGCTGTTGCTGGTCGGCGATTCCGCCCAACACAAAAGCGTCGAGGCCGGCGACGGGGCCAGAATCATGGAGCGAGAAACCCGCGCCACGGTGGCGGAGTTGCGACAAATCCGGCGCCAATCGGCCAACCCTGCCTACTTGGCCGCAGCGCAAGACCTCGCCGCTGGCCGCATCCGCTCCGCTTTGGGCAAACTCGACGCCATGGGGGCCGTCGTTGAAATCGAAAATCCCGGGGAACGGCGTAGGCGCATGGTCGAAGAATGGCACGCCGCGACGCAACGCACGACGAGCGTCCGCACCATGACAGGAGTGCAAGAGCGGGCGCTAACCGCTTTGATGGTCGCGCCCACGTGGGAGGAAATTGATGCGTTAAACGCGTGCGCCCGCGCCAAACTGCGGGCGCACCGGCAAATTTCCGGCGACGATCAGATCTTTGTGTCGCTCGTGGCCAAGAACTGGACCAAAGCCCACCAGAAGCAGGTGCGGAACTATCAGCCGGGCGACGTGCTCGTGGCCCACAAAGCGACGAAACATTTCCGGAAACACGACGAACTCCGCGTGGTGCGTCGGAATGCGGATCGGCTCGTCGTTTCGCGCAGAGGCGAGGAATTTTCGGTGTCGCCGCGGCAATCGGGACAGACGTGGGTAGTCTGCGAGGAACGCCCCCTTGCCGTCGCCGCCGGTGACCGGCTGCGGTTGCGCTCCATCGGTCGCGCCATCGCCAGCTCGGGAGAGCGCCGCTCGCTCGCGAACGGCACGACGGTGTCCGTCAAGTCGGTCGATGCCACGGGACGACTCGTGCTTGCCGACGGCTCCACCCTCGCGACGCGTCAGGTCGTCCACGGCTACGCCCTGACCTCGCACGCCGCGCAGGGGCTCACCGTCGATCATGTCTTCCTCGCCGGCGCAAATTCGCGGGAAGGGTTGTATGTGTCGGCCACGCGCGGCCGGGAAGGCATCCGGATCTTCGTGCCGGACCGCGAGGCGTTCCTTGCGGCGGCCGGATTGCGATCCGAAGCACGAATGTCAGCACTGGAGTTTGCGCGCCTGCGGGATGCGGTGGTGCCATCTGGGTTGCCGCGCTGGCTCGAACCGCTGCGACAAACGGTGCGCTACCTCGGCTGGGTGCGCCAACGTCGCGCCGGGGGATATTCGCCGTCGGACCATGATTCCGCCCGGCGCGGCGTCGGCGTGCGTGAGGCTCCGGCGGCACGTATTCGCATATGAGCCGAGAGAATCATGGCTGCTTCCGGGAGGACCGCGCCCCGCAGGTCTTTCTTTCGTTGGAAACCCCACGGGAGCGCCGCGCCCTGCCGTATGCGCTCCTCGTCGACATCGAAATCGCCGTGGACTCCACCCTCCTCAAACTCGTTTTCTCACACTACGAAGTCCTGGTGCGCGGCAGTCGGCTCGACGTAATTTACGAAAGCGTGCGCGCGGCCAGTTGCGCGGCCATCCTGCCGGGCCAAGCCACCGACCCGTATTCGAGCCCGGCGAAAACCACCGCCACGGTGGCTGATATTCGGATCAAGCCCGTGACCTCGCCGGGCTGATTCGCCGCGGTGTGAGTATCTTTCAGGGCGGGTTCAGGGCAGGATATCGTGACAAGCATGGAGTTTTTGCAGCTGTGCAAAAGCTGTGTGGGGAGCGCCGGCCCCGAAGCCACCGGGGAATGCTTGGCGAGCACATCGATTTTCCGGAGCCCTTCGTGGATCGCCTGTCGCGACCACGACGCTTCCCCAAGCAAGTCAATAACTCAGCTGCCCGTAGCCGTGGTTGATCGCAAAGACAGTGAGTTTGGCTATATTGGGCTGGTTCAGTTTACGAAGAATTGCGCCTTTGTGGGTCGCAGCGGTGCTCGGCTGGATCGTGAGGGCGTCGCCAATTTCCTCGTCCGAACGCCCGAGAGCTATCAGGTGCAGCACTTCCATTTCGCGCTCCGAGAGTCGCCCCGAAATCGCACGTCCATTTTCCAGCCACAGCTGACGCGCCTTGATGTATTCAGCAGGAAAATACCGCCCGCCGGCGGCCAGCGTTTCGAGCATCGGCTCAATGCTGCCAACCGCCGCCTGGTTCTTATTGAAGAACCCGTGCACGTGGTAGTGTTCGCAGCGAGAAATGATATATTCGTTGAGGTGGGCCGTCAGCACGAGCACCCGGATATGGGGCTGAACTTTTTGCGCATGGGCCACCACGGAAAAACCGTCGCCCGGCGGCGGAAGGCCGATGTCAACCAGCAGGAAGTCTGCTCTGAATTGATCGAGCCAGCGGTTGGCTCCCTCCACATCACTGGCCTCGCCGGCAATGGTCCAGCCCGGGTGATTCGAGAAGCGGTGGGTGATGATATACCGGTTGAATTCCTGATCTTCGACCAAAAGGACGCGCATGGTGTCTGAGGGGTTTCCGCACAGGGTGGTGCATTCACCCATTGTGACTTGCGTAATTAGCGTCAAACAAAAATGGAATTTAGACTAGGGTCTCAATCCTACATAAATTTCTGTATTCTGGGAACTGTTCGCGGCGCGGCGATTTTGAAACAACACGGCATGGTCCGGTGCTTCCCTATGCGTAACGCGAGTAGAGTGCTCATAGAAGGCACGCGCCGTGTTCGCTCAGACGAGGGAATATCCGGCGGGCATGTTGGACAGAAAGGCTCTCTCGGAACTGCCGAAGCCCGCCAGACGGGTTCATTTGGACTACTCTGTAGAACGCCAGTTCACCTTCGACATCGGCGCCAACTAGAAGCGAGCACAGATAGTCTCTGGCTTTTACGTCGGCGCCGGCCTGCGTGAGCGGTAGTGACTGGGGCCTTTACGCAGACCCCATGATCACCCCGGCTCAACACAGGATACTCGTGAAAGAATACCAAAATACCGGCGGCGTGATCAGTCACGCGGCCATGAAGGCGAACATGCATCGAGGGACGGCAGCGCGCTATTTGAAGGCGAACGCCGGCCCCGAGGAACTCAAGCAAGAGCAGGGCCCGCGGAAGTACCGGACCCGGACAGATCCGTTGAAAGACATCATGCCGGAGGCCGCGCGCTATTTGGAGGCGGCGCCGGAGATCGAGGCGAAGGGGCTGCTGGCGCACTTGAAGATCGCGAAGCCAGAGGTGGCATCGACCGTCGCGCTGCGCACGTTTCAACGCGGAGTGAAGGTGTGGCGGGCCCTCAACGGTCCGCCCAAAGAAGTGTTCTTTCCGCAGGCGCATGAGCCCGGCCGGGCGGCGCAGTTCGACTGGAAGCGAGCCGGTGAGCTTGGCGTCACCATCGCGGGTGGGCCCTTCGATCATCTGCTCGGTCACTTCGTGTTGCCCTACAGCAATTGGCAACGGGCGAACATCTGCTTTTCCGAATCGTTCGTTTCGCTCAAGACCGGGGTGCAGGCGGGTTACTGGAGTCTCGGTGGAGTGACTCCGCACCTGTGGACCGACAACTCTTCGACGGCGACCCACCAGATCAAACGCGACGCGGAGGAGCGCACTTTCAATGACGCCTACCAGTCGTTCTGTCGTCATTTGAAGACCGAGCCGCGGACCATCAATGTCGCCTGCCCCAACGAGCAGGGCGACGTGGAGTCGGCCCACCGGCATCTGATCCGTCGCATCAGGACCCACCTCGCGATCCGCGGCTCGAGCGACTTCGCGGACCAAGCCGCGTATCAGAGCTTTCTCGATCAGGTGTGCGCCGGAGCCAACAGTCTGCGGACGGCCAAAGTCGCCGAGGAGATCGCCTGCCTGCGAGCGCTGCCGGCCCAGCGTTATCCGGAGACCGAACAGGTCGGGGTGAACGTCACCAACGGCGCCACGGTGCGGCTGAAGCAACAAACCTACTCCGTGCCGTCCAAGCTGATCGGGCTCAAACTCGATGCGCACCTCAGTGAAAACCAGGTTCGGTTCACCTATGAGGGCCATGAGGTCTGCCAGTTGCCGAGGATGCAGGGGACCAAGCCGCAGATCGATTATCGTCACGTCATCACCTGGCTGGTCCGCAAACCCGGCGCCTTTCGTGGCTACCTCTACCGCGAGGAGATGTTTCCCACTGTCGTCTTCCGCCAAGCTTACGACCGGCTGTGTGCTGCCGAGGATCGCTCCGCCGACCTCCGGTATCTGCAGTTGCTTGAGCTGGCCGCCAATCACGGTGAAAACGAAGTCGCCGACCTGCTCGGCGCCTGCTTGCGCGCGGGCGAAGTCCCACAGCCCGAGCGCATCGAGGTCGGCCTGAAAACCGAGAGTCCGGCGCCGGCGGACCTGGCGCCTTTCGTGCCTGATCTGAAAACCTACGACTCGTTGCTGGCGGAGGTGAGCGCATGAACGCCGAAAGTCTGCCCATCCTGTTCGGCTCGCTGGAGCTGTCCGCCTTTGCCCGTGAAGCGGACAGCGCGGTGGTCCGGGCCGAAGCCGAGAACTGGGGCTATCGCCGGCTCCTGCAGCATCTGGCCGAAGCGGAGGTGCAGGATCGCCGCGCCCGTAAAATCGAGCGGCTGCTCAAGTACTCGGGCCTGCCACCCAGTGAGACCTTCGCCCGCTTCGACGAAACGAAGATGCCGGAGAAAGCCCGCCGGATGCTCCCTACGCTCCTGTCCGGCGACTTTGTCCGCCGGGGCGACAACCTGGTCGCCGTCGGCCTGCCCGGGCGGGGGAAGACGGGCTTCTGCGCGGCCCTCGGACGCGAGCTGCTCGACCGGCACCAAATGAAGGTGCTGTTCGTTCCGGCCTTCAAACTCGCGGCCCGTCTGCTCGCCGCCAAGCGCGACCTCAAGCTCGTCCCCGCACTGGCCAAGCTGAACAACTTCGATGTCGTCGTCGTCGATGAACTTGGCGGTTACGTCGATCTGAACCAGAGCGAGGTCGACGTTCTCTTCAGCTTTTTCGGCGAACGCTATGAAAAACAAAGGAGTGTCTTCGTCACCACCAACCTCGCCTTCAGCGAGTGGGAGAAGGTCTTCAAAAACCCGATGACCGCCACCGCCATCGTCGACCGACTCGTCCACCGCTGTGTCCTGTTGGAGTTTCCGGCCAAACATAGCATCCGCCATGACGAGGCCAAAAAACGCCAGGCGAGCGCCTGAGCGCATGCCGCCAAAGTGCGGCAGGAGTGGCGTCCGCCGCTCTTGCCGCACTTTGTAACGGCACCAGGGCCCAGCGGCTCGCACGCGCCGCTGGGGGCTCGACACCATGCTCGACTTCACCTTGAACCTAAAATCCGCAGTTGAAACGCGATTTTAGGCGCCAGCCTGCGCCGGACCTCCTGTTGGGGAGGGGGGCTCGGGCACGATACATTTCAACTGCGGCGCAGTGGTCCTGATCCATTCGTGGAGGCGGAGATAACCGTCGCGCAATTGTTGGGCCCAGCCGCCGCTTATAGAGACTTGAACTTCCTTCTGCCGGCCGGATTGGACGAGTCTAGCGGCGATTAGCAGGAACCAGCGCCGACCGCGTTTTGCCTCGGTATGTTTTTGCGGCACGATGAAGCGGACAAATAGCGTCCACAGATTGTAGACCATGAGGAGGAGGCGGGCGGCGAGTTCGGTGGTCGCCCGCGACTTGGCGCAAAACCCACTGAAGCCCCACTGGTTCTTGAGTTCATCGAACACGTTCTCGGTATCGGCACGCTGCCGGTAGAGTTCTTGGATCTGCCAGCCGTTTACGTCTTCGGGCAGATTGGTGACGTAGACGGCAAACTCATGTTTGTGCTGGTCCCAAAAGTCCGCCCGGTCTGCGGCCGGCACCACACCTTGCAGCGTCCGCGCAAAGATCACCCGACGGGAGGCTTTCCAACCGGTGAGCTGGAT
>JBIKOK010000172.1:0-13969 GCA_044358025.1 Opitutaceae bacterium
CGGCGGAGCGCACGGCCCACCTCGGAGGGCGGAGCACCCCGGAGGGCGGTCCACCTCGGGGCGCGGTCCACCCCGGAGGGCGTTTGAGGAAATCGCGCTCGCGGTGGGCGCGGGGTCCGGCATCGGGGGCGGCGTGTTACCCCGGCAATTTCTCTTTCGGGCGGCGTGGTGGGTGGGCGCAAGCGTAACCGGCGGGTTGCAGGCGGCCGACCGCGCGGCGGCGGTCGTGTGGAAAGTGGACAATGGGCGGAGCATCGGCGGGCGGGCGACCGAGGTCATCGGGGCGCCGCGCGTCGTGGCGGGCGCGGTGGGGTTCAACGGGGCGAGCGACGGGTTGCTGGTGTCGGCCAATCCGTTGGCGGGACTGCGGGTCTTTACGGCGGAGGGGTTGGTCCGGCCGGCGGAGGGCGGGCCGCCGGAGCAGCGGTTTTGGCACGCGCAGGATACGGCGACGTCGCGGGCGCTGGTGGAGACGCGGTTCGACGGGATGGGGTCCTGGTGGCTCGACACCTACCTGATGAGCGTCGGCCAGGAAGGGCGGACGTTGATCGATCCCAAGCGGAAGCACGCGACGGAGAAATGGTCGTGGGTGGCACTGCGCTACGACGGGAAAACGATGGCGCACTTCGTGAACGGGGCGAAGGAGCGCGAAGGGGCCGTGGAGTTTGCGCCGAGGGCTGCGGGCAAGCTGTCACTTGGCGTGCGGCAGAACCGGGTGCATGGGTTCAAGGGGGCGATCCGCGAAGTGCGGGTGACGCCGGCGGCCCTCGCGGACGGGGCGTTGCAGCGGGTGAAGGAGTGAGGCGCGGGGCAAGCGCGAAGAGCACGGGCTGAAGCGCCGTGCTCCGCTCGGTCAGCGGGTGAGGCGGAGGATCACGTAGGGGGCTTCCTGCGCGAGGTCGGGCCACTGGGTGCCACGGCCGGCGCGGTTGGTGACTTCGACGAAATACATGAAGTCCCACTCGGGCACGAGGAAGGCGGCGGGGACGGTGGCGGCGTATTCGGCGGGTTCGCCGGTGGGCTCCATGGGGAGCGTGGCGTAATCTTCGAATTGGGTGACGTGGCGGTAGCGGAGGGTGACGGAGGCGACGCCGGCGGGGTCGAGGGCGCGGACGACGAGGCGGAGCGGGGTGCCGGGGCGGACGCCGGTGGGCGCAGTGTGTTCGATGCGGGGAAAGCCGGCGGTGGGCGCGGGGGCGGGCTGCCAGACTTTCTCGCTGAGCCAGGAGGCTTCGGGCGGGCAGCACATGCCTTCGAGATCCTTGTAGTCGTTTTCGAGGCGGACGAGTTCGTCGCGCCAGTGGCCGGAGAGCGCATGGTTGCGGGCGCCCATCGCGAGGTCGAAATGGTAGCGGTCGCCGGCGGCGGTCACGATCCCGCGCCAGGCTTCGACGGAGGCTTTGGCCTCGAGGGTGGCGGCGTAGAGTTCGGCGAGGCGTTGGCCGCGGAGGAAGAGATTGTAGTGGACGGCGGCGAGCGAGCGGCGGGCGTGGAAGCGGGCGAGTTGCGCGAGGATTTTCAGATCGGTGACGGTGGCGTCGAATTCCTTGCCGCGCCGCGGGCCGGCGGCGGATTCGGCGGCACGGACGGAGGCGAGGATGGCGTCGGCGGTGGCGTCGAACCAGCGGCTGGTGGCGTCGGGGGTGCGGCGGGTGGTGACCCCGCCGGCGAGGAGGCGGCGGGCGGCTTCCTCGAAGCTCTCGAACTGCTGGACGTCGGAGCCGGTGTTTTTCGCGTAGGCGGCGAGCGAGGGGCCGAGGCTCTGACGTTCCGCCCAGCCGCGTGTGGTCGGAAACGCGGAGTAGGGATAGACGGCGGCGACGATCATCGGGAGAACTTGGGAGGCGCGGTGGAGGCCGGCGGAGAGGTGCGGGCCGGCGGCGCCGAAGCGTTGCGCAAAGGGGCGGTCCCAGGTTTCGGCCGGGGTGGCGGGGTTGTAGCCGACGCGGCCCCAGACCTGGTAGAAGTGCCAGTAGCGTTCGAATTCGTAGTCGTAGTGCCGGTAGGCGGACGGCATGAGATCGAAGGTCGGCATGTCCGGTCGCTGGGCCTCCATTTTGGTCGCGAGCGGTTCCTGGACGTCCCAGTGGGGGCTGTCATAGAGGGCGGTGGCGGCGGAGTAGCGGCGGACGTAGTCGGGGTCGGCCCAGAGGAGGACGCGGGTGGTGCCGCCGTTCCAGAGGCGCCAGGAAATGGGGTAACGTTGCGGATAGCGGAGGAGGTCGGCGTAGCCGTGGCGGCGGTCGCGCTGGTTGGGCGGGTTGACGTGGGTGGGGTGGAACGGGAGGCCCATCTGCTCCATCCAGTGGTTGGTCTGGATGCGGAGTTTCACGCCGAGGGAGATGGCCGTGTCGATCACGCTGTCGGGCGTGCCGTTGGCGTGGGCTTCGACGAGGAGGCCGGGGCGGAGGCGTGGGAGGGCGGTGAAAACCTCGCGCCAAAAACGGTCCATTTCGGCGCGGGTGAGGCCGGACGCTTCGTGGATGCGGAATTGCAGGCCGTCGACGGCCGGGACGCGGGCGAGGAGTTCCTGGAGGGAGGCGAGGGTGTAGGCGCTGAGATTTTTCGTGGTGACGCCGGTGACGGTGTGGGGGACGGGGCGGCCCTCGTAGTCCTTGGCCCACTCGATGCCGCCGGCCTGCCCGCCGGCACGGTAGAGGTGGTCCCAGAGGCCGAGGCTGACTTGGATGCCGCGGTCGTGGGCGAGTTCGATGAGGCGGTTGAGGGCGGCGAGATTTTTGCGCTGCTGGGCGGGGGTGAGGTTGACCATCCTGACGCCGTCGAAGCCGGGGGTGTTGAAGAAATACGGATACGGCGGGGCGAGGAAGCCGCCGTTTTCGTAGCCGAAGACGATGAGGAAACGGTTGAAGCGGCTGGCGGCGAGAAGGTCAAAGTAGCGGGTCCAATAAGCTTCGTCGTAGAAGCGGCTCTCCCAGTGCGCGCGGTTCATGGTGTAGACCGAAAGCGAGCGGTCGCGCACGGCGGGCTGTTCGGTGAGGTCGCGGATTTCGGAAAAGGGCGTGGCGGGATCTTGGGCCCAGGCGACGCGGTCGGCGGCGTCGAGGAGGGCATACATCAGGCCGCGGTCGTCGGGGGCGGAGAGGGCGAGGATGGGCGGGGCGCCGGTTTGAGGGATTCGAGAAATGGAAAGAGACTCGGGGAGCGAAAGGCCGGCGGAGGGTTTCGTGGATACGCGGATCTGCGTGGGGCTGGTGGCCGTGTTCCCTTGGTCGACGACCCAGCCGCGGGCCCGCAGGGCGGCGGAGAGTTTCGCGAGGCCGTGTTGGGTGGCGCGGCCGGGGGTCGGATCGGTGACGAGGGAGAGCCGGCCGACGGGTTCGGCGGCGGTGGCGCTGATCGCACTGGGAAAAAGGGCGAGGCAGAGCGCGGCAATGAGCGAAGGGAGGCGCATGGAGTGAGAGGAAGAAAGGGCGGGGTGAAGCGCCGCCCTACGTCAGAAAGGGTGGGTGCGCTGGCAGAGCTGGAGGGCGACGCCCCAGGGGTCGCGGAGCATAATGAGCGTCGAGCCGTCGGGTTGGGGCGCCTCGAGGAAGACGGTGGCGCCGGCGTTTTGGAGGCGGGTGCAGTCGGCGCGGGCGTCGGTGGACACGACGGCGAAGTGGAAGACGAGAGGGTGTTGCGAGGGGAAGTCCGTCATGGCGGCGTTCGGATTCGTGTAAAGTTCGACGACGGTGCGGCCGGTGGAGTCGGCGAGGAAGGTCGTGTAGGGGGCCGCGGTTTGTTGGCGGGCGACGGTGAAGCCGACGTGGGCGACATACCAGGCGGCGTGGGCGCGGGTGTCGGGCACGTTGAGCGCGAAGTGTTCGAATTGCATGGGGGCGGCGGGACGGAGCGTGGCGGGCGCGGCGCGGCGGTCAACGCGGCGGTAAGGGAGATTGGGCATTGCGCACGGGGCCGGTGAACGGTGGAGTGGCGGCCTTCCCCTATGAAAATTTCCCGTGGAGTGAGGGTCATGTTGTCCGGTGTGGTCGGGTGGGCGGGCGGCTTGGTGGCGGCGGAGACCGGAGCCGCACGGCCGAAACAGGACGGGAAGGGCAATCCGATCCGTTACGCGGCGACGGGGCATGCGACCAACTACGACGAGGCGAAGGTGGGGAGCTACGTTTTGCCGGATCCGCTCGTGTTGACCAACGGGAAGCCGGTGAAAGATGCGGCGACGTGGCGCACGGTGCGGCGGCCGGAGCTGATCGCGGTGTATGAGCGGGAGATTTTTGGCGCCGTGCCAGCGGGTGCGCCGAGCGTCCGGGCGGAAGTCGTGGCGACGGAGGCCGACGCGCTGGGCGGCAAGGCGGTGCGCAAGCAGGTGGTCTTGCACTTTGGCGCAGGCGAGCGGGCGGTGGCGTTGAACGTGTCGCTGTATGTGCCGGCGAAGGCGGCGAAGCCGGCGCCGGTGGTGTTGCAGTTGTTGTTCAGCAATCCGCCGGGGATTCCGCAGTTGGCCAAAATGCCGTTCAACGATGCGGTGCCGGCGGAGGACATCGTCGGCCGCGGTTATGCGTACGCGGCGTTTCGGTATACGGAGGCGCAGGCGGACAACGCGAAGACGTCCGAAGGCGGGGTGCAGGCGCTCGCCTACGGGCCGGGGCAGACGCGGCCGGCGGCGGGTGAGTGGGGCACGATTGCGGTGTGGGCGTGGATTACGAGCCGCGTGCTCGACTACCTCGAAACCGAGGCGACGGTGGACGCGAAGCGCGTGGCGCTCGTGGGGCACTCGCGGCTGGGCAAGACGGCGTTGTGGGCGGGCGCGCGGGATCCGCGGTTCGCGGCGGTGTTTGCGAGTTGCTCGGGTGAGATGGGGGCGTCGCTGGCGCGGCGCGACTACGGGGAGAGCGTGGACGATGTGGCGGCGAATTTTCCGTGGTGGCTCGTTGCGACGTTTCCGAAGTATGCGGGGCGCTGGAACGAGCTGCCGGTGGACAGCCACATGGTGATCGCGCTGAATGCGCCGCGGCCGGTGTTCGTGACGGGTGGCACGGAGGACCAATGGGCCGATCCGCACGGGGAGTTCCTGGCGGTGGTGGCGGCGGGGCCGGTGTATCGGCTGCTGGGGACGAAAGACGTCGGGTCCACGGTGCGGCCGGCGCTCGATGTGCCGCTGATCTCGGGGTCGCTGGGGTTTCTCGAGCACACGGGGAAGCACGTGATCACCGAGGGGGACTGGAACGCGTTTTTCGCGTTTGCCGGGCGGCATTTCGGAGTAACCGGACGGTGACCAAGACGCGGGTTGACCTTGGGCCGGGCCTGTGGGTTAAGTTTGGCCGTTTCCTTTTCCCCTCAACCGCGTCTGGCGGCAATGTTGTCCGCCCTCCGCTCCATCCCAAAAAAAACATCCGGCCCATGAAAACCTGGTCACGCAAAGATTTCCTCAAAGCCTCGCTTATCGGCGGGGGCGCCGCGCTCGTCGCGGGTCAAACCCGGCTTTACGGCCAAGCCGCCGGTGCCGCCGGCAGCGCGAATGGCGACATCCGGGTCGCGGTGGTCGGCATCAATGCGCAGGGCGCGGGCCACATGCGCGATTACTTGAACAAGCTGCCGGGATCGCGGTTGGTCGCGATCTGCGACGTGGACAGTGACGTGCTCGCGAAGCGGGCGGCCGAGTGCGAGAAGGCGGGCGTGAAGGTCGAGACCTACGTCGACTACCGAAAACTTTTGGAGAGCAAGACGATCGACGCGGTGGTGCTTGCCACCCCGAACCACCAGCACTCGCTGCAGACGATTTGGGGTCTGCAGGCCGGCAAGGATGTTTATTGCGAGAAGCCGCTTTCGCACAATGTCTGGGAGGGCCGTCAAGCCGTGGCGGCGGCGAAGAAGTATCCGAAGAACATCGTGATGGCGGGCACGCAGAACCGGTCGTCGCTCGATATTCAGGAGGCGATCTCGATCCTGCGCTCGGGGAAACTGGGGAAGATCCAGTGGGCGCGCGGTCTGTGCTACAAGCCGCGGGACAGCATCGGCAAGACGACGGGCCCGCAAAAGGTGCCGGACAGCATCAATTACGATCTCTGGACCGGTCCGGCGGACCTCACGCCGCCGCGTCGCAATGGCAACAAGGGACCGGTGCACTACGATTGGCACTGGTTCTGGAACTACGGTGGTGGCGACATCACCAACCAGGGTATCCACCAGATGGACGTCGCGCGTTGGATGCTCGGCGAAGCCGGTCTGCCCTCGAGCGTGGCGAGCTTTGGCGGTCGCTTCGGTTATCTCGACGATGCCGAGACGCCCAACACGCTCGTATCGGTGTTCACCTACCCGAGCGCGCCGTTGATTTTTGAAGTGCGCGGATTGCCGATGAAAGTGGGCATGAAGGCGATGGACGCCTACCGCGGTTCGCGGGTCGGGGTCGTCGTGCAATGTGACGGCGGCTATATCACGGTGAGCGAGTCGGGCACGGCCAACATCTTCGACAACGATAACAAGAAGATCCAGGGGCTCTCGAATGGCGGCAACGGATCGCATCGCGCGAACTTCGTCAAAGCCGTGCAGAGCCGCAAAGTGGTCCAAGGGCTCGTCGAGGAGTGTCATTATTCGTCGGCGCTCTGCCATCTGGGCAATGTGTCGTTTTTGCTCGGCAAAGAGCAGGCGAACGCGGCGATTGCCGAGGCGGTGAAGGCCGACGTTTCGTCGTCGGAAGCGTTTGGCCGCGTGATGGAGCATCTGAAGGCGAACGAAGTCGACACGGCGAAGACGAAGACGGTCAAGGGACCGCTGCTGAAGATCGACCCGAAGACGGAATTGTTTGTGGGCTCCGAAAAGACCCTCATCGACGCGGCGAACAACAACCCGCTGCGCAAGCGTGCGGGTCGCGGAGCGTTTACGATTCCGCAGCTGGCGTAACGGGGGTTCGGCGTAGGTTTGATTTCCAACCGCGGGGCGGGGCTCGGGCCCGGTCCGCGGTTTTTTCTTGGGCGCCGGGTGCGAGGCCCGGCCGGGGGGCGCGACCGGGCCGGGCGGACGAACCGGCCCCAAGCACCCTCTCCGGAAGAAATTATTTTTCACCGGGCGCGCCGAGGCCCGAACCGAGGCCACGGAGCCAAACACCGGGTCTGCTCGGTGGGTCCGTGGGCTTGGCTCCGTGCCCTCGGGGCCAAACTTTTCAGCAATTTGAGGGGGAAATATCCGGACTAAAAACCGGGGAGGGTGGCATAACCCTCGCGCAGCGGCGGCCGGTGTGCCACGGTCGTTGCCCCGATGTCGATCCTTTCCTCCGTTGTTCCTCCCTGTGCCGGTTGCGGCGTGTGCTGCCACCTGTTGGTGGAGCTGTTGCCCGGCGATGACCATGTGCCGGAGGAGTATGTGGTCGAGCACAGCGGCGTGCGCTGCATGGACCAGCACGGGGACGGGGCGTGTGTGGCGCTCGATCCGGAGACGCGGCTGTGCACGATCTATGACCAACGGCCGCAGACGTGCCGGACGTTTTCGCGCGGCAGCGAGTTGTGCCGGCGGGTGTTGAAACTGCCCGCGGAGGTCGTGGCGTCGTCGTAGGTGGCGGACGTTTTTTGCGATTATGGCCCGAAGCGTCGTCTTTCGAAAAACCCCCCGGTGCGACCTGTGCCGGCTGCCGCCGCGGTGGTGCGTGTGCGAGGCGCACCGCGTGATCGCGAGTCCGCTCAAGGTGGACGTGTTGATGCACCACATGGAGGCGTGGCGGCCGAGCAGCACGGGGCATCTGATCCACCGCGTGGTGGCGAACACGGGACTGCGCGTGTATCGCAAGGAGCATACGCTGGTGCGCGAGGACATCGTGCAGCCGGGACGGGCGCTGTGGATTTTGCATCCGACGGGCGAGCCGTTGCCGGTGAGCGAGCCGCCGGCGGGCCTGCAGGTGCTGCTGCTTGACGGGACGTGGATCCAATCGACGGGCATGTTGCGGGGGGTGGAGTCGTGGGGGCGGCGGGTGAGTTTGCCGATGGCGGGGGAGAGCCGTTACTGGTTGCGGTCGCAGGCGGCGGACGACCGGTTTTCGACGATCGAGGCGCTGATGTTTTTGATGGCGGCGCTCGGGATGGCGGAGCAGCGCGCGGCGTTGCAGCTGCAGTTTGAGCTGCACGTCTATGCGGGGCTGTGTGCGCGCGGGAAAAAGGTGGAGGCGGCGAACTATTTGTTTTCGTCGCCGGTGAGCGGCGCGCTGAAGGAGCTGCTGCCGACGCTGAAGCCGTGGGCGCAGCCGTCGCGGCGGGACCGGGGGATGTAGGCCCGCGGGGGGGCGGGGGATTTCCGCCGCATCGGAGGGTCCGGCGGCCGTCAGGAGCGGTTGACCGATGCACAGGCCGACAAAATGGTCGGGGCTTCGACTTTAAAACTGAGCTTGCAGCACCGATGGCACCGATGTCGTCGCTCGAACGTTGGCTTTTTCGGCCCCGCGCACGCTGCGCCTCATTCCTCGAACTCGATAGGCGTCTGGGCTTCGATCTCTTCGATCGTCGTCAACCCGAGCAACACCTTCTTGAGGCCATCATAACGCAATGGACGATAACCGAGCCGCTGGCCCGCCGCCTCCAGTTCCTGGCCGCTCACCCGTTGGGTCAGCATGGCGCGGATGTTACGGTTTACGACAAAGAGCTCATGAAAAGCCACGCGGCCCTTGTAGCCCGTTCCGTTGCAAAGATGGCAACCCCGGCCGCGGCAGAACATGACTTCGGGCATCTCTGCATCATCAAAGTAGCGGCGCAGGACGTCCAAGGAAGGTTTGTATTGTTCCTTGCAGCTTTCGCAGATCTTTGGGGCCAGCCTCTGACCGAGGACTCCGATCACGGACGGTGCGATCATGTAGCGGTCCACGCCCATTTCCTCCAGTCGGAGGAACGCTTCGGGGGCCGAATTGGTGTGTAGGGTGGCCAGCACCAGATGGCCGGTCAGCGCGGCCTGCATCGCAATTTTCGCCGTCTCCAGATCCCGGATTTCACCCACGAGCAGGATGTCGGGATCCTGCCGGAGCAGCGAACGCAGCATGCGGGCGAAGCTCATGTCGATGGCCGTCTCGACCTGGGTCTGTGTGATCCCCTCGAGCTTCATTTCGATGGGATCCTCGATGGTGGAGATGTTGACGCCAGATTTATTCAGTTCCGCGAGCGCTGCGTAGAGGGTCGTGGTCTTACCCGAGCCGGTGGGGCCGGTGACCAAGATGATTCCTGACGGGCTTTCGATGATGCGGCGAAACGGCACGAGCACCGACTGGGAAATCATCATGCGGTCAAGCGTCAGCAGTCCACGGCCCCGAGTGCTGCCCAGCGCGCGCACGACCGCCTTTTCGCCATACTGGGATGGAATGGAGGAGAAGCGGAAATCGATTTTGTTCGTCCCGACCGCCATGGAAAACCGCCCGTCGGCGGGCACCCGGCTGTCGGAGATGTTCAGATTGCCGAGTAGCTTCAGGCGAATGACGACGGCTGCGTGAAGTTTGCGCTCATAGGTGAGCACTTCGCGCAGGGTGCCGTCGATCCGGTAGCGCACATGCGCCTCGGCTTCGCGGGGCTCGATGTGGATATCACTCGCCCCCTGCTGGAGGGCAAAAAAAATCAACGCTTCAACGAGGCGCGTAATCTGCTCGGACTCGGCGAGCCGAGCGATCTCGCGGCCTCCCTCGCTGAGGTCGGCGCCTGAAGTGAACAAGGTGTGGGCGGCGACTTGTTCGAGGGACTCTTTGAGCGAGGTTTCTGTGCTGTAGTGTACGCGGAGCAAGTCCGTCACATCGGAGGGCAGGGCCAAGACGGCGCTTACCGGCATCTGGGCGATCTTTCCCAGCCGCTCCACGAGGGGCTCGTCCTCCGGGTGTGCGAGCGCCAGGGTGAGGGTGTCGCCGAGCACGTAGAGCGGGAGGACGCTCGCCTTGATGGCGATTTCTCCCGGAAGCAATGCGATGGCCTCGCGTGTAACGATGGTGGCAAACGGATCGACGAAGGCGGCCCGCACCTGCGCACCCCAGAATCGGCCAATCTCGTCCTTCTTTACCCGTGCGGTCCGAACGAGCGTTTCGATCAGGATCAACGGATCGTCCGTGGTCTTGGCGAGTGCCTCCAGATCGCACCCTTGGGTGAAGGAGCGAAGGTTGCGGATGCCTGCGAGCAGGGTCGCGTCAATTGCCGGCATCGGAGCGTTTGCGCGTTTTTCCATGGAAGAGCGGACTGATGACATTTTGCCGGAGTTTCTCATGGCCGATCGCGCCAATCTGCCGCTCGGTGGCCACCTCCTCCAATAGGACGCGTAGGGTGTAGCGGTGCTCCTTCGGTTGCCAGGAATTGGCCGCTGGGGCTTGGTTCTTTTCTTCGCTCATGCGGACGGTCCCGGACCAGCCTGCGAATCTTCGCGGCCAAACACATTTTCCACCAGAGCGGACAACGCCCGTCCCATCTCCTCAAACGGCAATTCCTTCAACAGGTAACCGGCCGCACCGAGAGCTTCGGCCTCGTCCACCGTATGGCGGACGTTGACCGCCGTCAGCATCACGACGACCGCGCCAGGGTCGAGCGTGCGCAGGGCCTGCAGAGTCTCGAGCCCGTTGCTGTCCACCATGTTGATGTCGAGCAGCACGAGGTCCGGCCGATGGACGGGATAAAGGGCCAGGGCCTCACGCCCATCTGCCGCCTCAAGAATCTCCACCTGGCCGAGGGTGGTCTTTGCCAGCATCGCCAAATAGCGCCGCACATGGGGCTCGTCGTCGACCAACAGGATTTTACCGATCATGGGCATAAGAACAGGGGCCAATCATGCTTCCGCGGTCGAAGGGACAAAACCGAACGAAGAAAAGCAACCGGCCGCCCCGACTAGCTGACTGTCGTTTTTGGCGGATTGGGTCGGAAGACGTACAGGAATCCGGTGGTGATCACGATGACGGTGCACAGGCGCAGGGAAGTAAGCGGCACGCTCACCGACCAATCCAAGGGGACCTCCCAAAGATAGCTCCAATTGGCCTCCAGCCGCGTCCCATCAGCGTGAATGGTATATGTCGGAGGTAAGAGCCAAACCGCCACCAACGCGTGGCAACCCAACCAAGCAATCATGCGCTGAATGATATTCATAAACTTGACCGGCAGGCTGACAACAAACCCCTGCCAATCCAGTTAAATTATCGCCCGGCACTTTGGTGCCGGTGATCTGCGATGCGGTCGCTGCTGCGGCGCATTAAAATTTGTTGTCGCCAAGACCCTCAGCGGATACACGTTTTCGTTTCCGTGAATATGATTCACCCTCCGCACTCGGCATTGCGCGCCGGTATCACCCACCTGACCGGCACGCCGACCTTGAAGGGGGCGACCACAGCGCCGGGCCGTGTTCGTCGTGCCACCGGTGGATTTACCTTGGTCGAGATCATGATCGTTGTCGGCGTGGTTGGCTTGCTCACGGCCCTCGCGGTTCCGGCGCTTCATCACGTCAGGGCTAAGGCAGAGCGAGCCATCGTCCTCAATACGCTCAGGCAGCTCTTTAACGCCAAGGAGTACTATTACACGGCGGAGGGGACCGACAGTATTCCCTCGTTGGAGGCTCTCAAACAGTCGAGTTATTGCAGTTCGAGCCTGAGATACTCACTCGGTAATCCACCGGGCGGCTGGCACTTCGTTTGGCCGTCCGGGGCGGGAAAGTCCGTGGAGGCCCGAGAAAAAAAGGGGTCTCCGCCAGTGATTGTGCAGAAACTGGTCTATCCCGACATGTGAGGGCGTCGGAGGTGGCGGAGTTGGCGACAATCCTGCCCAACGCTGGCGAGTCATCCATCGAACCTAGGTCTTGATCGGTGGGGAACCCCGCGGGATCCGCAGCCAGAAACGGGCTCCTTTGCCCGGCTCGCTGTCGCATCCAACCCGACCGTGATGCAGTTCGGCGACGCGCTTCACAATCGACAACCCGAGTCCGGTGGACGTCTCCCCGCCAGTCGGTCGGGCGCTCAGTTTTTGAAACTTGCCGAAGGCCCGAAGCTGGTCCGCTGCAGTCAGCCCGAGACCGTGGTCCGTAACGGCGAATTCGATTTCGTCTGTTTCCGGGACGATGCACAGCGAGATGAGAATGGTGGAGCCCTTCGGCGAATACTTGATCGCATTGCTCACGTAATTGTCGAACGCCTCTCGCAGCAGCTTGGGGTCCGCGGAAGCGAGCAGGCCAGGAGCAATTTCGGCGCGCACGGCGATTGCCTTGCGGCTGGCGGCGGGGGCATTGAAGCGAATGATGTCGGCGCAGAGTGGGCCGATGTTGGTCTGAGCGGGTTGGAAGGGCAGGCCGCCTTGCTCGATTCCCTCGGTGACTAGGAGGCCGCGAACAATTTCCGACATGTGTTGTGCCGAAGCGTGGATGGATTCGAGCGTCTCTATCTCGTCTTTGGTTTCGGGCCGGTGGGCCTCCACCCGCTTCATTTGCAGCATCAGGCCCGACATGCCGGCGATGGCACTGAGCGGATTTTTCAGGTCGTGAGAGGCGATTGCGAGCAACTCGCTTTTCGCACGGTTGGCCTTGGCGGCAAGGTCGCGCTGTTCACCGGCGGCGCGGATGTTGTCGAGTTCGCCCTGCCTCACTTTGGCCGCGGTGCGGCTGAGAACGATGCTCAAGAGGAGCGCAAGGCCCACGGTCACCAAGCCGGCCTGACGGACCGTGTTTATTTGCTGATTAAAGCGGTCGAGATCGTAATCGACGACGGCATAACCCCGGTATTCCCCATCCTTCAGGAGCAGGGGAGCGCGCGCCTCGACAAACGTGCCAAACTGATCGGTGTAGGGTTGGGTGAAGACAAAGGTCTTTCCCTGCCGCAGGACGGCGTCGGCCGCGGCACTTTCTTTTGGTGCATGATACTCGGTCAGCATCGGCGTCGGCACCTCGCTCCGCCCGTTTCCCTTTTGCAATTTCCGCACTTCCGGGTCTTGCCGCGTATCCACCACGACATAGTGGCGGCCATCAGCGCTTTCCCGGATGGTGTAAACGTAACCGATGTTCGGGTGCCGGCGATGGAACGCGGCCAGAGGTTCAAGGACTTTCTGAAACGGCGGCGACCCGGTCTGGGCCGGCACCTCGAGGAGCTTGTGCTGATTTACATCCACCACGGCCGCGGCGACCTCAGCCAAATCGCGGACATGCCGGTGAAGCTGCTCCGTCTGGTGGTTGACGGCTTGGACGTAGAGATAAATCGTGGAGAGGCAGAATCCGCCGAAAACCAAACCCAGAACGCTCCATCCAAGCATCCGAGGCGATAGTAGGGAAAGTTTTTCGGAAGAGCGCAGCATACTGATCACTTTTGTGACAGGGGGTTGGATGTGAGAGGAAAAGGCAAGGCGCGGAAACTGGCTCCAGCACAGTTCGTTACCGGCCGCGTTTTGCGGTACACCTGTGCAGGGAAATGTCGCAATCTGCCTCGGGGAACGCTGGCGGGATCCTTCGGGGACGGTTCGGGGACGATTCGAGGACGATTCGAGGACGGTTCGAGGACGGTTCGAGGGCGGCGTGGCGGTGGAAGCGCCGTCAGACCAGGCCGGCGAGCCGGGCGCGGGCGCCGAGCCTTGGGTTGGGCGAGCGCGACCGGTGGGGAAGCTGGCCGGATCCTTCGGGGACGGTTCGGGGACGATTCGAGGACGGTTCGAGGGCGGCGTGGCGGCGGAAGCGCCGTCAGACCAGGCCGGCGAGCCGGGCGCGGGCGCCGAGCCTTGGGTTGGGCGAGCGCGACCGGTGGGAACGCTGGCCGGAT
Organism: Opitutaceae bacterium; assembly: GCA_044358025.1. Lineage (GTDB taxonomy): Bacteria > Verrucomicrobiota > Verrucomicrobiia > Opitutales > Opitutaceae > GAS368. The sequence continues at coordinate 13,682 of JBIKOK010000172.1, forward strand.
CCTTCGGGGACGGTTCGGGGACGATTCGAGGACGATTCGAGGACGGTTCGAGGGCGGCGTGGCGGCGGAAGCGCCGTCAGACCGGGCCGGCAAACCCGGAGATGGCGCGAAGCCTTGCGATGGGCGAGCGCGCCCGGTGGGGGACCCTGGCCGGATCCTTCGGGGAAGCTGGCGGGATCCTTTCGGGAAGCTGGCCGGAACCTTCCGGGACGATTCGGGGACGATTCGAGGGCGTCGTGGCGGCGGAAGCGGCGTCAGACCAGGCCGGCGAGTCGGGCGCGGGCGCCG
>JBIKOK010000376.1:0-4116 GCA_044358025.1 Opitutaceae bacterium
ACGGCCTCGTCCGCCACTACTTCCTGCGCCGCGGTCCCGCGGTGGCCGACATCCAGGTCAACCTCCTCCCGAAGCACCAGCGCACCGCCCAGAGCCACGACATCGCGAAACGCATCCGCCCGCGCGTGACGGCCATCGCCGAAAAATACGGCGCCGACGTCGCCGTCGCCGAGGTCCCGCCCGGCCCGCCCGTCCTCCAGACCATCGTCGCCGAAATCTACGGCCCCACCGAAGAGGCCCGGCTCAAACTCGCCGCCAAGGTCCGCGAGATCTACCGCGCCACCCCCGGCGTCGTGGACATCGATTGGTATGTCGAGGACCGCCAGCCCAAGACCGTCTTCCACGTCGACAAGGCCAAGGCCGCGCTCCACGGCATCACCGAAGCCGCCATCGCCCGCACCATCCAACTCGCCGTGCAGGGCTACCCCGTCACGCTCCTCCACACCCCCACGGAGCGCGAAGACGTCGCCATCGTCCTCGAACTCCCCCGCGCCCTCCGCGCCCGGCCCGACGATCTGCTCTCGCTCTCCGTGCGCTCCGAGCTGAATCCCGCCGCGCCCCTCGTCCCGCTCCGCGAACTCGTCACCGTCGAGCAGACCCTGGGCGAACGAAACATCTACCGCAAAAATCTCCAGAACGTGATCTACGTCACCGCCGACGTGGCCGGCGTCGTCGAGAGCCCCGTCTACGCGATCCTCGATATGAACAAGGCCCTCGCGAAACTCGACGGCCGCGACTTCGGCGGCACCACCGCCCACGTCGAGTTGTTCAACATCTCCATGCCCACCGACGACCGCGAACCCGCCATCAAGTGGGACGGCGAGTGGCAGGTGACGCTCGAAGTCTTCCGCGACCTCGGCCTCGCGTTCGGCGCCGTCTGTATCCTGATCTACATGCTCATGGTCGGCTGGTTTAAGAACTACTCCACACCTCTCATCGTCATGACGGTGATCCCGTTCTCCCTCGTCGGCATCATGCCGGCCCACGCGCTGATGGGGGCGTTCTTCACCGCCACGTCGATGATCGGTTTCATGGCCGGCGCCGGCATCGTCGTGCGAAACTCCATCATCCTCGTCGACTTCATCGAGCTCCGCCTCAGTCACGGGCGCACGCTGGCCGAAGCCTGCATCGAATCCGGCGCCGTCCGCTTCCGCCCGATGATGCTCACGGCCTTCGCCGTCGTCGTCGGCGGACTGGTCATTCTGGCCGACCCGATCTTCCAAGGCCTCGCCATTTCCCTGCTCTTCGGCGCCATCGCTTCGCTCGTCATCAGCCCGCTGGCCGTGCCACTCATTTACTACATGACCCACGCCGGCCGCGCTCCCGCCGCCGCCGCGCCGGACGCCAAGTGCGACGTCTCTTCATGAATCTGTTCAAAATGATCAAAGCGATGTTCACCTCGGCGCCCCGCGCCGAACCACTCGACTGCGCGGCCCGCCTCCGCTCCGGCGCCGCCGTCCTCATCGACGTGCGCGAGCCCGCCGAGTGGGCCGAGGGCGTCGCCCAAAACGCCGTGCTCCTCCCGCTCAGCGATCTCACCGGCGGGCGCCTGCAGTGGACGCCCTTTCTCTCCCACCATCGCGAACGCGAGCTGTTCGTCTATTGCCGCTCGGGCGGGCGCTCGGCCATCGCCGCCCGCATTCTCGCCGCCGAGGGTTTCCGCGCCGCCAACACCGGCAGCCTCACCGACTGGTCCGCCGCCGCGTGGCCCGTCGTTCCGCCCGCCAAATCTCGCCGCTGATTCCCCTCCTTATGGCCTCCCCGACACCCGCCCCCCATTTCCTCCGCCGGTCGCGTTGGAACCCCTACCTCGTCGGCACCGCCATCGGCGTGCTGAGCTGGATCGTCTTCGCCGTCGTCGACAAACCCCTCGGCGTCACCACCGCGCTCACCGGCCTCGCGGGCGCCTGCGCCGCGCCCTTCCTCGGCACCGACACCGTCGCGGCCAACGCCTACTTCAAGAGCCACGTCTTCAAACTCGACTACGGCATGCTCTTCCTCGGCGGCATCGCCCTGGGCGGATTCCTCTCGGCGATTCTCTCCGGCAGTTTCCGCGCCGAGGTCATCCCGACCGTCTGGCGCGAACGCTTCGGCGGCTCTGTCGCGAAACGCCTGATCGCCGCCTTTCTCGGCGGCATTCTCGCGATGTTCGGCGCGCGCCTCGCCGACGGTTGCACCAGCGGCAACGGCATCAGCGGAAGCCTTCAGCTCGCCGTCGGCGGCTGGACGTTTTTCCTGACGCTCTTCGCCTCCGGCATCCTCACCAGTCTCGTGCTCTTCGGCACCGGCCGCTCCTCGAAAAACTAAACGCCCCCGCCCATGCACTTCTTCGCTGCCGTCACTCCGCCCGTCACCGGCCCTGCCGCCCTCGTCGCCTCCGTCCTCCTCGGCGCCATTTTCGGCGTGCTGCTCCACCGCGGCGGCGTCGCCAACTACAACGTCATCGTGAACCAGTTTCGCTTCCGCGATTTCACGGTCCTGAAAATCATGATGACCGCCATTATCGTCGGCGGTCTTGGCGTCCTCGCGCTGAACTCCGCCGGCCTCGCCAACTACCACATCAAAGCCGCCAATATGCTCGGCGTCGTGCTCGGCGCCGCGATCTTCGGCGTCGGCATGGTGCTCTACGGCTACTGCCCCGGCACCGCCATCGCCGCCGCCGCGTCCGGCAGCCTTCACGGTCTCGTCGGACTCGCCGGTCTCCTCGTCGGCGGCACCCTCTACGCCTTCAGTTTTCCCTGGATCGCGAAAAATATTTTGCCCGTCGCCGCCCTCGGCAAAGTCCGCCTGCCCGACGTCACCGGCGTCCCCGCCCTTATCTGGTTCGTCGCACTGATTGCCATCGCCCTGACCGTTTTCTTTCTCATCGAGCGCGCCGAACGCCGCGCCGCCGCTCCTGCTTCTTCCTGAGTCAGGCCACTCCGGCCCCACGCCAGTCCCACGCATCGCTCCCATGAAAACTAACGTCGGCACTATCGACCGCATTATCCGCGTCATCCTCGGCCTCGGCGTCCTCGGCGCCGGTTATTATTTCAAAAACTGGCTCGGCCTCATCGGTATCGTCCCGCTCCTCACGGCCTTCGTTGGCTTTTGCCCGGCCTACCTTCCCTTTGGCCTGAGCACCTGCGCGAAACCCGACCAGAGCAAGAAGTAGACGCGCGCCTCCGCGCTTTCCATTCGCGTCGCTTCAATCCGCGCGACGTCACCCGTTCCACTCCGGCCGCTTTGGCGGGCCGGATCCGGCCACTCCTCCCGTCACTCGTCGTTCTTCGCCCCATGCCGCTCAACTCTGTGCTTCGCCGCTGCCTCTGGCTCGCCGCGCTCTCGCCTGCTTTCTCTGTCGCGGCTCCGGACCCCGCTCCGCTGCACGCCGAATTCGTCGATCCCGCTTCGCCCGGAGTCGCCCCCATCCGCCAGGCCGGTGAAATCGCCGTCGGCGCCGTCGGCAAAAAACTCCTCACCGCCCTCAACACCGCGTTGGCCGCCGGCGGACCCGAGGCCGCCGTCCTCGTGTGCCAGACACAGGCCCTGCCGCTTACGGCCGAGAAACTCGCCGACCAGCCGACCCTCGTATCCGTCAAGCGCACGAGTCTCCGCCTCCGCAATCCCGCCAACGCCCCCGATGCCGCCGAGCGCCTCGCCCTCGACCACGTCGCCAAACTCGTCGCCGCCGGCCAGCCCCCGCCGCCCGTGCTCGTCCAACGTATCCGCCACTCCGGCACGGCCGCACCGGAGTGGCGCGTCTACCGCCCCATCGTCACCAAAGCCGAGTGTCTTGCCTGCCACGGCGATGCCGCCCTGCAATCGCCCGCCCTCCGCACTGCCCTCCAAAGCCGCTATCCCGCCGATGCTGCCACCGGCTACACCGCCGACCAATGGCGCGGCCTCTTCCGCGTCACCATCGCTCCCGCTCCGTCCGCCCGCCCATGAAGCTCCCACCCGTCCGCGCGTTGAAATGGCTGCTGCTCCCCGCGGTTGCCGCCGTCGCCGTTTACTGGCTGCGCTTCGCCCCGGTGCCCGGCATCACCCACACCGTCGCCACCGCCGATGTCATCGGTGAAACCATGGGCACCGGCACGCTCGAAGCGCGCCTCGCCGCCTCGATCGGCCCGCGCA
>JBIKOK010000035.1:0-45416 GCA_044358025.1 Opitutaceae bacterium
ACGTTTGCCTTTCTCCCATGAAATCCCGCCTTCTCTTCTGCGCCGCGCTCGCCGGCCTCGGTTTCGCCCCGCCCTCCGCCACCGCCGCCGCCGCGCCGCAAAAACCCAACGTCCTCTTCATCGCCATCGACGACCAGAACGATTGGATCGGTCACCTCGGAGGCCACCCTATGGCGAAGACGCCCAACCTCGACCGCCTCGCCGCACGCGGCACCACCTTTCTCAACGCCCACTGCCAGGCCCCGCTTTGCAACCCGTCGCGCACCAGCCTGCTCCTCGGCCTGCGCCCGACCACCACCGGCATCTACGGCCTCTCCCCGTGGTTCCGCACGCTGCCCGAGTGGAAGGACCGCGTCGCCCTCCCGCAGCACTTCGCCGACCACGGCTACCGCACGGCCGCCACCGGTAAAATCTACCACGGCGGCACCGGCGGCGGTGGTGGCGGTGCCGCCGCCAAAGCCAAGGCCAAAGCCTCAGCGGCCCCGGCCGGCAACGCCCCGGCCCGCCCCGAGTTTCAAGTCACCGCGCCCTACGGCGGCGTCGGCACCAAGCCACCGAAAAAACTCATTCCTGCCACCCCCATGGGCAACAACCCGCTCATGGACTGGGGCGTCTGGCCCCTCGACAACGACGACACCGGCAAGGGCGACTACCAGGTCGCCAGCTGGACCGTCGACCAGATCAAGTCCGCCCCCAAGGACCAGCCCTTCTTCCTCGCCGCCGGTTTCTTCCTCCCCCATGTGCCCTGCTACGCGACGCAGAAGTGGTTCGATCTCTACCCCGACGACGACAGCGTCCTGCCCAAGATCCTTGAAAACGACCGCACCGACACCCCGCGGTTTTCGTGGTATCTGCACTGGAGTCTGCCCGAGCCCCGCCTCCAGTGGGTCAAGGAAAACAACCAGTGGCGCAACCTCGTCCGCAGTTATCTCGCCTCTACCAGTTTTGTCGATGCCCAGATCGGCCGCCTCCTCGTCGCCCTCGACGAGGCCGGCCTCGCCGACAACACCATCGTCGTCGTCTGGGGCGATCACGGCTGGCACCTCGGCGAAAAAGAAATCACCGGCAAGAACACGCTCTGGGACCGCGGCACGAAAGTACCCCTCCTCTTCGCCGGCCCCGGCGTGACGGGCGGCCAGCGTGTGCTCCAGCCCGCCGAGCTCCTTGATATCTACCCGACCTTGATCGATCTTGCCCACCTTCCGGCCCGCACCGACCTCGATGGCGTCAGCCTCGTCCCCCAGCTCAAGAACGCGGACACCCGGCGCGAGCGTCCGGCGATCACCAGCCACAATCAGGGCAACCACGGTATCCGCAGCGAGCGCTGGCGCTACATCCGCTACGCCGACGATACCGAGGAACTCTACGACATGCAGAACGACCCCAACGAGTGGACCAACCTCGCTGCGAAGCCCGCGCACGCCGCCGTGATCGCCGAGCACAAAAAGTGGCTGCCGAAAATCGACCGTCCGCCCGCGCCCAACAGCGCCAGCCGCGTGCTCACCTACGACCGCACAACCGACGAAGCGATCTGGGAGGGCAAAACCGTCCGCCGCAACGACCCCATTCCGCACTAGTGCAACGACACGGCAGAAACGAAGCAGGCAATGACCGGTAGCGGCGAGCAAGGTGCGGCGAGTGCCCGCCAGGCGAGTCGGACGTTGGCTCGCGGGCACCCGGCGCAACCGCGTCACCCATCGTCCGGGTCGCGACACTTAGCCCGAGCCTGGGCGCCCCCGCGACTCCGCCTCACCAAATCTCGCAGCGGTCAGCCGGTTTTCGCCACATCGGGTCGCCTTCCTTGATCCCAAAGGCGTCGAAAAATTCCTGCTGATTCACTAGCGGACCGAAGGCCCGGAAGTTTCCCGGGGCGTGCGGGCCGCGGGCGATCTGCAGGCGCATCGCATCGTCGCGGAACTTCGTGCGCCATTGCTGCGCCCACGACACATAGAAGCGCTGCTCCGGCGTCAGACCGTCGATCAGCTTCTTCTCTTTTCCGACCAGTGAACGCTGGAGCGCCTCAAACGCGATCGAGGTCCCGCCGAGGTCGCCGATGTTCTCTCCGAGCGAGAGCTGGCCGTTGATCGCGAGCCCCGGCAGCGCCTGGTAGTTGTTGAACTGCTCGACGAGTTTCTGCGCTCGCTCGCGGAATTTCGCGGCATCTTCGGCCGTCCACCAATCCGTGAGATTGCCGTCGGCGTCGGAACGCCGGCCTTGGTCGTCGAACCCATGCGTGATCTCGTGGCCGATAACCCCCCCGATCGCCCCGTAATTCACCGCGTCATCCATCGTAAAATCGAAGAACGGAGGCTGGAGAATACCGGCCGGGAAAACGATCTGGTTCGTCACCGGCGAGTAGTAGGCGTTGACCGTCGGCGGTGTCATCCCCCACTCGCTGCGATCGACCCCCTGGCCCGTGCGGTCGATCTGGCGCCGGGCCGCGGCCTGCTTCGCGCGCACGACGTTGCCGAAATAATCGTCGCGGCGGACCTCGACGGCCGAGTAGTCGCGCCACTTTGCGGGAAACCCAATCATCGGTTCGAAGCGGTCAAATTTGGCGAGGGCTTTGGCGCGGGTCGGCGCGGACATCCACTCGAGTTTCTCGATGCGCTCCCGAAAGACCGCGCGGATATTGCGGATCATTTCGTCCATGCGGGCCTTGGCTGCGGGCGGGTAGTGTTTTGCGACGTAAAGCTGGCCGAGCGCCTCACCGACGGAGGCATCCACGATCTTCGTGGCGCGCTGCCAGCGCGGCTCCTGTTGCGGCGTGCCGTTCAGCACCGTGCCGAAAAAACGAAAATTCTCGTCGTCGAACGACGACGCCAGATGCGGGGCGGCCTCCGTCAAAAGATGCCAGCGCGCGTAGGTTTTCAGATCGGCGAGTGGCGTCGCGAGCAACACCGCGGACAGGCCTTCAAAAAACTTCGGTTGCCCGACGATCACTTCGGTGACCGACGCCGGCACCCCGAGGCCCGTCATCAACGGGGCGAGCGGCACCCCCGGGTAGGCCGCGACAGCGGCGGCAATGGTCATCTTGTTGTAGTTGGCCAGACGATCCCGAAGCTCCACCGGGAGCTTGGCCTGCGCAGCGAGCGCTTTCTCCAGCGCGAAGACGGTTTCGGCATTTTGGTAAGCGACCCCGCGCGTCGCTCCGGCGAGTTCAAACATCTTCGCCACGTGTCCCAGAAATTCCCAACGCTCGCGCGCGAACTTTTCCGAGAAATAATAGTCCTTCGACGGCAGGCTCATCCCGCCCTGAAAAAGATAGAAGCCGTAGCGGTCACTCTGCTTCTGGTCGGGATAAAACGCCACGCTGAGAAAGGGGCTGCCCAAGCTGAGCCGAATCCGCGCGACGACCGTAAAAAGCTCCGCGACGGATTGGGCCCCGCCGATGGCGGCGAACTCGGCGTCCAGCGGTTGATGGCCACGGGCGTTGATGGCGGCGGTGTCCATTGCGGAAGTGAAAAAATCGCCGACCTTCTGGCTGATGCTGCCCGGCGCCCCGGGCGCGGCGGCAGCCACTTCGACGACGCCGCGCACTTTCGTCCAGTTGCTCTCGGTCAGCTCGTTGAAACCGCCCCAGCGGGACTTGTCTGCGGGAATCTCGTTGCGGGCGTACCAGCCGCCGGCGGCGTATTTGGCGAAATCGGCGCGCGGGTCGACCGAGCGGTCCATCTTGTCGAGGCTGAACCCCGGATCCGCCACGGGCGTGGCCTCGCCGGCCCAGACCAATGGCGTGAATGACAGAGCCAGAAGGCTCGCGATGAAGGAAAGACGGCCGGTATGCATCAGGCCAAAGTGCCGAACGTCCCCGCCAAATTCAATCGCCTATCTCGGCGGCCAAAAAAAAGAGGGAGGGCCACGGGCCCGCCTGTGCGCGTTTTTTCACCTTCGGATTCGCCTCGGCACGGCGCACCCGCAACCTCGCGGACAGCTGCATCACCCTCCTCCCCCAATTTCCCCCATGAAACCCCGCTTCGCCCTTTTCCTTTTCGCGTCCCTGCTGGCCCCTGCGGCCGCCGCGCCCGCTCCGGCGGCCCGCCCGAACATCGTCGTCTTTCTCGTCGACGACATGGGGGTGATGGACACGTCGTTGCCGTTTTTGACCGACGCCGCCGGCCAGGCGAAACGTTATCCGCTTAACGATTTCTACCGCACGCCGAACATGGAGCGCCTGGCTGCACGCGGCATCCGCTTCAATCAGTTCTGCGCGATGAGCGTGTGTTCACCGACCCGGCTCGCGATCATGACCGGCCAGAACGCCGCACGCCATCGCACCACGAACTGGATCAATCCTGACACCGACAACGCCGGGCCCAACGGCGCACCGGATTGGAACTGGCGGGGCCTTAAGCGCGGCGATGTCACCTTGCCCGCTCTGTTGCAGGCCGGCGGTTACAAGACCATCCACGTGGGTAAAGGTCACTTTGGTCCCCGCGCATCGGAAGGCGCGGACCCGCTCACCCTTGGCTTCGCCACCAATGTTGGCGGCGCTTCCATCGGCGCGCCCGGCAGCTACTTCGCGAAGGAAAATTTCGGCCACGGCGGCAAGCGTGCCTCCAGCGCCGTCCCGCACCTCGCCAAATACCATGGCACCGATCTCTTCCTGACGGAAGCGCTCACGCTCGAGGCCAAGTCGCACGTCAGCCTCGCCGCCAAGGCCGGCCAGCCGTTCTACCTCTATTTCGCGCACTACGCCGTGCATTCGCCGTTTCAGGCCGACCCGCGTTTCGCGGCCAACTACAAAAACTCCGGCAAGCCCGCCAACGCGCAGGCCTTCGCCACGCTCGTCGAGGGCATGGATAAATCGCTCGGCGACCTCCTTGATCAGCTCGAAGCCCTCGGCATCGCCGAAAACACACTGATCTTCTTCCTTGGCGACAACGGCTCCGATGCCCCGCTCGGTCACGAACACGCCGTCGCCTGCGCCGCCCCGCTGCGCGGCAAGAAAGGCTCGCACTACGAAGGCGGCATGCGCGTGCCGTTCATCGCCGCCTGGGCCAAGCCCGCGGCCGGCCACGCGAACCAGCAGCGTCTCCCTATCTCCGCCGGTGCGATCCAGCGCCAACAGGCGGCGGTGATGGATTTATTCCCCACGATCCTCGGCGTGACCGGTACCGCGGCCCCACGCGGCCACGTCGTCGACGGCGCGCGCCTCGATCCGCTGCTCGCCGGTCGCCGCGATCCGGAGCGCGCCGAGACTTTCCTCATGCATTATCCCCACGCGCCGCACCGCAGCGATTACTGGACGAGCTACCGGGACGGCGCGTGGAAAGTCGTCTATCACTACTTTCCGTCCGCGGCGTCGGAGAATTCTCACTACCAGCTCTACCACCTCGGCCGCGATCCGTTTGAGCAGATCAACCTGGCCACCACCGAGCCGGGCGAACTCCGTCGCCTCATGACCGGCCTGATCGCGTCGCTCGAAAAGCACTCCGCCGTTTACCCCGTCGCCCCTGACCGCCGCACGCCGCTCCGCCCTGCGCTTCCGTAAGCCACGCGGCGGACCCAGTCAATTTCGACTGCCTGCCAGCCCTCAGCCCCCTCCCCTCGTCCTTACCCGGCGGGCGTCCTAGCGCGCCGGGCCCCAGTGTTTCGTGAAAGGGAAATAGATGAACAGCGGCCGGCCGGCGACGTCCTTGCCGGGCACGAAGCCCCAGTAGCGTCCGTCGGCGCTGTTACCCGAGTTGTCGCCGAGGGCGAGAAACTGGCCGGGGGGAACCTTGGCTTTCTCTCCGAGAGCCAAAATGCCCAGCGGCTGATAGCCACCGTAGTTTCCGCTCTGCTCGTTGTTCCCCTGAAACGCCCCGGCCCCCTCGATCGGGCGGCCGTTGCGCAACAGGACGCCGGTGCCCGCCGCTTTCACGACGGTTACACCGTCGCCGTTGGCTTTGCCGGCGACGATTTCGATTTCGTCCCCGGGCGTGCCGACGAGGCGCTTGATGTAGTATTGGTCGCCGTAGGTGTTGGCGATGCCGGGAATGTTGCTGGTGCGGAACACAAAACCCTGACCGGGCTCCGGACGCACGAAATGATAGCTCATACGGTCGACGAACAGCTGGTCCCCCGTCAGTTCATCGAAGGAAAGAAACCGCTCGCCCGCGCGCACGGTCCGACCGGTGCGGATACAATTCACGCGCTCCCCGTCAATCACCCGCACTTCGAGACTGCCGGCTTCCATTTTCCGCCGGACCGCGGCATTGAAATTCTGCGTGGAGTAGCGTTGCCCCGGGGCGAGCAGCGCCTCGGACACGACCCAGTCCATGTCAAAATCGAGCGGCACGCGGACCGTCACCGGTTTGTCGCCGACGAAGAACGTGTATTCGCGCAGGTCGGTCGGGATGACCAACCACGACCGGCCCGGGACGATCCGCGAGTGAACCGCCCCGCGGCTCTGCCCTCCGCCCACCGGCACCAGCACTTCGCCATCGCCCGGCGCATCGAGCCGATGCGGCCAAGCCCCGAACAGGACGGCGCGGGCCGCCACCGCCGCCGAGGACGGTTCGTCCGCCGGCTTGGCGAAGACCTCGGGCGTCATGCCGTTGTAGGTCGGCCACATCGAGTTCGTCGGAATCTTGAAGGGCTGCACGAAATACGTGCGGATGCCGAGAATCACAATCGCGGCCACGAGGAAGAAATCGACGTTCTCGACCAGCGCGCTTTTCGGATACACGGCTCCGCCGGTGCGCCGCAGGACTTCTTCGGTCGCCTCAATGGCGAGCTTCAGCTTCTCGGCGCCCGCCCGCTCCTTGAGGAGCGAGCGCAGTCCGGCCATGTGCGACTGCAGCTCGCCGACCTCGGCGGCCGGCAGCACGTCGCGCCGGAAATGGTAGACCCGCTCCGCGAGTTCGAGCCAGTTGGCGGCATTTTCCCGCATCTTTTTTTCCTGCGATTGAAAGAGGCCGAACATGGCGGAGGGTCGTCAGTTGTTTTGGAGCACCTTGATGAAGGCGTCCGGGGGAATGGAGACTTTGCCGATCTGTTTCATCTTCTTTTTGCCCTCTTTCTGCTTGTCGAGGAGCTTGCGCTTGCGGCTGATGTCACCGCCATAGCACTTCGAAGTCACGTCCTTGCGCATTTCCTTCACGTTGTCGCGGGCGATGATCTTGCCGCCGATGGCGGCCTGGATCGCGACTTTGAACATCTGCGGCGGGATGATCTCGGCGAGTTTTTCGCAGAGCGAGCGGCCGCGGTTGTCCGCATTGCTGCGGTGCACGATGCAGGAAAACGCGTCGACGGGATCGCCGTTGATCATGATGTCCATCTTCACGAGGTCGGCGGCCATGTAGTCGCCGAGTTCGTAGTCCATCGAGCCGTAGCCGTGGGTGATGCTCTTCAGGCGGTCGTTGAAATCGACGAGGATTTCGTTGAGCGGCAGAGAGCACTTCAGCATCACGCGGTTCATGTCCAGCGTGTCCGTGTGATCGCACACGCCGCGTTTTTCCATGATCAGCGAGAGGATGTCGCCCATCGACTCGTTCGGCAGAATGATCTGCGCGCGAATCGTGGGCTCGCGGATTTCGATCATCGTGCCGGGGTCCGGCATGTTTACCGGATTGTCGACTTCGATGAGGTCGCCGCCGTGCTTGATAACGTGATAGATCACGCTCGGATAGGTGGAGATGATCTCGACGTCGTGCTCGCGGCGGATGCGCTCCTGGATGATCTCCATGTGCAGGAGTCCGAGGAAACCGCAGCGGAAGCCGAAACCGAGCGCGAGTGAGCTTTCCGACGCGTAGACGAATGCCGCATCGTTTAGCCGCAGGCGACCGAGCGCAGCCTTGAGCTTCTCGTAGTCGTCGCTCTCGAGCGGATAGAGACCGCAGAAGACCAGCGGACGCACCTCTTTGTAACCGGGCAGCATCTCCGTCGCGGGCTTGCTTGCGATGGTGATGGTGTCGCCGGTCTTCACGTCGGCGGGGGTTTTGATGCTCGAAACGATGTAGCCCACGTCGCCCGCGCCAAGCGCTGCGATTTTCTCCATCTTCGGCATGAAGACTCCGACTTCCTTCACCTCGGCCTTTTGCCCGGTGCTCATGAGCATCATCATATCGCCGGCCTTGATCGAGCCCGAGAATATACGCACGTAGGCGATGCACCCGCGGTAGGAATCGTAGAGCGAATCAAAGACGAGGCAGCGCGTCTGCGGATACTCCTGCCAGCGCGGCGGCGGCACGCGCGCCACGACGGCCTCGAGGATGTCGACGATGCCGATGCCCGACTTGCCGCTCGCCAAGATCGCTTCCTCGGCGGGAATCGTGAGAATATCTTCGAGCTGCCGCGTGCAGAGTTCGAGGTTCGCGCTCGGCAGGTCGATCTTGTTGATGACCGGGATGACCTTCAGTTTCTGGCTGAAAGCGAGGTGGGCATTGGCCACCGTCTGCGCCTCGACGCCCTGCGCGGCGTCGATCAGGAGCACCGCGCCTTCGCAGGCGGCGAGCGAGCGCGAGACCTCGTAGGAAAAATCCACGTGGCCCGGGGTGTCCATCAGGTTGAGTTTGTAGTCGTGCCCGTCCTTGGCGCGATACGTCATCGTGACCGGGTGCGACTTGATGGTGATGCCGCGCTCCCTCTCGAGATCCATCGAGTCGAGGTGCTGCGCGGTCATCACGCGCATCGAAACCGTATTGGTGTATTCGAGCAGGCGGTCGGAGAGCGTGGTCTTGCCATGATCGACGTGAGCGATGATGCAGAAATTGCGGGTGTAGTTGGCGGACATCGTTCAGGCTGCGGTGGTCAGATCGGTAAATTCGGCGAAGCTCGTCACGCTCCAGGTTTTTTCGGTGCGGCGCGCGAGTCCGGCGAGGACCCCGCCCGGGCCAAATTCCCAGAACGCCGTCGCCCCGGCAGCCGCGACACTTCTCATGCAGTCCTCCCACAACACCGCCGAAACAACCTGTTTCACAAGCGCAGCCTTGATCGCCGCGGGCTCGCTGACGGTCTGGCCGGTCGTATTCGTGAGGACGGTGAACTGGGGCGCGTTGAACGGAACGGTGTCCAAATACCCCGCGAAGGCGGCGCGCGCCGGCTCCATCAGCCGGGAGTGATACGCCCCAGCGACCACGAGCGGGATGACCTTCTTCATGCCGCGGGCCTTGGCGCCGGTCACCGCGGCGTCGATTTTGGATTTCTCGCCGGAGACAACGATCTGTCCGGGGGCGTTGAAATTGGCGGCCTCGATGTCGAATTCCGCGCAGAGTTCCGCGACCTTGGCGCGATCCTCGCCGATGATGGCCGCCATTCCACCGGTCGTCTGCTCGCACGCCTGTTGCATCAGGCGGCCGCGTTCGGCCACGACCCGCAGGCCGGTGGCGAAATCAAACACCCCGGCCGCGCAATAAGCGGTGACCTCGCCGAGGCTCAGCCCGAGGGCGAACTTCGGCTCGCCGGCCGGCAGTTTGCCCTGCTCGCGCAAGGCGGCCACGAGCGCAAGGCCGTGCACAAACAGCGCCGGCTGACAGACCTTGGTCTGCGTCAGATCCGCCTCGGGGCCGGTGAAGCTTACCTGGGCCAAATCCCAGCCAAGCACGCGTCCGGCTTCGTCGTAAAGCGCGCGCGCCGCGGCCGACTGATCATACAGCGATTTGCCCATGCCGACCTTCTGGGCTCCCTGTCCTGCAAATAAAAATGCCAGTGCCATGATTGGAACTCACGAGACAATCGCCCGCCCCGCGGAAATCCAAGCCCTAAAAACGTTTGAGCGGCTTGAAATACTTCGCGTCGTCATTCGGCTTCACGAACGCGGGCAGAGCTGAGGGCGGCGGCGGCGGCGCGGGTATCACGGGCGGTGGCACCACGGATTGGGGCGGCGGGACGCTCGTCGCCGCTGGTGGCGCAGCGGTCGCGCCGCGGTTGGCGGTCAGTGGGTCGGTCGCCCCTGCAAAGTCCTGCAGGAACGGATTTCCCCGGGGCGGAGCGGCCGACCGCCCCGGTAGGTTGCGTTCGACCCTGCCCACGGCGCTCGTCCCGGCCGCTTCACCCGACGAGCGTCCCCCGAACGACGACTCTCCCCGTGCTACCCAACCGGTGGCATCGCCCGCGCCCGGTTCGGACTGGAGCAGCTTGAAGTCCTGCGGCGTCATCCAACCGGCCATGAAGTCCGCCAGTGGGTTAATAATAGGCTTGGGGTGCGTTCGTGCCTCGCGACGCTCCGTCTTCTCGGTGGCCAAGCGGCGCTCTGCGGGATCGTTTTCGCCCGCATCCGCGATGTCCGCTGCGCCGGCGGTTGCCTCGTTCCGCAGGCCTTTTTCACCCGCAGTACGGACCGGTTTCGCGGTCATCGCGTCGACCAGCCAGTTTGCGGATTTCTTCGCCGCGGCCGCTTCCGCCTCCGGCCGCGGAAGTTCCATCCGCTTCGGGCCCGGCGCGTCACTGTGCAGCGCGGGCGTCGTGAACAAGGGCACGCCGGCGGGCGGTGGCGCGGTCATTCCTCGCGCCGCTTTGATTGCTTCGAGATCGCGCTTCGCGGCCGCGATACTGTCGTCGGCCGGCGGCGCAGCGGGCGTTGCGCCCGACGGGCTCTCCGCGGCGACCGCGATCGCCGCGAACAGGAGCACCGCTGCCGACCGCGCAGTCTGCATCAGGATTTGATGAAAATACCTTTGAAATTCATTTCCAACGCCTGCGGATTCGGCGAGAAGCGCAGGGCCTCGGCCTTCCCGATCGTGCCGGCTTTCCAGAGCCGGTAGAGATCCTTGTTGAACGAGAAACTGGCCGAATCACTGCTGCCGTCCAAGAGGCCTTGGATTTTCTCGAACTGCCCCTCGAGGATGAGGTTTTTCACCGTCGCGTCGGCCGTAAGAATTTCATTCACGGGCTGGCGACCGTTGCCGTCGATTTTGGGCACAAGTTTTTGGCAAACGAAACCGCGCAAAGAGCCGGAGATCGCGCGCCGCGCCTGGATCTGTTCCTCGGGCGGGAAGAACTCGAAGAGCCGCGTGAGCGATTGCGCCACGGTCGCCGCGTGCATCGTCGAAAACACCAGGTGGCCCGTTTCCGCCGCGCTGATTGCGGTTTCGAAGGTCTCGCGGTCGCGCATTTCGCCGATGAGGATGATGTCGGGATTCTGGCGGAGCACGGCCTTGATCGCCAACTCGAAGCTCGGCACATCGAGACCGATTTCGCGCTGCTGAAACAGCGATTTGTCGTCGGGAAACGTGTATTCGATCGGGTCCTCGATCGTGACGATGTGTTTGTCCATGTTCTGGTTTACCCAGTTCATCATCGCCGCCATCGTAGAGCTCTTGCCGGAGCCGGTCGCGCCGCAAACGAGGAGAATGCCGTCCTTTGCCTGCACCAGTTTGATCAGCGCGTCCTGCGTCGCGCCGAGTCCGAGTTGGTCAAAAGTGGGCACGGTGCTCTTAATATGCCGCAACACGATGCTCACGAGCCCGCGCTGGTGAAACGCATTCACGCGGAAACGCCCGATGCCCTCCCACGCATAGGCGAAATCCACTTGGCCGAGGTCATCCCATTTCGCCTTGAATACCTTCGGCACGTGCTCATCGACCCACGCTTGGGCCTCAGGGCAGGTGATCGGGTCCATATCGACCGGCTTGAGCTTGCCGGAGAGGCGGACGTAGCCGGGCTTGTTCGATTTGATAATGATGTCACTCACCCCGCTGTCCACGGCGAGCTTTAGCAGGTCGTTGATGATTTCGGTGTGCGGTGTGACGATCGGCATGGGTAAAAAAGCGTTGCGGATTCCCTATTTCGCCCTGCTCTGTTCCGCAAGGCATCATTGCCTGCTCCCATGAAACTCCGCCCGCTCACCGGCACGATCACTGCGCTCGTAACGCCCTTTTCCAAGGGCCAGGTTGACTACGCCAGCCTCAAAAAACTCGTCACCTTTCAAATCAAAGGGGGGGTCGACGGCTTGGTGCCGGTCGGCACCACCGGCGAGTCGCCCACCGTTTCCCACGAGGAGCACCTCGACATTATCCGCGCCGTCGTCGCCCATGCCGCCGGCCGCGTGCCGGTGATCGCCGGCACCGGCTCCAACTCCACGCATGAGGCGGTGGACCTGACGAAACTTTCCCACGCAGCCGGCGCCGACGCGATGCTGGTGGTGGCGCCTTATTACAACAAGCCGAGTCCCGAAGGCCTCTTCCGGCATTTTTGCGCCGTGGCCGAGGCCACCGACAAACCGATCATTCTCTACTCCATCCCCGGTCGCTGCGGTATCGAGATTGGCGTGCCGGTGGTGGAACGGCTCCGCGCAAAATACGCGCACGTTCGCTGGATCAAGGAAGCCGGCGGCAGCGTCGACCGCGTGGACCAACTCAAGCAGGCGCTCGGGACCGACATCACGGTCCTGAGTGGCGACGATTCCCTGACCTTGCCGTTCATGGCCGTCGGAGCCGAAGGCGTGATCAGCGTCGCGTCCAACCTCTTCGTCCGCGAGGTCTCGCAACTCGTGCGTTTCGCCCTCGCCAACGATTTCGCCAAAGCGACCAAGCTGCACCGCAAACTCTACCCGATCTTCAAGACCCTCTTCATCGAGCCGAATCCGGTGCCGATCAAGGCCGCGGTCTTGCGCGCCGGGATTATCGCCTCCGCCGAGGTGCGCGAACCCTTGTGCGACATGAGCCCGGCCAACGCGAAAATCCTCGAACAGGCCCTCGCCGCCCTCGGAAAATAGGTTTCCCGCCATCATGCCACTCTCGATTTTGATCAACGGCTCCAAGGGCCGCATGGGCCACGCCCTCGCGGCCGCCGCCAAGGAACTAGGCCTCACGGTCGGCGCCGCCGTCGATGCCGGCGACGACCTCGCCGGAGAACTTCTGCGCTGCGATGTGATCGTCGACTTCAGCTCGCACCAGGCGACCCGCGGCGTCCTGGAACTGGCGGTGGCCCAAAACAAACCCGTCGTCCTCGGGACGACCGGGCATTCTGCCGAGGAGAAAAAACACCTGCTTGCCCTCGCCGCCCACGTGCCGTGCGTGTGGGCCGGGAATTTCTCCGTCGGCGTCAATCTGCTCTTCGCCCTTACGCGCCGCGCCGCGGGTGTGCTCGGCGCGGACTACGATGCCGAGGTGATTGAGATGCACCACCGGTTCAAAAAAGACGCGCCCAGCGGTACGGCCGCGCGGCTGCTGGAAATTATCCTCGAAGAACGCAAATTGACCGCCGCGGCGCTCCGCCACGGACGCGAAGGGATCGTCGGCGAGCGCACGTCAACCGAGGTGGGCATCCACGCTCTGCGTGGCGGCGATGTCGTCGGCGACCATACGGTGATGTTCGCCGCGCTCGGCGAACGCGTCGAACTGACCCACAAGGCCAGTGATCGCGGAATCTTCGCGCGGGGCGCCCTGCGGGCCGCACAGTGGGTGGTCACGCAAAAACCCGGCGTCTACGACATGCAGGACGTGCTCGGCCTGAAGTAAGCCGCGGCCGCGCCCCTCCCCACCCCATGATCACCTCGATCCAAGGCACCCTCGCCGCCGCAACGCCGCTCCACGCCATCATCGAGCTCAATGGCTTCGGCTATGAGGTGAACGTGCCCGTCACCACAGCCGAGAAACTCCCCTTGCCGGGAGCGATCGTGAAACTCCACACCCTCGTGATTTACCGCGAGGACGCCCATACGCTCTACGGCTTCACCACGCAGGCGGAGCGGGATTTTTTTCGGCTGATGATCGAGCATGTGACCGGTGTCGGTCCCAAGGGCGCGCTCGGGATCATGAGCCGGTTGTCGTTGTCGTCGCTGGAGAGTGCGATCCGCGCGGGCGATATCGCCTCGCTTTCCAAGGTACCCGGCATCGGCAAGAAGACGGCGGAGCGGTTGGTCGTGGAGCTGCGGGCCAAGGTGGGTGCCACCGACAGTGGCTCTCCCGAACTCGGGTCGGATCCCGCCCCTGCGCCGACCGGTCAAAGCGCCCACCGCGACGCGGTCTCCGCGCTCGTTGCGCTGGGCTACAAGGGGGCCGATGCCGACCAGGCCGTGCGCCACGCTGCGCTGGCCCTCGGGGCGAAGGCGACCACCGAAGCGCTGATTAAGCGCGCGCTGAACTGAACGGCGGAGGCGGCGGTTTTCCTCAAAAACTCACCCGTGACGGCCGGGTTGGGACGGCTGCCGACTCGGCCCAAAAAAGGCGGGCTCGGAGCCCGCCTTCGGTAACGGACCCGGAAAATCTATTTTTGAAACTGGAAAGCCGTCATTTCGACCACGCCTTGGAGGTCGGGCCGGCTGCGGCTGTGATAGGTCGGATTCTTCGTTGGGTCCAACGGACGGGCCTCGAAGCGCAAATCCTCTGCCTGCACGCGCTGCAGCGGGGCGATTTTCAGACCGCTGATCCAATCCAGCTGGGTGGGCAAATCGGACGCCCCCACCTGGTTTCCCGGGTTAACGTCCCAGCCCAGCGCGCGCGCCCGAATGGCCAGCACCGGTTGCAGGTCGTTCCGCCGGGCCGCCGGCACGGTCACGGTGCGGGCAATGGCTGCATAATCGGCGAGGTTTCGCGACTGGGACATAATCACGCTGGTTTCCATCTGCGCGGCGACGGGGACCGCGGTCCCTTGCATCGTCGCAACCGTCGGCGCCGCGACCGCCGGGGGCGTCGGACCAGATGAGCGGTTGAGCAAAACGAGGGCGACACAGGCGGCAGCCATCAGGCCGCCCGCGGCCAAGATCCCCGGGCCCCAGGCGCTGCGGCCCGACGGATCGAAGGCGATGACTTTGCGTTCGTGCTTCGCATCACCGGCTTCTTGCCCGTTGAAATCCTTGGCGAGCCGCGTGCAGGCTTTCTGCATGCGGCAGTATTGCAGGTAGACGCGGCGACGTTCCGGGTTGCCCTGTACTTCGGCCTCCAGGCGGGCCGCGTTATCGGCACTGATTTCGTGGTCGAGATATAGGTTAAGCAGTTCGATGAATTCCGAATCTTTCATGGTCGTCGGTGTGGTATCAGGTTTTGAAGTCCTCGCCGAGTTTCGAGCGGAGGCTTTCTCGCGCCCGGGCAATCCGGCTTTTTACAGTGCCCACGGAAATGCCCAGAATGGCGGCAATTTCCTCGTAGGACAGGTTCTTGATATTGCGCAAAACGAGTATCTCGCGGTGTTTCGCTGAAATTTTTTCCATCCCCTGGGCGATGCGGGCGACGAACTCTTGGTTGACGGTGATGTCGTCCGGCGATTCGACCTCGGCGGGTATGATGTCGGCGAGGGTCATGTCGTTTTCCGCGCTCACGGGGGCGTCAAACGAGACGGACTTGTCCCGTTTGCGGCGCCACCAATACCAGTAGCGGTTGCGCGCCAAATTGGTCGCAATCTGGTAGAGCCACGTGGAAAACGCCGAGTCGCCACGGAAATTGGCCAGGCCCCGGTGGGCCCGGATAAACGCGTCCTGCGTCACTTCCTCGGCATCCTGCTGGTTCCGCAGCAACTGGTGCACCATCGAATAGATCCGATCCCAGTAGCGCGACACCATTTCATCGAAGGCCGACTGATCACCGTTTTTAAACCGGTCCACGAGGGTGCGATCGAAGGCAACTTCTTGAATTTTGGAGGACATGCGGTCTGCCTCGCTCTGATGGGTATATTTTTGAATTGTTCCCAAGTTGTGGCGAAAGAATGGCCTGAATAGGCGTCACGCCGGGTGCGGTCAATGGCGGCTCGCTTCATTCAGGGCGAAATTCCTTGCCAACCCCCGTGACCAAAACCCATTTGTCTCCTTCTCACGGTTTGGGGGGCTGGTAGCTCAATGGTAGAGCAGTTGCCTTTTAAGCAATTGGTTCCGGGTTCGAATCCCGGCCGGCCCACCACCGTGCCTTTCCCATCCAGCCGCACATGAAACGACTCGTCATCATCGAAGACCAGACCGCTATCCGCGAAATGCTGGTGGAAATCCTTCGGCTTGACGCTAACTACACGCTCGTCGGCGAAGCGGGCGACGGTCAGTCCGCCGTGCAGCTCTGCCTCGAAACCAGTCCCGACATCTGCGTCCTCGACGCGAAGCTTCCCGGACTCAACGGCGTCGACATTCTCCGGCGCATCAGCAAGAAGCTTCCCCGGATGCGCGTGCTCGTGTTCTCCGGTCACGAGAACCCCGTGCTGGTCCGTGAAATGCTCGAGGCCGGCGCGCACGGTTTCGTCGAAAAAACCGCCGGCCTCTTCGAATTCAAGAAAGGGCTGGAGACCGTGGCCAACGGCGGCACCTATTTCGGTCCCGCCGTCGCATCCCTGCTCCGCAATGTCGTGGCCAATCCGGCCACCAGCAGCGCGCCCGACTTCCTCACCGACCGTGAACGCGAGATCCTCCAGCTGGTCGCCGAGAGCCACAGCACCAAGGAAATCGCCGCCAAGCTCGGCATCAGCGTCAAGACCGTGGACAACCACCGCACCAACCTCATGCGAAAGCTCAACCTCCACGACGTCGCGAGCCTGACCCGCTACGCACTGGAGGTCGGCCTGATCGAGCCGAAAAAGACCGTCTAAAAGCCTTGCGGGGACAGAGCGGTTTGCGCAAAGGTTTTTCTCAGCGTCCACACCATTCTCTTTCTCATGAAACTTGTCTCGAAGAAACTTTGCCTCGTCCTCGCCAGCGCCGCGTTTGTCCTCGCGGGCTGCAGCAAAAAGCCCGCCCGGCCCGATCCGAATGCAACCATGATGGGCCCCCAGTCGGGTGGCAGCAACATCGCTCCGAGCAACCTCTCCACCGTCTCCGACCTCAACACGGGCCTCGCCGAACGCGATCCGTTCGATCCGCTCACCGGGCAGAACCGCGAGGCGCTGGCGGCGAACACCGTGTATTTCGATTTCGACCAGTCCTCGATCAAGCCGAGCGAACGCGAGAAGCTCAAGAACGCGAAAGCCTATCTGGAAACCAATCCAGGTATGCGCCTGCTGCTCGAGGGGCATTGCGATTGGCGCGGCACCGCCGAATACAACCTCGGCCTCGGTGACCGCCGCGCCAATGCCGTGAAAAAATACCTGCTCTCCATCGGCGTCGCCGCCGACAAGCTCGAGGCGAATTCGAAGGGCAGCCTCGAGGCCAAGGCCAATGCCGATGCGGCCACCATGGAAAAAGACCGCCGCGTCGACCTCGTGGTCGTAAAGTCGAAGTAACGCCGCCCGCCCCGATCCATTTTGGAAAACAAAAAGCCCCGGAAAACTTCCGGGGCTTTTTTGTACGCCAATCCGGCGAACTATTCCGCCAGAGCCGCCAATACGCGTCGCGACGTCTCGATGCCTTTTTTCATCACATCGAGATTGAAGCTCTCGTTCGGCGCGTGGAGATTGTCCTCGGGCAGAAACAGCCCGAACATCACCGAGTCCAGCCCCGTGACTTGCTTGATTTGGGCGATGATCGGCACGCTGCCCCCCTCGCGCAAATACAGCGGCGCTCGTCCCCAGACCTCGGTTACGGCCTTGTCCGCCGCGCGAAACGCCCGAGCGAGCACGGGCGACTGATCCTTGGGCGTATTGGACCGGTCGGGCGGAACCACGACATAGGGATCGCCCTTGTGCTGGTCCACGAACTCGACCTTTACGCCCGACGGCGTGCGGGCGCGGATCGTATCCATCACGAGCTGCTTAATTTTTTCGGGCTCCTGATTCGGCACGAGACGGCAGCTGATTTTCGCGAAGGCCTTGCTCGGGATGACGGTCTTGGTGCCTTCGCCTTGGTAGCCTCCGCCGATGCCGTTGAACTCAAGCGTCGGTTGAAACCGCAGCGCTTCGAACGGCGTAAACCCGGGGGTGGTATAAAACGCGTCGATCCCGAGGAATTCTTTGTAGCTTTTCTCGTCCGCCCCGAGCTTCGTCAATTCCTCCCGTTCCCACGGATGCACGTCGAGCACGGCATCGTAAAAGCCCGGCACGTTCACCCGTCCTTCGGGCGTGTGCAGCGTGGCGATGATTTCCGCAAGCGCCTGGATCGGGTTGCGCAGCACGCCGCCGTGGAGCCCGGAATGCAGGTCGCCCTTCGCGCCGGTCACGTGCAGATCGAACAGCGCGAGGCCACGGAGACCGCACGTCAGCACGACTTGATCGGGGGTCGGCAGCGCCGTATCCGACAGATAAACAAAATCGGCGGCCTTCAGCCGGTCCTTGTGGCTCTCCAAAAACTTTGGGAAGCTCGGGCTGCCCATCTCTTCCTCACCCTCGATCAGGAACGTGATCCGCAGAGGCAACTTGGGATTGGCCTCGAGCAGTTGCGCCACCGCGGCGATGTTCGTCATCAACGGCCCCTTGTTGTCCGCGGCGCCCCGCCCAAAGATCCGGTTCCCGATGATCGTCGGCTCAAACGCCGGGGTGTGCCACAGGTTGAGCGGATCAGCCGGCTGCACGTCGTAGTGTCCATAGATCACCACGTGCGGCCAGCTTGCGTCGCCACCGCGCTGCGCAAAAATGATCGGATGCAGCTCCGTCTTCACCACTTCGACGGTAAAGCCGAGCGAGCCCAGCAGGCCGGAGACGAACTCCTGCGCGCCCTTCATGCCGTCCCGAAATTTCGAGTCGGCGGACACGCTTTGATGACGGATGAATTCCTTCAGTTTTTCTACGGGGTCGAACATCTGACCACCGTGATCCATTTTCGCACCGTCCGCCAACCGGAAAAACCCGCTCAGGGAAACTTCCCGCGGTTCGCCTCGTAGACCGGCGCCACCTGCGGCATGAATGCCTGCAGGTCGGCGATGCGTTTCTGGTCGGCGGGATGCGTGGACAGCCAGCCAGGCGTCGCCGCCGCGGGGGTTCCGGATTCTTTTTGTTTGGCCATTTTCTGCCAAAAACTGATCGCCGCCCGCGGATCGTATCCGGCTTTGGCCGCGTAGATCACGCCCATTCGGTCGGCCTCGCTTTCGTTGCCCCGCGAGTGAGGGAGCACCCGACCGACGGTCGTCAAGCCGCCATAGGCGAGGAGAAAAAGGTTCCGGGTCTGCACGTCGGTTTTCCCCTCAATCGCGGCCGCGCTGATCGCGCCCACGCCGGCAATCACCATCGCCTCCGACATCCGCTCCGCCCCGTGGCGGGCGATCACGTGGCCGATTTCGTGCCCCATCACGATCGCCAGTTCGCTGTCGTTCTCGGCCAGCGCGAGCAAGCCGGCGTACACCCCGACTTTTCCGCCGGGGAGGGCGAACGCGTTCGCGGCCTTGGATTCGAACACCACAAACTCCCACTTGGCATTGGGCAGTTGGTCGCCCACGGCCTGCGCGATCCGTTCCCCCACCCGCTTGACCCGGGCATTGGCTCCGGCGTCGGGCGACACCCTCTCTGCCTTCCGGATGGCGCCGAAGGACTCCTGCCCCAACGTCACCTCCTGTCCCTGCGAGATCAGGACAAGCGACTGACGGCCCGTAACGGGATTGGTGTAGCATCCGGCCAACACCAACGGTGCGGCGGCGATCAACGCTGCGGCCCAGAATTTCATTTCGACGACGCTACGCTGGGCGCCGGCGGTGGCAAGCCCCCCACGCGGCCGCTACGGCGCCTTTTTCATGCGGCGCGACCAGAACCAAAGCCCGACACACGCCAGCGCCGCCAGCACGACGATCCAGCGGGAAAACGAATGCGTCGCATCCAACGTGCGGTTCAGCTGCTCAATATCGTCCTGAAACGTCAACCACAGCCAGTGCCCCAGCCAGACGAAGAACGGCACGCTGATCAGCGCGGCGAAACCGTCGAAACACAGAAATTTGAAATACGATACCTTCATTGAGCCTGCCGTGAAAAAAATGGGCGCCCGCAATCCCGGCAGAAACCGACCCAAAAACATCCCCGTCGAGCCGTGCCGTTCAAACAACACCTCGACTTTGTCCTGTTTCGCCGAAGGGAAAATCCGCTGAAACCACGGCATCGCCCTCAATCGCCCGCCGAAGCAGCGGCCCGCCAGGAAAATAATCGAGTCGCCGCCCATCACGCCCGCGTACATGATCGCACTCACGTAAATCCACGAGCGTTCGTCCAAAACTCCCAACGCCCCCGCGGCAATCAGCACAATGTCCTCGGGGATAGGCAGTCCGAGGCCACACAGGAGCAGCACAGCGAAGGGGCCCCACAGCGACAGCGGGGTGCCTTGGAATTGATCCAAAAGGGTCTCAAGCATGGGAGGTCAAGGGATGCACGGGAGCGTTTTGGGCGAACGTTAGTCCCGCGGAAACGAGGCGCAACTCCGGTCTCGCGAAAAGGCAAACATGGGGGACACAAGTAGGTGGGGTTTGGCGACGGCCAACACTGGGACGCAGGTGCTATCAGTGTTTGAAATGCCGTGAGCCCGTGAAGACCATGGCCATGCCTCGTTCGTCCGCCGCCGCGATCACTTCCGCGTCGCGCACCGAACCTCCCGGCTGGATCGCGGCCGTCGCCCCGGCCCCGGCCGCGGCGATCAGTCCGTCGGCAAAAGGAAACAGCGCCTCGCTCGCGACGACCGAACCCTGGAGGTCGAGCCCGGCCTCGCCCGCCTTCCAGACGGCGATGCGCGAACTATCCACGCGCGCCATCTGCCCCGCGCCGACGCCGAGCGTCTGCTCACCGCGGCAGTAAACGATGGAATTCGACTTGACGTGTTTGCCGACTTTCCAGCCGAACATCATCGCCGCCCATTCGTCCGCGGTCGGCTCGCGTTTCGTCACCACTTTGAAGTCCTTCACGTTGCCCAGCGTTCGGTCGCGGTCCTGCACGAGCACGCCGCCGACAACCGAGCGGATTTCCTGCAGCGCATCGGCGCCGATCCCGCCTTTGGCGATCATCAGGCGCAGATTCTTTTTCTTCGCAAAAATCGCCATCGCCTCGTCGCTGAAACGCGGGGCGATGATCACCTCGGTGAAGATCTCGGCGATCGCCTTCGCCAGCTCGCCGTCGAGCGTCTGGTTCACGATGATGATGCCGCCAAACGGGGCCTGCCGATCCGTCGCGTAGGCCTTCTCCCAGGCGGAAATGAGCGTATCCGCGCTGGCCACGCCGCACGGATTGGTGTGCTTGAGAATCGCAACCGTCGGGCGCTCGAATTCACCGATCAGGTGGGTGGCCGCGGTGATATCCAGAATGTTATTGTAGGAAAGTTCCTTGCCCTGCAGCTGGGCGAAGTGGTCGTGAAACGTGCCGTAGAGCGCCGCTTTTTGGTGCGGATTTTCGCCATAGCGCAAAGCCTGGGCCTTTTTCCACGAGAGCGACAACGTCGCCGGAAACCCGCTCATCGCCTCGAGGTCCGGTTCCGCCGCCTGGGCTTCCAAGTACTTTGCGATCGCCGCGTCGTAGCTCGCGGTGCGTTGAAACACTTTCAGCGCCAGTTTGCGGCGCAGCTCGGCCAGCGCGCCGGCCGGGGCGCCGGCGTCCATCGCCGCGAGCACCGCCGGGTAGTCGGCCGGATCGCACACGACACTTACGCTCTCGTGGTTCTTGGCGGCGCTGCGCAGCATCGAGGGTCCGCCGATGTCGATGTTCTCGATCGCCTCCTCGAAATGAACATTCGGGTTCGCGACCGTTTCCTCAAACGGGTAGAGGTTCACCACCACGAGATCGATGAGTTCGATGGCGTTGGCCTTCGCTTGGGCGAGATGGTCGGCTTTGTCGCGCCGGCAGAGCAGCCCGCCGTGGATCTTGGGATGCAGCGTCTTCACGCGCCCCTCCATGATCTCGGGGAAGCCGGTGTGCTGGCTCACCTCGGTCACCGGCAGGCCGCGTTCGGCCAGCAG
This sequence comes from Opitutaceae bacterium, assembly GCA_044358025.1. Taxonomy (GTDB): domain Bacteria; phylum Verrucomicrobiota; class Verrucomicrobiia; order Opitutales; family Opitutaceae; genus GAS368. Next base: position 21,633 of record JBIKOK010000035.1, read on the forward strand.
CTTGGCTGTGCCGCCGGTCGACAGCAGCGTGTAGCCGTGGGTGCGCACGAGCCCGGTGGCGAACTCCACGAGACCGCGTTTGTCGCTGACGGAGAGCAGGGCGAGTTTGGCCATAAGCGCGCGTTTCTGCGCCGTGGCGCGGCGGGCGGCAAGGCCGAAAACGCCGCCGCACACAGCGGGCTTGCCGCGCGCGCGTTTCCGCGTCTCTTGACCGTGTGTCCTGCTCCTCCTGCGAATTGCCCGGCCTCGCCGCCCGGCTCGACAAGCTCCACCACCATCATGGCGGCGCCAGCCTACCCGCCGACAAACCCCACGCGTTCGTCTACTTTATCACGATCCAAAACCGCTCCGACCGCACCGTCACCCTGCTCGGCCGGAAATGGGTCGTCGCCCATGCCGACGGCACGCAGCTCGTCATCGAGGGCGACAAGATCATCGGCGAGACGCCGCGCCTCGCTCCGGGCGAAGAGTTTTCCTATAATAGCTACCACGTCACGGGGCTCGACGCGCAGGCGCACGGCAGCTTCCATGGGGTCGACGAATTTGGCCGAAAAATCCACGTGATTCTGCCGGCGTTCGACATGACCGTGCCGCGCGACTGATACATTCGTACAACTTCGTCCTCGTTCTCGGCGGCCTTCTCGTTTTCTCTGGACCTTTCATGAAACTTACTGACCTGAACCGCGACGGCGGCATTGGTGCCAATTCGCTGTTCGTCCAACTCGGCGACCTCAACATTTTGGTCGATTGCGGCCTGAATCCGAAGAAAGTCGGCCGCGCCGCAACGCCGGATCTGTCCAAGCTGCGCGGCGTCACCCTCGATCTGATCATCATCACACACTGCCACCTCGACCACATCGGCAGTTTACCCGTCGTGATGCGCGAGCATCCGAACACGCCCGTCATCATGACGACCTCGAGCCGCATGCTGATTGAGCGCATGCTGCACAACTCGGCCAACGTGATGATGCGCCAAAAGGACGAGGCCAACATCCCGGATTATCCGCTCTTTACCCACGACGAGATCGACCGCATCGGCAAACGCCTCAACGGCCTGCCGTTTGGCCACGCGAAACACTTCCGCGGGGCCAAAGACGAGATCGAGATCATCTTCCATCCCGCCGGGCATGTCGCCGGCGCCGCCGCGGTGGAGATGCACTACAAGCACCGCCAGATTTTTTTCACCGGCGACGTGCTCTTCGAGAACCAGCGTACCCTCCTCGGCGCGAAATTCCCCTCGGGTCACTTCGACACACTCATCACCGAAACGACGCGCGGCACGACGGAACGCCCCATCGGCAAGGAGCGGGTCAACGAGGTCGCTCGCCTCGTGACGGCGATCAACGACACCATCCAGCGCGGCGGATCGTTTCTCCTCCCGGTCTTCGCCCTCGGGCGCATGCAGGAGGTGCTCGCGATCGTCCACGATGCGCGGAAATTCGGCCGCCTGGCCGAATGCCCCATTTTCGCCTCCGGTCTCGGCATGGACCTCGCCGACTACTTCGACGAAATCAGCCGCAAGACGAAGCACGTGAACTTCAACCGCGGCATCATCAAGGAGCTGAAAATCAAGCCGACGCCGCGCAAGCTCGTCGCCGGTGAAGACCCGAAGCAAAACGCCCTTTACATCATCAGCTCCGGCATGCTCGTCGAGCGCACCCCGAGTTACACGCTCGCCTCCGGCCTCCTCGGCAACGCGCACAACACGATCGGGTTTGTCGGCTACTGCGACCCCGACACTCCCGGCGGCAAGCTTCTCGCCTCCAAGCCGGGCGACACCTTCGTATTCGAGACCGCCCACGTGAAGGCCAAGATCAAGGCCCGCGTCGAGCGCTTCGAACTCAGCGGCCACGCGGATCGCGAGGAACTGCTCGAGTTCGCCATCCAGACCGGCGCCCGCAGCATCGTGCTAACCCACGGCGACCCCGATTCCCGCGCCTGGTTCGCGGCCCAGCTCGCCGAGAAAGCGCCGAACTCCAAGGTGCTCGATCCGGTGCCGCTGCAGACGTATCAGGTCTGAGGCGGCAGGATTCCGTTGTCGGTCCAGTCACGCCCCGGATAGCCGCACCGATGTCGGTTCGGTTGCATCGCTGGGCTGTACCCGCTACCCTTTCATCACCTCCTGCAGCCGCGCGCACATCGCCGGCCCGCCCGCCACGTAGATGATTGGCTTCATCTTCAAATCGAAACGACGCATCGGCAGCTGCTCGCCGTTTAAAAAATGCACCTCGCCGCCCGTCGCCCGCACCAGGGGAATCGCCGCCGCGAGGTCCCAGATCTTCACGTTGTAGTCCACGCACCCGTCGAGCATGCCCGCCGCGACGTAGGCGAGGTGCAAGGTCGCGCTTCCGAGCCCGCGGATCTTGAATTGCGAGAGCACGCCGCTCGCCATGGGCAGCAGTGTCTTGTCGGCGGGACTGTGAAAACCGACCAGCGTTTCCCGGGAAAACGGGGCGTTCTTCACGCCGGCACTCCGCTCCCCGTCGTGCAGACCGAAACCCGGTCCCCCGTACATCAGCACCCGGCGGCTCAGATCATACACGATCCCGTAGACCGGCTCGCCGTGTTCGCACAGCGCCAGCGAAATGGCACAATGGGGGATGCCGAGGGCGAAATTGTTGGTGCCGTCGATCGGATCCAGTACCCAGGAAAAATGCGCCGTCACCGGGATCGGCGCATCCGTCTCCGCCAATTCCTCGCTGAAAAACTGGTCGGCCGGAAACCGGGCGGCGAGCTCGCGGAAAATATTTTCCGAGATGGCCACGTCCACCGCCGTGACCCGCGTGCCGTCGCTCTTCCATTTGCTTTCGGCCCGGCCGAACTCCCGATGAAGTAGTTCCGTCTGCGCGAGAACGGCAAGCTTGGCAGCGGCGATACGGGCGAGAAGTTCCGAGGACGACATAAGCCGACCAACAAACACACCGCGACGGCGAAACCAAACCCATTCCGCGCCGGCACCGGCTCACACGTAGTCGTAAAGCTTCGGATCGCGGCGCAGCGGGCGGCGGGCCTTGAACCGGTGCTTTGCCTCCTTCGGGTCGGGGGCCTTGGGCTGCTCGCCGCCCATGCCCATGTCGTCGCCGTAGGGATCGCCTCCCGCCGGCGGTTCGCCGCCACCCAATTGCTCCTCCAGCGAATCCGGATCGGCGCCCTCTTCCAACTTGCGCACCACTTCCTCCATTTCGCCGTCAATTTTTTCGCCGGTCATCTCCGACATTTTCCGCATCATCCGGGCCATCGCTTTCGGATCGTTTTCGTCGACGCCGGAAAACTCTTTTTCCATGGCGCCCATCGCCGCTTCCATGCGCGCGTCCTCGGCGGAATCGCCCGCGCCTGCGCCCGCCGGGGCCGCAGCCGGCTCGTCGCTTTTCCCGCCCTTGGTCACTGCGAACGCGGAGACCAGCTTGCGCAGTTTGAATTTCGAATTGTCGGGGCACTTCGGCACCGACTTACCCTGCGCGAGCGTTTTCGCGTAAAACTGGTAGATCGTGTGGTTGTCCTGACAGTAATACTCGTAGATCGGCATACGCGCTGAGTTGTAGTAAAGTCCGTGCGGTGGGCAAGCGGCAGTCTCTGCGACGCCCCGCTAAACGCTTCCGCTGGTTCAACAATAGGTCCAGCGGTCCCCCGCTTGCCTGCTCAAACGCAGGTCGTCAGCATCCCTAAGTCTTAAACTTCATGCCCCGCCCCTTCGCCTCCTTCTGCGTCGTCGCCCTCGCTCTGGCCGTTGCCGTGCACGCGCAGCCCACCCCCACCATGGTCCCCTCTCTTCAGTGGAAAGAACTCCCCCCTCTGCCCGACCGCGAGGGTTTTGCCGGCAGCTATGCCGGCGTCAGCGGAAACGTCCTGCTCGTCGCCGGCGGGGCAAACTTTCCCGACAAACGCCCGTGGGAAGGCGGCACGAAAATCTGGTATGACCGCGTCTTCGCGCTCGCGCCCGACGCGACGGCCTGGCGCGAGGCCGGTCGATTGCCGAGCGCCGGCGGCTACGGAGTGTCCGTCAACACTCCCGAGGGCTTGGTCCTGATCGGTGGTGGCGATGCCGCCCGTAATTTCGACGAAGTCTGGCTCGCTCGCTGGGACGGGAAAACCGTCACGTTCGCCGCGTGGCCTCGGCTGCCGAAACCGCTCGCGATGGCGGCGGGCGCACTCGTCGGCCGCACGATCTACGTCGCCGGCGGCCTCGACCGACCGGACGCCGCGACGGCGCAAAACGCGTTCTTCGCGCTCGATCTTAACCGCCTCTCGGACGGCTGGCGCACGCTCCCGACGTGGCCGGGCACGGAGCGTTTTTTTGCGACAGCGGGAGCCTACGACGATGCGTTTTTTCTCTTCAGCGGGGCACGCCTGGTGGCCGATGGGGCCGGCAAGACGTCGCGCGAGTGGCTGCGTGACGCTTATCGTTACACCCCGGCGGCGGGCTGGAAACGCCTCGCCGATCTGCCGCGCGTCGCCGTTGCCGCACCCTCCCCCGCCCCCTCGGTCGATGGCCGCTTGCTGGTCATGGGCGGCGATGACGGTTCGCAGGTCGCGCTCGCGCCCACGGCCCACCAGGGATTCCCGCGCGACACCCTCGCCTACCGGCCCGCAGACGATACATGGAGTCGTGCCGGCGACGTGCCGTTCTCTCTCGTCACGACCACCCTCACCGTTTGGCGCGGTGCGGTTGTCGTGCCCGGAGGCGAAGCTCGTCCCGGGGTGCGTTCGGCCCGCGTCTGGTCCGCAGCTCCGAGCGCACCAGCCGCCAAAAAATAGTTTCGCCGCTGCGGGCCACTTGGTGCGTCTTCGGTTCGTCCATGACGCTGATTCCCCATCGCACCGTCGCCAGCCAGATCGCCGTGCAGCTGCGTGCCGAGTTGGAGAAAGGCACGTGGCGCGGTTGGCTGCCCAGCGAGCGTGTCCTCAGCCGCACGCTCCAGGCGAGTCGCAACACCGTTCGGGCTGCCCTCGAACAATTGAAAGCCGCCGGATTGATCGAGCCCGTTCGGGGGCTCGGCAACCGCGTCATCGACGAGACGCATCTCGCCCCGGCCCACGACCAAGCCAAAACCGTCGGCGTGCTGATCCCCGAGCCCATCGGACGCCTGCGTCCGCTCATCGCGCTGTGGATCGACGAACTGAAGGATCTGCTCATCGAAGAGGGCTATCGGCTCCGCATCCACGAGGGACGCCAATATTATCAGACCAATCCGGCGCGCGCGCTTGAGCGGCTCATCGGCCAGCACCCGCACAGCGCGTGGGTGCTCACGCTCTCCTCCGAGGCCATGCAGCGGTGGTTTGTCCGCCGGGGCGCACCGTGCCTCGTCGCCGGTTCCACCTATCCGGAGGTCACGCTGCCCCACTACGATTTGGACTACCGCGCGATTTGCCGGCACGCCGCCGGTGTGCTGCTGCGCCTTGGACACCGCCGCCTGGCCCTGCTGAACCGCGAGTCGCGCCGCGCCGGCGACGTCGACAGCGAACGCGGCTTTCTCGAAGGCGTGCACCGTTCAACACACTCGGACGCCACCGCCGACATCGCCTACCACCGCGACGACGTCGAGTCCGTCGCCCGCGCCCTGCGCCCGCTGCTCGACCGAAAAAACCCGCCGACCGCCCTCGTCGTGAGCAATTCCTACGCCTACCTGTCCACGGCCTGCCTCCTCGCGCAGCGCGGACTGCGGGTGCCGCAGGACATCTCGCTCATCTCCCGCGACGACGATCCGTTTCTCGGCTCCCTGGTCCCGGCGCCGACGCGCTACCGCGTGGATCCGCATACGTTCGCGAAAAAAATGCTCGGCCTGTTGCTGCAGGTCCTGAAGCGCACGCCGGCCCTACGCTCGCCGGCGCTGCTCTTGCCGAAATTCACCGCGGGCGGCTCGACGTGCGCACCGGCCCGCGGCGAAGACTGATCAGTTAGAGCCGGGCGCCGAACGGTCGGCAGGCGAAGTCAAAAAAGGCGATTTCTTCCAAGCGGGCGCGCAGGGTGGCGATCTGCGCGACTGCGGGCTGGGCCAACGGCTGGCGCACCGGACCGCAATCGACGCCGAGCATCGGCATGAGCGCCTTGGAAGCGGCGAGGTGCGTGACGCCTACGCCGTTGCAGATGGCAATCATCTTGATGGCCGTGTCCTGGAGCCTGCGCGCCGTCGCTTCGTCACCGTTGCGATGGGCTTCCAGCAACCGGAGATAAATCGGCGCGGCGTAGTTGTAGGTGCTGCCGACGGCACCGCGCGCCCCGGCCTTCCAGCCTTCGAGCAGGAGCTCATCGCGACCAAAAAGAATATCGAAACGGCCGCCCTCGGCGGCGACGCAGGCGCCGTAGTCGGGAAAATCTTCGTAGGTGTATTTCACGCCCACGAGCGTCGGGATGCGCGCGGCGGCCTGCGCAAGAAACTCGGCCACGGGCAGGGTGACACCGGTCATTGAGGGAATGTTGTAGTAGTAGAACGGCAGAGACGGCGCGGCCGAGGCCACCGCTTCACACCAGTCGACGAGTTCAGCGGTGTTGCGGGGCTTGAAAAACATCGGCGCCAGCGCGGAGACGGCCGCGGCACCGATCTTTGCGGCGTGCGCCGTGAGTTGGCGGGCGTCCTCGAGGCACGTGTGTCCGACGTGGACGATCACCGGCAGACTCTTGTCGGTGGAGGTCACCCATTTCTCCGCGACCGCGAGGCGCTCCTCCAATGTCAACGAAAGCCCCTCGCCCGTCGTACCGCAGACGAAGGCGGCGCTCACGCCATTTTCCTTCAGGAAGCGAGCGTAGGTCGGGATGACGTCGAGGTTGATCGAGCGATCAGCGTTGAAGGGAGTGAACGGTGCGGCAACGAGGCCGCGGAATCGGTTTTGCATGGAAAAAAGGGAGGGGAGAATCAGGGAGCAGGGAGTGCGATGCGCGCAAAGTTAATGCGCGCCTAAGCACGTTTCTCACCGTTCACGGCACGGCAGCCGACGGTGTCGGGCGCCAGCGAAACGAGATTGGAATAGGCCGACACACCGGGAACGAGCACGGCCAGTTCACGCGAGGTCCTCCCGGCGTCGGCCCTCGTTTTCACTGTGAGCTGGAGGCGGGGATGGGCGGCGGGCTGGGAGCAAACCAAATCGCCGCCCGCGCCGGGCTTCGTCTCGTGGCGGATCAAACTCGCCGGCCACAGCGGATCGACGAGCCCGTCGGCAGCGGTAATCGGAGACGACGTCGCCCCGCCCGCTCTGGCCGTCGCTGGGGCGTGCACGTTACGACCGTGGGTCGAGCGCAGGGTGAACAAGAGCGTGCCGCCACCGTCGAAGAGTTCCGCCACCTGGCAGTCGTTGACCATCGGGCGAATGCGGGCGCCGAACTTGCACGTCTTGTCGGGGGCGGTCGGGTTGGAACTCCCCACCGTGCCTAGGCCGGGGGCAGTGCGGACGGCGATCGCGCGCTCGCGATCGATGCCGATCGGGTGCGTTAAGCGCAGCCAAAGTCTGCCGGTGGATTCGTTGAGGAGGGGACACGGATTACCGCAGGTGTTCAGGGCTTCGTCCCCCACGACTTGTTGCGCGCTCCAGAGGTGGTCGCTGTCGTGGCCGGACGTGAGGACAACAAGCGGCTCGACGGCGGGCGCGGCAACGGCGGCAGTGCAGAGCACAAAGGGCGTGCAGAGGACGGTGCGATGGCGCATGGCAGGAAGTGCAGGGAAGCGTTGAAGTTGGCCTGACCGACCTCAAGCCGGTCGGCCTCCATGTTTTCTAGAACCGGCCCTTGAAGCCGACGGTGATGATTGAGCCGAGTTCCTGGCGACGGCGCTTCTTGAGGTATTCGGCGGCGCCGGGCGGATACTGCGTGTTGTCGATGTTGAAACCGGGATCGTTGATGTCGGTCATCGCGCCAAAGATCGCGACCTGCTTGGTGAGGCTGAACTGGGCGTTGAGACCGACGCGCAGACGCTCACCCTGGTAGTTAAAGGTTTCCGCGGGGATCCCGTTCGCGGTGCTGACGCCCACGGCGGTCTGGCGCGTCTCGCCTTGATAGGTAAAGGTGAGCTTCACATAGAAACGCGGGCGCACGAAATTGATGCCGCCGGCGTAGTTGCTCGGGGCGAAGGCGGAGAAGTCGGCTTGGTCGCCACCGCTGAGCCGAAGCCTGGTGGCGTTGACGAAGATCTGGAAGCCGCGGGCCCAGTTCGGGAGAAAGAGGATCTGTTGGTTGTAGGCGAACTCGAAGCCGGTGATGCGCGCGCTGCCACCATTCTTGAGCGTGGTAATGTCGTAGCCCAGGTAGAGCGGGTCGTCCGGGAGGCCGTAGCGATCGAGCAGCTCGGGCGTGGCGTCGGTCGTGACCGAGTCGAAAAAATCCTTGATGTTGCGCTGGAACACGCCGACGGAGCCGTAGCCGCCCTTGATCTGGTAAGACTCGAGTGAGAGCTCGTAGCCGCGGGCGATCCACGGTTTCAGGCCGGTGTTGTTCACCGTGATCGTCGGATTCGCCACGGTCGGCTCGGAGATCGCGCTGCCGGGAATGATGTTGTTGAGATTCGGCCGGGCGATGGTCTGCGAGTAGGCGCCGCGGAGAAGGAGGTTTTCGGCGAGCGTGTAGGTGAGGTTCAGGCTCGGATACAAATCGTGGTAGGTGCGGATCGCGCGGCTGCCACGCTCGGTGTAGCGGAGGCGGGCCCGGGCGAGGGCATCGGTCGTGAGCAACACGGGCTGAATGCCGGCCTGGGCGGCGTTGCCGTCGACGAGCGTGCCGGTGGCGGTCTTCTGGTATTGCGCGGTGGGATCGTCGAGCTGGCCCTGGCCGTCGTCCTTCGTCCGCTCGAAACGCACCCCACCGACGACGAGCAGGCGATTGTTCAGCAGGCGAACATCGCCGCGCACGTAGCCGGCGGTGATGGTCTCGGCGAGCTTGCGCGAGTTGGCCGTATAATTTTGGAGGTAAGTCGCTTCGTTTTGCACGAACCAGTCGGGGTGCTGTTGGAAGAGCCCGTAGTACTTCGGCAGGCTGATCCAGCCGACCTTATTGCCGAAAAGCGTGGGCGCTTCGTTGATGAAGGCGGTGTCGAAGACGTCGAAATTCGACGCCAGCCGAGCGGCCGTGGCGGTCTGGCCGTTGGGCGTGAACGTCCACGTCTTCGCGAACGAGCGGGCGTCGCGCACCTGCTGGTCGACGTAGACGCCCGTCTTGAACGTGAACGGCAGCGGCGCGGTAAAGCTGCGCGTGAGGTCGAGCTTCGCCGTGCGTTTCTGGGCGCGAACCTTGTTCTGGTTGGACGTGGGATTGCCGAGCACGAAATTGCCGCCACCGAAGATGTCGACGGGCACGCGCGCGGCATTCGTGGCGGAGTAGCGCACCGGGATGTTCGCGTCGCTCTCGCCAATGCCTTCGCCGCGCAGGATTAGGCCGGTCATGGAGGACGTGGCGGCGTTGAAGTGGCCGTTGTCGATGTCGTCGAGGAACGACTCCGAGCGCGAGAGGGCGCCGAGGGCATTGACGGTCCACGTGCCGCCGCGGTGAACGTATTTCACCGTGAGATGCGTGGTGTCGGCGCCGGTTTCCTGATTCGTGCCGGCCCCCTGGGTGACCGTGCCAACGGCCGTGGGGGCGCCCTGCGTGAAGGTGGCGTTGCCGGCGGCGCCGGCGCCATAGTTGGCGGCGTAGCTGAGGCGCATGATGTTGTTGGACACGGAGCGGTGCTGGATGCTCGCGCTCAACACGCCGCGCTCGGTGACCTTCCAGTCCGCGCCGGCTTGGGCGGACCAGGACTGGATGACATTGGCGAGGCTGAGCCAGGTGCTGATGCGCTGAAACCCGTTGTTGAAATTCCAGTCGGCTTGGGTGTCGAGGGCCCCGTCCCGCTCCATCGGTTTCAGGCGCCACGAGCGCGAGCCTCCGAAGCTGAGGGCGAACTTCTTGTTCACCGGATGAAGGTAAGTGAAATCAAACGACGGCTGTTGGACTTCGGGGCTCAGTTTTTTCGTGGGGCCGCGCGGACCGCCGTCGAACGTGAGTCCGGTGTAGCCGTCGGTGATCAGGTAGACCTTGTAGTCGAAGACCGGGCGCTTCGCCTCGAAGCCGCTTTTGCTGATGATGTTGACGGAACCGCCGATGCCGTTGGCGGGCTGGTCGGGCACGGGAGTCTTGTTGACTTCGATGCGCGAGATGTTGGCCATCGGGACATCAAGGAGAGATTGCGTGCGGCTGTTGCCGCGGGCGCTGGCGAGATCCGCGCCGTCGAGTTGCATCACGGTGTTGCTCTCGGGGAAGCCGCGCAGCGCCATGGAGCTGGCGGTTTGGCCGCCGTCAACGATGCCGACACCGGGCAGGAAACGCATGAGTTCGCCGATACCTTCGGCGTTGCGGTCGCCGAACTCGTCGAAGGCGACGATCTGCTTGATGTTGGCGGCGTTCTTGCGCTCGTTCTGCGCGATCGCTTGGGCGCTCATCTCGCGGTCGGCGACGACGTTGTAGGTCGCGAGCCTGACGACGGAACCCGCGGCGGTGGCGCCGGTGCGAGGAGTGGCGGAGCCGGCGATGGCGAGATCGAAATCGCGCTGCGCGAGGGCGGCGGCGGCAACCGGCACGACAGCGGTGGCGGGTTCGAGGCCGACGTAGGAAACGGCGAGACGCGCTTCGCCAGCGGGCACGCCCACGAGGCGATAGGCACCGAAGTCGTCGGTTTCTGTGCTGAGCCGCGTGCCCTCGACGACGACGCGGGCGGCGCGGAGGGCGCTGCCCGTGGCGGCGTTGAAGATGCGGCCCTCGATCGCGCCGGTCGGAGCGGATTGCGCGCGGGCGCCGACGCCAACAGCGAAGATGAGTGCGAGCGAAAGCGCGGCGAAACGCAGTGGAGTCTTCATTGTCGAGAGACGAAGCAAAGGGCTTTGATTGGGGGAAGGAGCAGGCATCAGGCTGAATCAGCGTGGGCGCGCAGCGGTCCCGGAGGAGTCGCGGGCGTCGGTGAGCCATTCGAGATTGAACCGGGCGAGCGTGATGCGGGCGTAGGGCCAGTCGGTGCGGATGGAGTTTGGGCGCGTGGCACCGGGACGTCCATTCTCGTAGAGGCAGAGGATCGTGCCGTCCGGCAGCACGGCGAGATCGCTGTAGGCGCTGGGGCCCGGTTCGAGCGCGCGCGTCGCCGCCCAAGTCCGTCCGTCGTCGTCGCTGAGCTTCACGGAGAGATTCTCGCGGTCGCGGCGAGAGCCGGGGGTGGCCGCGCCGCTGGCGCGGGCCAGCGAGACCGGGCCGGAGAAGAGCAGGCGTGTTTTCCCGGCGGCGGCAGGATCTTCGTAGCTGAAGAGGCTCGCCTGGCAGACCGGCTCAATGAGCGCGTCGGCAAACTCAGGCGGGGTCCAGCCGGTGGATCCGTCACGACTGAAGGTCACGATCTTTCGATGGACCGGGGCATGGTTGCGCGCGATCAGCATCACGCGCCCGTCGCCCAGCTGCGCCACCATGGGTTCATTCGTACCCGGCGTCCCTGCCACGTCCCGAGGGACGGCGATTTCGCCGCGTTGCCAGGTCCCGCCGCGATCGTCGCTATAGATTGTGGCCACGACGGCGGCGCCGTGCGCACCGCCCTCGGCTTTCGCCAGCCATACGGGGACGACCAAGCGGCCGTTCCGGAGCTGGATGCCATGGCCGGGCCCCGTCGCAATCACGCGCCAGGGCCACTCGGGACGAAAGCGATCGGCGGCGGCGGTGAGGTCGACGGGCTGGCTCCACGTGAGGCCGTCGTCGGTGCTGCGCACGTGGAACGTGCGCATGTATTCCACGCAGTAAATGAGATGCACGGTGCCATCGCGGTCGGCGATCGCCACGGGGTTGTTGACGGTCTGCTGGCCTGGGAGGCCGATCACCTTGCCGGGCGGTTGGTCGGCGTTGGCGGGATTGCGCGGCAGGCGCGGACCCACGTGTGCGACCTGCCGGGCGGGATCAAACGTGCGGCCACCGTCGGTGCTGCGGCGCCGGTGGATCTCGATCTCGCCCCAGTCGAGACCGGAGAACTTTCGCGCCTCGCAGAACGCGAGCACGGTGCCCCGCGCCGTGACGACGAGGCACGGGATGCGGTAGGAGACGAACCCGTCGGTCTTTTCCTCGAAAAGATGGGTTTTTTCCAGCACCGGCGCGGCGGCAAACGTGGAGACGGCACTCCACAACGCCGCGGCGAGCGTAAACGTGGCGGTTGAGATCAGAGCAGAAGAGCAGCGCATGGGTATCAATTTCAGAACGAACCGCGCACGCCGACGTTCGTGTAGAAACCGAGTTCCTGCCAACGTGAGGGCTTGGCGTAGTCGGGCGTACCGGGCGCGTAGCGTTGCAGGTCTTGCACGAAACCACCCCAGTCGACCACGGACGCATAGAGCGCGTAGCGGCGCGAGAGTTGGTAGGTGGCGTTGACGCCGATGCGCATGCGCTTGGCCTGGTAGTTGAAGGTGTCGACCGGCACCGTGGCGCTCGCCGCGACGGCGCCGGTGCGCGTATCGCCGAGATAGCTGATCGTGGTTTTGAGCGCGAGGCGACCGCGGACGAAATTGAGGCCGCCGCCGATTGACTTGGGATTGTAGCCGGAGAAATCGGCGGTGTTGGTTCCGCTGAGGTTGAGCTTCGTGAAGTTGACGAACGCCTGCAGTCCGCGCGCCCACGACGGCAGAAACGTGAGCGACTGCCGGTAGGACATCTCGAAGCCGTCGATCTGCGCATCGCCGGCGTTGGTGCGGGTGGCGATTTGGTAGGTCAGTAGCGAGGGGTCGCTCTCGAGGCCATACTGCTCGAGGAGCGCGGGCGTGGCCGCGGTGCTCACGCTGCCGAAGAAATCCTTCACGCTCTTGCGGAACACTCCGATCGAGCCGAACCCGTCCTTGATCTGGTAACTTTCGACGGAGAGGTCATAGCTCCGCGCACTCCACGGTTTCAGGCCGGCGTTGTTAACGGTGATCACCGGGTTGGCGACATCGGGGTCGGAGATGGAGGTGCTCGGAATGACATTGTTGATGTTGGGCCGGCCGAGCGTCTGCGCGTAGGCGGCACGGAGAATCAAATTTTCCGTGAGGTTGAACGACAGGTTCACGCTTGGGTAGTAGCCATCGTAGTGGCGATCGGCGGTGGCGCCGCGCTCGACATAGCGGAGCTTGCGCAACACGAGCGGATCCGGGGAGAGGGGGACGCGTTGGATGCCGGCAAGATTCGGATTGCCGTCGACGAGGGTGCCGTTCGCGTTCCGCTGGAATTGGGCGTTGATGTCGTTCAGCGGGCCCGTGCCCTGGTCGTCGGTGCGCTCGTAGCGGACGCCCGCCACCACCCACAGCCGGTTCTTGAAGAGCCGCGCGTCGGCGCGGAAATAACCGGCCGAAATGGTCTCCCGCAGCCGGCGCGAGTTATTGACGAAGTCCTGATGATTTTGGGCTTCGTCGAGGACGAACCACGAGGGGTTCGCCTTGGCGAGGTCGAACATTTTCTGACCACTGATCCAGCGAACCTTTTTGCCGAAAACCGTCGGCGAATCGGCGTTGAAGGCCTCGTCGAACACGGGGAACCGGCTCGCGAGGCGGTCGGCGGCGAGCGTCGAGCCGTTGGGCCGGAACGCCCAGGTCTTCCCGTAGCGGCGCTGGTCAGTGGTATAGGTGTCGATGGCCGTCCCGACCTTGAGCGTGAACGGAATTTTCCCGAAAAAGTCCCGGGCCAGATCGAGGCGGAGAGCGTTCTTGTGGGTGTTCCAATCGGGCTGGTTGGTTGTCGGATTGCCGAGCGTGTAATTGCCGCCGTCGTAGAGATCCACCGGGGTGCCGGCGCGCGTCGCGCTGTAGCGCGTGGGAATCGTGCCGCCCGCAGCGGGGATATCGTCTCCGCGGAGGACGACGCCGGTGAGCGTCGCCGGCGCAAGATTGAAAAAACCCGCATCAATGTCGTGACGGTCGGAAGCGGAGCCGGAGATCGCCCCGTTGAGATCCCAGCGCCAGAGGTCGCCGCGGTGGCGGTATTTGAGCGTGGTGTGTTTGGTCTGGGTGGTGATGTCGACGTTCTCGCCGACGCCATTCATCGTCACGGTGCCGACGCCCGCGGCGGCGCCCTGCGTAAACGTCGCCCCGCCGGTCGCGCCCGCGCCGTAGCCAAAACCGAGCACGCTGCGCGTAATGTGGAGGCCGTAGTCGCGGTAATTCACGTTGGCCGAGATCGTGTCCGTCGGGCTGATGCGCCAGTCGATCCCGACGGAGCCCTGCAGCGTCTTAAAGGTCTGCGCGAGGCTGTTCCACTGGCTCGTGGTTTGCACCAGCCGCACGAGGTCCCACGTGGGCTGCTCGTCGGTCTCTTTGGTCCCGGTCTCCATCGGTTTGAAACGCCACGTGCGTGAACCGCCGACGGTGATGGCGAGGTTGCGATTGACCGGCTGCAGGTAACCAAAATCAAAGGACGGCTGGATGAAACGCGGCGAGTTCGCCGAGTTGTGATTGCGCGGACCACCGTCGAAGGTGAGGCCGTTGCGATTGTGAAACTGCGTATAGACGTTGTAGCTGACTTTCCGCGTCTTGGACTCGAAGCCGCTGCGCGAGATCAGATTGATCGAACCGCCGAGCCCGGAGGCGGACATATCGGGCGTGGGGACCTTGGTCACCTCGACGCGCGAGACGTTGTTCATCGGCATCTCCCGCAGATCGAGCGAGCGGCTGTTGCCACCGAACGAAGTCGCCATTTCGCCGCCATCAAGCGTGAGGCCGGAGTTATTGCCGGGAAACCCGCGCAACGAGACCGTGGTCGGTTCCGAGCCCGAGGTCGCAATCGAGACGCCGGGCAGGAAGAGCAGAAACTCGCCGATATTCTCGCTGCCGCGGTCGCCGAATTCATCGAGCGCGACGACGTTTTTGATGTTCGGTGCATTGCGCTGCTCGTTTATCGAAATGGCCTGCGCACTCATCTCGCGGTCGGCGGTGACCGTGAAGGCGTCGAGCTTCACCGCTTCGGTCGTCGCACTTCCCCCCGCCCGGTCGAGTACGAGCTCGAAGTCACGGCGCGCCTCGACGCCGGACGCGACGCTCACGGTCGCCTTCTGGGGCGCCATGCCGAGGTAGCTCACGCTGATCCGTGCCGGGCCGGCCGGCACACCCGTCAGGCGAAACGAGCCGGCCTCGTCGGTGATCACCTCACGCCCGGCACCCTCCAGCGCGACGCGGGCATTGACGAGCGCGGAACCGGTCGAGGCGTTAAACACCCGACCTTCGATGACCCCAGCGGCGTTTTGCGCGCGAAGGGGCATGGCCATCAGTGCGGCGACGGCGAAAACCAATACGGGGACGCGCGGGCGAAAGAAAGGGTGCATGGCGGCAGGGGGAGCTCGCACCCTGCTCACCGACGCACGAGCCGAACAGGTCAAACCACTGGTCTGTTTTTGGCACCAAAGGCCGCCGAAATATGATCTCCCTCGTCCCCACCGGACCCGCAAGAAGACGCCTTGACGACCGGTCTGGTGCAGACCGAGATTCGATCTGCGGCGTAAATCTAAGGGCCGGGGAGGTCGCTGCTAAATTCAGCCGCCGCGATTCGGCACACCTCGAATTCGCCGATCCGGCGCAACCCGCCTGCCGGTTGAGCGACGCTCTGTGGACGAACTAACCGGGGGCATTTCTCCGACTGCTCGCGGCCATATTCGGGAACACGGCGAACCGGCCGCAGGCCGGCTTCATCGCGCGGCCGGCGCGCCGGTGAGCCACTCGAGATTGAAACGCGCCGCGACGATGTCGGAGCTTTTCTCGTAGAGGCAGAGGACGGTGCCATCGGGCAGCACGGCGAGATCGGAGTAGGCGCTGGGGCCGGCGTCGAGGGTCTTGTTCACCGACCAGGTCTTCCCGTCGTCGCGGCTGAGTTTGATCGAGAGGTTCTCGCGTTTGCCCCGGCCGGCGGGGATTTCCTTGCCGGCGGCGTCGCGCCCAAGGGTGTGGGGCGCGGAATAGATCTGCGTGCCGGGTTGAGCCGGATGCGCGACGATGCTCGCCATGCAAATCGGCTCCCAGAGCTGGTCGTGGAATTTCGGCGTGCTCCAGCCGGTGGCGCCGTCGGCGCTGATGCTGACGAGCTTGCGGTTGGCCTTGGAGACGTTGCGCGCGACGAGCAGCACGCGGCCGTCGGCGAGCGTGGTGATCATGGTCTCGTTGGGGTCGCCAAACTCGCCGGCATTCGGGAAGGCGATGTCGCCGGCCTTCCACGTCTTGCCGTGGTCGTCGCTGTAAATCGTCGCGGCGGCGGAGGGCTTGTGGTCGCCGGTTTTGCCGTAGGCGAGCCAGATGGGGACGACGAGGCGGCCGGTCTTGAGTTGGAGGCCGTGCCCCGGGCCGGTGGCGATGACCTTCCAATCATACTTGGCGCGAAACGGCTCGAACGTTGCGGTGATATCAACCGGGGCGCTCCACGTGAGGCCGTCGTCGGTGCTCCGCATCGAGAACGCGCGCGCGTAGTTCACGCAGTAGACGAACTCGACCGCGCCCGTCGTGCGGTCGACGATGGCGACGGGATTGTTGACCGTCTGCTCGCGGTCGCCGCCGCTCTGCTTGCGCGGGTTACCCTCGAGGCGATCGCCGACGTGGGCAATTTTCTTCCCGGGCTCCCACGTTTTTCCGCCGTCGAGTGAGCGGCGCAGGTGAATCTCGATTTCGCCCCAGTCCGAGCTATTGTTTTTTCGCGCCTCGGCATAGGCGAGCACGGTGCCCTTGGCTGTGACGACGATACCGGGTATGCGATACCGCGCGGTGCCAGCCATATTCTGGGGAAAGACGTCGGAGGTTTCGAGCAGCGGTACGGCGTGGAGGAGGCCGGCGCAGAAAGAGAGCAGCAGGGCGAAACGGGGAAGATTCACGGGGAGCTCTGTGCCTTTTCCCCGGGCCTCCGACAACTGCAATATACTGGTTCCTTTTCCCGGCCAGCGACCGAGTGGGCTACTCCTTTTTCGCGCCGAGTTGGTGGCCGTGCTGGACGACGGCGTTGCGGCCACGGTTGTTGAGCTTGTCCAACACGCCGGCGAGGCGACGACGTTTCTCGTCGGTCTCGGCGAACATTTCCAACTGCTGACCGCCGTCTTCGACGTTGGAAAAACGCACGCTCACGAGGCGCAGCGGACGCTTTTTCGTCCAGGCCTCGCGCAGCAACGGCGCAACGAGCGGGTAAAACGGCGCTTCGAGATCAGTCGCATCGGCCAAGCTCCGGCCGTGCGTCTCCTGCGTAAAGTCCGGGTAGCGCACCTTCACGGTCATCGTGCGGACGCGCTTTTTGTCTTCGCGCACTTTGGGCAGGAGTTCGTCGACCATGCGCTTGGCCACGCGCTCAATCTCGGCGAAATCCGCTACATCCTCGAAAAAAGTCTCCTGCTGCGAGTAACTCTTCGCGTCCTCGTGGTCGGTGTGGACGGCGCGATCGTCCTCTCCCCGGGCCGTCGCGAGCATTTCCCGCCAACTGTCGCCGAAGAGCGATTCGAGTTCGCGGTCGGCTTTTCCGACGATCTCGCCGATCAGTCTCAACCCGCGGGCGTTCAGCGCCGCTTCCGTTTTCGCCCCGATCCCGGGCAATTTGCCAATGGACAGCGGCGCGAGAAACGCCGCCTCCGTTCCCGGCGGCACGACGACGAAGCCGCGCGGCTTGCGGAGCTTGGAGGCGATCTGCGAAACAAGTTTGTTCGTGGCGATCCCGAACGATACCGGAATCTGGAGTTCGGCCGCGATCCGTTGTTGGAGGCCGCGCACGCGGTGCTCGATCTCTGCCGCCGACGCAAAACCGCACGGGCCGAGATCAAGATAGCCTTCGTCGATCGAGTTGCGCTGCACCAGCGGCGTGAGGGTTTCGCAGAGGTCGAACATCTGGTGAGACACCTGGCCGTAGAGCCCCGACGTGTGCGGCAGCATGATCAGGTCCGGGCACACTTGGAGCGCGCGCTGGGTCGGCATCGGCGTGTAGACCCCGCAGGCCCGCGCCTCATAGCTGGCGGAGGAGATGATCCCGCGCTCGCGGCCGCCCACGGCGCACTTGGTGCCGCGCAACTCCGGTTTCAGCGCCAGTTCGCACGAGACAAAAAATGCGTCGGCGTCGAGGTGGACGATGGTCGGGAGGGGCGACATACGAAGATTTTGAAATAAAAGATTCACCCGCGCCTCTTCGCGACGCAAGCTGCGCCATATGGGACGTCAATGGCTCCACGCGAAACGCGCGATCGTAAACCTCAAAAAGGGTCAGGTCGTAGGCAAACTGGTCAAGGAAATCACCGTCGCAGCCAAGCTCGGCGGTCCCGAGCCCGAGGGAAACGCGCGACTGTTCGCGGTGCTCGAAAAAGCCCGGAAGGCCGGCGTGACGCGCGATGCCATCGAGCGCGCCATCGCCAAGGGCTCGGGCACCGGGGGCGACAAATCGGCGATGGAGCAGGTGTGGTTCGAAGGCTATGCCCCGCACAAGGTGCCGGTCATGGTTGAGGTCTATACCGACAACCACCAGCGCACCGCCCCCGAGATCCGCCAGCTCTTCCGTCGCGGAGTCCTCGGTCAGTTGCACAGCAACAAATTTTTGTTCGATCACGTCGGCCTCGTCGACGCCCACCACGCCGACCTTACCATCGACCTCGAAGCGACGGCCATCGAGGCCGGCGCGAACGATTTCGAACCGCTGACACACACGCAGAACGACGACATACCGGAAGGTCGCGCCGGCGCCCGTTTCATCACCGAGCGCGCGGCCGTGCACGAAGTGTCGGTCTGGTTGAAGAAAAACGGCTGGACGATCATCACCGCGGAAATCGGTCACCTCGCCAAGACCTACCCCGAACTCAGCGAGGCCGATCGCGCCGATGTCGGTGAATTTCTTCAGGAACTCGAGGATCACGAAGACGTGCAGCGCGTCTGGGCCGCGGTGAAGTAGGTCCAAGTCCGGCGGGCTTCAGCCTGTCTTTGTCCCCAACACGGCCCGCACAAGTGCGGGCTGAAGCGCGCCCTACTTTCGGAATACCAGTTCTCTTGACGGCTCGCGACCGTGGCCCGCGATCACCAGACGATCCGGCAGGATGCGTACGGTCGCGAACGCCGTGGTCGCCGCCGTCTCGACCATGCCGTGCATCGTCACGCAGGGGACCCCGGCATGGTCGGCGAAATGGCCGGCGTGATTGTGACCGTTGCACCACGCCACGACCGCCGGCTGATTTTTCAGGGCGGTGAGCACAGCGGGCGAATTCCACACATTGTGGTCGTTGTGCGGGGCGACCGGATGATGCGCGAGGACGATCACTTTTCGCCGGGCCGCACCGGCTTCCGCGCAGACCCGCTCAAACCACGCGAGCTGTGCCGCGCCGATCCCGCCGTTCCACGGCTTGGCCTGCCTGATTTTCGCAACCTGAAGACGCTTCAACTCGGCGGCGGCCGCAATCTGCTCCGACGAACCGGCCGCGTGCGCGTAGGTGCTGACGTCATTCGTGTCGAGAATCACAAACCGAAACTCACCATGGTCAAAAAACCGGTAGCGCGCCTCCAAGCCGAGCCGTCCCGGCACCTTGGCTTTCAGGGCCTCCAACACGTCGAAGTCGTGGTTGCCGAGCAGGTGGTGCCAGCGGTGACGGCTGGCCGCGAGCGGCCGGGTGATCTCGTCAAAACTCCGCCACTCGCGATCGATCAGATCGCCGAGGTGCGCGCAAAACGCGAGGTCACGTCCGTTGAAATGCTCCACGGCGTCGGCGAGTTTGCCCAGCGATTTCCGGTAGAACCGGGTGCCCTTGTCGTCGACGTCGGCGTATTGCGCGTCGGCGACGAGTCCGATCTCAAAACCGGCCTGCACCGCGCCGCGCATGATCGCCGGGGCCGAAGCCGCGAGCAGCGTCGCTTTCAAAAAGCCCCGGCGGTTCCAAGGGTTTGGCTTCATGTTTTCACTTTCGGCAACCAGTCATTGAAGCGCATCCACGATTCGCAATGTCTCGGCCATTCCGCGGTGGGCCCGAGCTTGGGGTCGAGGCCGGCGCCGTGCGGTCCCTTGGGGTAGAGGTGCATCTCGATCGGGGCCTTTGCACGTCGCATGCCTTGGTAAAAGAGCAGGCTGTTTTCCACCGGGACCGTGGTATCCTCTGAGGAATGGACCAGAAAGGTCGGTGGCGTGTCCGTCGTGGTTTGCTCGTCGACCGACAGGCGATGCCGCGCTTCGTCGTCCGGTTTGGCCCCGAGCAACGCGCGGCGCGACGTGCCGTGGGCAAACGGGTCCTGCATCGTGATCACCGGAAACACCAGCACGAGGAAGTCGGGGCGTCCGCTGACCCGATCGAGGGGCGATCCGGTGCGGCCCTCGGGCGCGTCGAACAGCGTGCCGGCGGTCGCCGCGAGGTGTCCGCCGGCCGAGCCGCCGAGCATGCCGATGCGCTCCGGCCTGACGCCCCACTCCGCCGCCCGCGACCGCACGGTCCGGACGGCGCGCAACGCATCGCGCAACGGGGCGGGATGGCCGTATTCGATATTCCGGTATTTGAGCACGAAGACGGTGATCCCGAGGGAATTCAGCCAGCGCGTGATCTCGCCGCCCTTCGCCCCCACGGCGACGCGGACGTAGCCGCCGCCGGCCGCGTAAATCACCGCCGTGCCGTTGGCCGTGCCTGCCGCTGGTGTGTAGACCGTCAGCGTGGGGCGGTGGATGTTCGTGAACCGCCCGTTGCCGTCGTCGTTCTCGGGGCCCGCGGCGGCCTTGAGGTCCGGCACACCTTCGGGCCAGAGCTCGATCACGGGGGCGGCGTCCGCGGCAAAGACCGGGGTGGTCAGGTGCGCGAAGAGCAGTGCGGCCAAGAAAGCGATACGTGCGGTCATAGAAAAATTTCGCGCCTGTCCCCGGAAAACACGACGGTCGGCGCGTGCGCGTAGCGGGTCATCGTGAGCGTGAGGGTTGCGCCCGCGCCCGGCGCGAGCCGCGCCGAAAAAGCCGCTGCCCCCACCGGCGACGACCCGCCACCGTATTCCACCGGTTCGATCCGGTGCTCCCCGTAGCCACCGCCTTGCACGAGGACCGTGAGGGAGGCCGTCGCGCTGAGATTCACCAGGGTGAGGACCCTCCGCGTGGCGCTCATTTCCGAAACCAGCGCCCCCACATCATCGGGCACGCCGGCGCGTTTCTGCGCGGGATCGAAATACCGCAGCCGCGCGTTAAGCAGGCGGCCCTCGCGTCTCGGGAGCAGTGCGCCCCACATCCGTTGCACGAGCGCCGCCGTCGCGGCCGGGTTCGAGTCCATCACAGTGTCGGCACGTCTTTTTTCCGGCTTGGAATCGTCCGTCCGAAACATGGCCACCTTGCGCCTGATACTGGCGAGGTCGCGCCGGAGCGCCGTCTCACCATCGGCGGGATTTTTGCCTTCCAAGTAGTCGACCCATTCGTTCGGACCGAGCCGCGCGCGTTCCACCCCGCGCTGCGCCCAATACCCCGTTTCCAGTGCGCCGACGGCCCACGGCGTGTGCTGCCCACCATACCAGCCCTTCGCGCCGAACATCGTGGGATACGCGGTTGGTCCGTCGACGGTGCGCGCCTGGGCATTGACGGTGCGCGCCTGGGCGTTGACCGCATCCGTCATTGTCTGCCACGCGTCGACATATTTTTGATCGCCGGTCACGAGCAGGGCGCTGTCGAAACCCACGAGGGCGCGCGCAATGCGGTTGCGGTTTTCCCGCTGGGCGTTGACCGGATTCACCGGGCTGAAGCCCCAACCATAGGCGCCGCTCCACCATCGTCCGTCCGCGCCACCCACCCGGCCATCGCGCCCCACCTGGCTGGGAATTACGCCGCCGTTCTGCGCCATGCGCGCGAGCCACGCGTCCATGTAGTCGACGATCCAACCCTTGCAGTGCGGCTCGTGCGTGAGGAGCTCGGCGTTGGCTGGCAGCACCGTCGCCACGAGGTTGATAAAATGATCGCCGCCGACCTCGGCATCGTCGCGATAGTGATCGCGAAACTCCGCGTCGGTGCGCTCGCCGTGACCAAGCTTGAAGCCGGCCGGGTCAAACGGGGCGCCGACCCCATCGAGCGCCGTTGCCGGCCGCAGTATCGGACCCTTGCTGCCATTTTGCATCGACCGAATGAGGCTCGACGTCACGTCGTAGTTCGGCGCCGCGGGATCTTCGCCCCCATAAAGGCCCGCAAAGCGCCGCACGCGGGCCTGGTAGGCCGGCAGCGTGGCCATCGAGAGTCCCCTCAGATTGAAACACTTCAGGCCCTCGCCGTGGTGCATCCCGTCGGACTGCGCCGAAAACTCCTTGAAATACCGGCCGTCGCGGCCTGCGGGCACCTCGCTGGTTTTGGCTTCGGCATCCTGCCGGAGCATCCCTTCCCAGGTTTTTAGGCAGATGCGCGCGATCTCGTCGCTCGCCCCGAGCGCGTCCAGCTCAGGCCAACCCGCGAAGTTTTCAAACGCGTCGTGCGGCGCGTCGTTGGCCCCCCAGCGCACGACGCACTGCACGTCGCCGCGCCCGTCGTAATGTTTTTCGGCAAACTCACGGCAGGCCGGGACGTTTTCCGCCAACAGCCGCCGCTCCAGTTTCGCCCACTCGGGTGCGGCCATGTGCGGGGTGATCGTCAGCGCCGGATCCGCTGCCTCCACGCCCGCCGCCGCGACGGCGAACAAAAACAGAGTGAACCAGCGGACGGGTTTCATGGGGTTGGCGGACTAGCAAGCGGCGACACCCGGAACGCAGCGAACATTTGCTCGGACCGTTGCCCCGCCTTCAACCCCCGAGCGCCATCGCGCCTTTGAACACCATGATCACCACGCCCACCAGCGCGCAGCAGACGGCAAAGCCCCCGGCATCCATCCGGTTCCATTTTGTGAATTCCCAATCCGTTTTGGGAAACAACTTGTGGTGATCGAAGCGCGTGGGGTTGGCGTAGCTGGCCGCGACGACCTCCGCGTCCAACTCCGGCGTCGCCGCCACCGGGGTTTTCATCCGCGCGTAGAACCGGGCCACGCGGTCGGATTCGGTCCGACGCGTGAGCAGGCTCACGCCGAAAATCAACGAGAGGGGAATCAACGCGTCCACCAGGTAACGGGTCGTCAGCAGCTGCGCCGAGTTGAAACCCGCTACGTCGACCCCGAGAAGATGCAGCAAAAAAACTTCCGTGCGAAACAGGCCTTTGCCCGTGCGGGGCGACGCCGGGTCCCGGGGATCGATGCGGACCACGCCTTCCTCAAAGAAGAGCGAGACCGGTTCGATCCGCCGCGTCTGCATGAGGCGATCGCCCGTTTTCGCCGCCCGTCCCGCTGTCACATCGGCGGCGGTCGCGACCGCGGCCACGGTCACCACGCGCTCCCGCGTCATCGCGGTCAGCGTCTCCGAACGGGCCAGCGCCGGCATCAACGGCACCAGGGCGGGAATGACGGCGATGAGGAGGATCGTGACAAATACCTGCACCATCACCGCCGTCTGCGTCACCCGCCGCCACAGGAAGAGCACCGTGATCGGCACCCCCCAGACGAGCAGCAGCACGATCATGAATTTCAGGATCACGATCACGCTGTTCAGGTAGAGTCCGACGAGCACACCCGCGCCAAGGAGCGCCGGCACGGCGAGCCGCGCGACGACCATGTAGTGTCCGTCCGAACGACCGGGCAGCAACGGCTCGTAGAGGTTTTTCACCAGCAAGCCGGACAGCACGACCGATTGCGCTCCGAGCACCGCGATCTTCCCGCCCAGAATACCCGTGATCATGATACCGATGAGTCCAACCGGAAGCAGCTCGCGCGTGAGCAACCCCCACGCCTGATCGGGGTCGGGGAGGCCCGGCCCAAAGAGCGCAAACGCGATGAGGCCGCAATAGGCCCAGGCAATGGTGACAAATCGCTTGGAGAAGCCCCC
>JBIKOK010000173.1:0-13781 GCA_044358025.1 Opitutaceae bacterium
CCGGCGGTTTCCCCAGCGCAAATCCGCCGAAACCAAAGTGCGTCGTCATCGCGTTGAACACCTGTCCGGCGTCCGTCATGTCGCCCACGAGCGTCGGGATCTGCGCGTGCTCCGACGGCTTGAGGTCAAAGTTGAGCACCGCATAGCCGCGACTCGCGAGCCAGGGCAAGACATGGCGCCCGGCCTTGCCGGAGCCGCCGGTGAACAGAATGCGTTGGGTCATACGCCCCACCGCTAGACAGCCGAAGCTCCGAACGCAGGCCAAATCATCCGGCCTTTTTTCCGGAGTGCGGTCCCGATCGGCCCTGCCGCCGTCGCCCCACAAAGTTTGCGGGCACCGTTGCCGCGCGCCGCGGTCTCGCCTGTCCTCCCACGAGTGAGATTTTTCCGCACCTTTCTGCGCGTCCTGATCGTGGCGACTATCCTCGTCGCTCTTGTCGTGGCCCTGGCCTGCGTGCCGGCCGTACAAACGTGGCTCGTCGAACGCGCTTGGGCCGGCCGACCGGGTCTGCACGTTTCCGTCGAATCCCTCTCCGCGGGATGGTCCCGCGTGCACGTGACGAATCTCCGGCTCCGCCACGACACCGGCGGACTCATCTTGCCCTCGCTGGAGGCCACCTTGCCGATGACGCGCGCGCTGTGGGATCGGCAGGCGCACATCGGATCCGTCGTCGCAAAAGGCTGGACCCTCGATCTCAGCGGCCCTTCGGCCCTCCCCGCAAAGACGCCCCGCGCCGCCGCCGCTTCCTCGTCGCTCGACGCCGACCTCGCGCGGCACGTCACGCACGCCTTTCACGGCCTCCTCCGCCACTGGGCCTTGCCCGGCGACCTGACGCTCGACGGCGCCGACCTCGAGGGCGACGTCCTGTTACCTCCTCTGGCCGGCCAAGAGGCCTCCCGCGTGCGCGTCACGCTCAAGGGCGGCGGCATGTCCTCCGGCCGCAGCGGGCTTTTCACGCTCGCTGTCTCCGGTCCCCTGACCGACTCGCTGAAATCAAACGGCTCGGCTTCCGCGCACGGCCAACTCACCGTCGCCATGGACTCGCCGCGGTCCGTGCAGCGCGTCGCGTTCGTGGGCCGCGTCACCTCCTCCGGCGAGCCGCTCCCCGATGACCTCACGTTGTCGGCCACGATTGACGCGGCCGGCCCCGCGCAGGCCGAAACCTACTCGCTCGATCTGCGGCGCGGCACCCGCCGCCTCATCGATCTCACCGCGGCCCTGGTCGGCGATCAGCGCCTCATCCGGGGAAAATGGACGCTCGACCTCCCCGCGGCCGACGTGGCGCGTTTCTCGCCGGCCCGTGCGCTGCCCGAACTCGCGACCACCGGCGCAGGCGCGTTCGACGCCGACCTTGGCTTCAACCGCCTGCACGTCGTCGGCCACGCGCAGACTGCGCTGCGCCGTCTCGGCAACCTCGCCCCCGCACTCGACCGTCTCGGCGCCGTCTCCCTGGAAAGCGATTTCGACCTCGTCCGCTCCGGCCCGTCGCTGCAGGTCGACCGCCTGCGCCTGGCCCTGCGCGGAGCGCGCCCGATCGCAACCGCGCATTCGCGCCAACCCTTCGAGTGCGATCTCACCACCGGAGAACTCAAGGTCGCCGACTCCACCACCGACTGGCTGCAGGGCTCGCTCCAGGGATTTCCTCTCGCCTGGCTCTCCGGCCTCGTCGAGGACACCGCTTTCGCCGGCGGCGATTTCATCGGCGACTTTGCCGTGACTGCCGCCAACGGCCGCTTCGCGTTGCATGCAAAAACGCCGCTGATCGCCACCGGCGTTTCGGTGCAACGCTCCGGCCGCACCCTCGCCCAAAATCTCGACCTCTCCCTCGCCCTGCTCGCCGAACGCACGCCCGCCGGCTGGCAGCTCGAGGCCGCGCCGTTGCTCATCACCCACGCGGGCCGGCGCCTGGCCACCCTCGAAGCCAAATTATCCCCGCTCGCCGAGCCGCGCGTGCGCCACGTGCTCTCCGGAAAATGGCACGCCGATCACGACGCGTGGGCCAACCAACCCTTTCTCGCCGCCATCCCCACTCCCCTCGGCCGCTCCTCCACCGGCGACTTCACGATTCGCACGGGCCTCGCCACCGAAGTCACCGCCACCACCAAACTCATCGGCCACACCGCGGAGCACTCGGTCACCGCCAGCCTGCGCGCCTACCTCGACGCCTTCGGCGGCGTTGAATTCAAGGTCCCCCTCACCGTCACCTTCGGGAGCAAGCAGACGAACCTTTCAGCCAACGGGCAGTGGGCCAAAGCAAAACCCGGCCGGCATCTGGACGCCGAACTCACCGGCGTCGAAGTCGAGCTCGACCACCTGAGCCTGCTGGCCGGCGCCGTGGCCGCGTGGGGCGGCGTCACGCTGCCCGCGCTCGATCGCGTCAGCCCCGCCGCTTCACCCGCCCCCGCCGCCACCCGCGACGCTCGACCGCTCTGGGGCGACTGGATCGGCCGCTTAAAATTCAATCTCTACCGCCTGCGCACCCCGACGCAGGAATGGAACGAAGTGGCCGGAGCCTTCGTCCTCGCCCGCACTTCCCTCCGCCTCGAAGGCGGCCGCGCCGTCCTCGCCCCGCCGCGCCCTCTGCCCGACCGGATCACCCGTCCGGGCTCGAGGGCCGAACCGCCCCGCAACCGCCTGACGGCCGAGGGCACCCTCTCGTTCGAGGCCGCCGCCGAGGAACCTCACCGCCTCCAGGCCACCGCCGCCCTCGACGCGGTCGACTCGGCCCGGCTGTTTACCGCGGCCCAGGCTTCGCGCGATCCCGCGATCGAGGGCCGTTTCTCCGTCGTCGCCACCCTCACGGGCACCGGCGTCAACGTGCCGCAGCTCCTCGCCCGCCGGCAGGAAACCTTCCAGCTGGCCAGCCAGAGCGGGGTCATCCGCCTGCTCCGCTCCGACGTGGCCCCGGCGATCACCGCCCACGCCACCCCGGTCAAAGACACGTTCACCCAAGCCGGGGCTCTCGTCGGCGCATTGTTCGGCATCCGCAAGGGCGCCATCGACACGGGCATGAACCCTCTCAGCCAAGCCACGCAGGCCGTGCTCGATTTCAGCTACCAGACCCCGGAAATCCGCTACGACCATTGCACCCTCACCGCGACCCGCACCGCCGACGGCCCGCTTCGCCTCACCGCCATCGCGATCACCACGCCCAACGAACACCTCTCCGGCTCCGGCGAAATCGGCCACCTCCCGGGCCGCCCCCTGCGCGCCCAACCACTCTCGCTCGATCTGATCCTGGGCTTCAAGGGCCGCTCCGCGCAGTTGCTGACGACGGCCGGCCTGCTTTCCACCGAAAAAAACGAGCAGGGCTACGCGGTTCTTCGGCAGCCCATCCACCTCGGCGGCTCGCTCGAAAAAATCGACTCCTCCGCCTGGCGCGACCTCCTGCTCAAAGCCGCCGCCGCCACCCCGGACCGACCGAAAAAGGGCGGCTGAGGCACGGCTTCTTTCCCGCGGCCGTCGGCTGCCCTCACCCCACCGGCGCGAACGCCACGATCTGGTTTTGCTCGCGATGGTTCGTCCAAAATTTCGTGCCGTCCCACGCCAGCGCCCGCGCCTGGAACGGAATGCGCGCCACGTCCACCCACGTCGGCTCACCCGATCCCGCCGCTTTCAGATCCACCCGCGTGAGCCAATACTCGTTCGTTTCCTCGGCGTCCGTCGTCACAAGATAAAGCACCCCGTCGACAAATACCTGCCCGCAGATCCCGTGCGGCCCCTGGATCACACGCTCGATTTTTCCGTCGTCGCCCACGCGCACGACCTTCTTGGGATACCACTGGCTCACGTGCAGGCGCTGCCCGTCGAAACCGAGCTGCGACCCCGTGTCGTCCGGACACGGCAACCGCCACGTCGCATCGAAACCCGTTCCCGGCACCAGGCGCCGCAGGATCCGGTTATCCTCCGCTCCTTCGCTGCACAGCACGCGCAGTTCGTTCCCCACCGCGACCAGACCATACGGCGTCCCCGGCGCGGCATACTCCGCCCCCACTGTCCAGGTCTGCGGATTGATCGCGTAAACCCGCTTCGTCTCCCGCGACCCCATCCAAAGCGTCGCCCCAGCCCATGCGAGCGACTGCGGTTTCGGAGCCGGTGACACCCAACGCTGCAATTCGTGGACATTCTTCATGGTGGCTCGAGCATCCGCACCGGACCGCACTTGGAAAGCCCCAAACGATCCGCCCCCCCTTGCGAAAAGTCACCGCGCTGTAACCATTCGGTTCATTAGAGGCGTGCCCGCCGCCCCCTCGGCCCAAAGCTCCTCGCCCCATGAAGCCGTCCCTTCCGCGTTTCCGCTCCCTCTCCCTCGCGCCCTTGCTCGCGTTCCTGTTCCTCGTCCACGCCGGCGCGGCGCAGCCCCCCGCCACCGGCACCATCGAGGGCCGCGTCACCCACCTCCGCACCGGCGACCCCGTCGAACTCGCCCGCGTCACCGTCGAGGGCACCTCGCTCGAAACGTTCACCGACTCCGGCGGCCAGTTCCGCCTCGCCCAGGTCCCGGCCGGCGATGCCCGCCTCCGCATTTTCTTCACCGGTCAGGATCAACAGACCGCCACCGTCGCCGTCGCCCCCCTCGCGACCGCCCGCCGGGATTTCGGTCTCACCTCCGGCGCCCGCCCGCCCAAACCCGGAGCCGACAGCACCGTCGTCACCCTCGACCAATTCGTCGTCGCCTCCTCGAAGACGATGGACGCCGCCGCCATCGCGATCAACGAGCAGCGCTTCGCCTCCTCGATCAAGAGCGTCGTCTCCGCCGATGAATTCGGCAGCGTCCTCGAGAGCAACCCCGGTGACTTCCTGAAATACATCCCGGGCATCACCATCGATTTCATCGGCGGCGCCGCGCGTTCGATCTCGATCGGTGGCGTGCCGCCCGAATACGTCCCCATCACCGTCGGCGGCTTCGATGTCTCCAGCGTCGCCGGCGGTGGCACCGCGCGCAGCGTCGATTTCCACACGCTCTCGCTGAACAACATCTCCCGCCTCGAGGTGCTGCACTCGCCGACGCCCGAGTCGCCCGGCTCCGCGCTCGCCGGCTCCGTCAATCTGATTCCGCGCAGCGCCTTCGACCGCTCCCGCCCGATCTTCAGCTACAGCGTGTTCCTCATGATGCGCGACAACGACCGCCATCTCTTCAGCAAGACCCCCGGCCCGCGCTGGATTAACACCCGCAAGGTCCACCCCGGTTTCGACTTCTCGTATATCAAACCCGTCAACGAGCGCTTCGGCTTCACGCTCTCCGGCGGCATGACCAAGCAATACACCGAGGAAGCCCGCACCGCCAACACGTGGCGCGGCGCCGGTGCCGCGACCAACGGTCTCACCGCCACCACCGCCGCCACGCAGTATCCCGACACCACGCCCGACAAACCCTACCTCTCCGATTACGTCGTCGAGGACGGCGGCAAACACACCGAGCGCACCTCCGCCGCCGCGACCGTCGACTACAAACTCTCCCGCCACGACCGCCTCTCCTTCTCGGCCGAACTCACCTTCTACGCGTCCCCGCTCAACCAGCGCACCCTTTCCTTTTTCGTGAACCGCGTCAGCCCCGGCGACTTCACCCCGACGTCCACCCGCGGGCAGGTCGGCCGCGGCGAGGTGCGCAACGCCTCCGCCTCGCGAAATCACCAACGCACCAAATATATGCCGACCCTCACCTACCGGCACGACGGCCCCGTCTGGAAGGCCGAGAGCGGCCTCGGTTACTCCAACGAACGCCTCCACTTCCGGAGCTCCGACAAGGGCTTTTTCAACAACGTCACCTCCACGCGCCAGGGCGTCACCGTCAACTTCGACGAGATCTTCTATCTCCGCCCCGGCCGCATCACCGTCACCGACGGCACCACCGGCGCCCCCGTCGATCCTTATAATCTCAGCAACTTCGTCCTGAGCACCGCCAACGCCACCTACCGCCGCACCACCGATGTGCGCGAGAGCGCCTATGCCAACCTCCGCCGCGACTTCGATCTCGGCGGCACGCCCTTCGTGCTCAAGGGCGGCCTCGACGTGCGCCGGGCGCAGCGGGACGATTTCCAGAGCACGCCGCCCTACACGTTCGTCGGCGCCGACGGCCGTTCCAGCACAAGCCCGACCGCCGCCGGCAGCGACGACCGCGCGAGCGTGGTCCTCGACGACGTCTTCTCCCAACGCACCGCGCCCTACGGTTTCCCGCAGGTGCAATACGTCAGCACCGAGAAGGCGTTCACCCTCTACCAGGCCAACCCCGCCTCCTTCACCCTCGATCCCAACAGCCAGTATCGCTCCGAGGTCACCAATTCGAAACGCGCCGCCGAGCTCGTCTCCTCCGCCTACCTCCGCGGCGACACCGCGTTCTTCCAGCGCCGCCTGAAACTCGTCGGCGGTCTCCGCGCCGAACAGACCAACGTCGACGCCGAGGGCCCGCTCAACGATCCCACGCGGAACTACCAGCGCAACGCCGCGGGCCAGGTCATCCGCAACGCCAACGGCACGCCCGTCCTGATCTTCCCCCCCACCAACGCGCTCGCCGTCTCGCAGCTCACCTTTCTCGCCCGGGCCGGCCGCGCCGAAAAAGAATACCTGCGCCTCTTCCCCAGTCTCAACGCGAGCTTCAACGTCCGCGAAAATCTCGTCGCCCGCGCCGCTTATTACACCTCCGTCGGCCGCCCCAACTTCAACCAATACTCCGGCGGCGTCACGCTGCCCGACCCCGACCTCGCACCCTCCAATACCAACCGCATCACGGTCAATAACGCCGCCATCAAGGCCTGGAGCGCGCAAACCGCGAAGGTCCGCGTCGAGTATTATTTCGCCGGGGTAGGCCAGCTCTCGGTCGGCGCGTTCCAACGCGAATTCAAAAACTTCTTCGGCGCCTCAACCTTCCCCGCCACCCCGGAATTCCTCTCCTTCTACGGGCTCGATGCGGCCACCTACGGACGCTTCGACGTCGCCACCCAGACCAACGTCGCCGGCACCGTCCGCATGAGCGGCCTGGAATTCGACTACAAACAGGCCCTCACCTTTTTGCCCGCCTGGGCGCGCGGCCTGCAGGTCTTCGCCAATGCCAGCGCCCTCCGCGCCACGGGCGACGCCACCGCCGACTTCGCGGGCTTCGTCCCGCGCACCTACAACTGGGGCGTCAGTCTCACGCGCGCGAAATTCAACCTGCGCGCCAATTGGAACTACCGCGGCCTCAACCGCCAGGCCTCCCTCACCGGCCGCAGCATCGAAGCCGGCACCTACACGTGGGGCGCGAAGCAGCTCTTCCTCGATCTGCAGGGCGAGATTCTCCTCCGCCCGCACGTCGCGCTCTTCGCCAACCTCCGCAACGTGGGCGACGCCACCAACGACACCGGCATCTACGGCCCCAGCACCCCGGAGCACGCCCAGTTCCGCCAGCGCACGACCTACGGCTCCCTCTGGTCCTTTGGCCTCAAGGGCTCGTTCTGAGTTTCGCGTTCACCGATACAGCAGAAACTCCGCGCGCCGCCGCGCAAACTCCGCCAGCCCGGCGTCCCAGCCCGCGGCGATGGTCACGTAACCGTCGCCGCGCGCAAACGCCTCCCGCACCGTCGACGTGCCCATGACCTTGTCGAAGTAATCCGCATACACCTCCAGCTTGGTCCCGTAGAGGCGCTGCACCGTCTCCAGCACCGCGAGCACCACCGTCACCGAGCGAAACGCGTCGCGGTCGGTCACGTGCAGCTGACACCCGCCGCAGCGCTGCCCCGCCCATTTCGAAAACGTCGGCGCAAACCACGCCTCGCGAAACCGCACGCCCGCGAGCCCGAGCGCATTCAGCTCCCGCGCCAGCCCGAAGCCGTCGATCCACGGCGCGCCGAACAGCTCGAACGGTTTCGTCGTCCCCCGCGCCTCCGCGAGATTCGTGCCTTCGAGCAACACCTGCCCCGGATACACCGTCGCCGTGTCGAGCGTCGGCATGTTCGGCGAGGGCAACACCCACGGCAGCCCCGTCGCATCATACCAGTCCCCGCGCCGCCAGCCCTCCATCGCCACCACCGTCAGAGCGCATTTCCGCGCGAGGAACTTCGCGTTGAACAGCCGCGCCAACTCGCCCGCCGTCATCCCGTGGCGCAACGGCACCGGATACAGCCCGATGAACGAACTGTGCGCCGGATACTCCAAAATCGGGCCCTCCATCGCCACGCCGCCGATCGGATTCGGCCGGTCGAGCACGATAAACGGAATCCCCGTCTCCGCCGCGGCCTGCATCGCGTACGCCATCGTCGCGACATACGTGTAGACCCGCGTGCCCACGTCCTGCAGGTCAAACACCAGCACGTCCACCCCCCGCAGCATCGCGTGCTCCACCGTCTTCCCGATGTGCTGCGTGTCGAACTCCCGCATCGTCGCATCGATGTCCGCCAGCGGTTCGGTCGGCAGCTTCAGCGCCTGCCCATAGAGCGAGAACACCGGCAGCCCGAGCTGCTCGTCCTGAAAAAAATCCACAAACTCCCCCGCCTGCGCGTTGCCCCGCACCCCGTGCTCCGGCCCGTAAAGCGCCACCAGATTCACGTCCGGCACCGCCCGCAACCGCTCGATGATGCTCACGACGTCGCGGTCGACGCCGGTGGGATTCGTGATCAGACCGACCCGCCGGCCGCGCAAGAGGTGCAACTGCGATTCGAGGAGAACATCGACGCCGAGTTTCATCCGTTCAACCAAAGCTCTCCGCCGCCGCGGCGCGATGGCTTATTTTTCGGCGATCAGGTCCCCATACGCCCGCGCCCCGAGATAACCATACCCCTGACCCGCCCGCTCCGTCCCCGCGAGCAGCGCATGGATAAACCCGTTCAGCTCCACCAGCCGCGTATGCAGCACCGCCTTCGCCGGATTTTCCTTCAACCAAAACTCCACGCGCCCGCCCAGCGCCGTGTGCCGCTGCAGTCCGTCCGCGTCGCTGCGCGTGAACGCCATCTGCGCCCCCAGGTCGCGCAACATCGCCTGGCTCCGCCCCCACGTGCCGCCCTGCGCGCTCACAAACGTCTGCCCGCCGAGCAGCGCCACGTGATCCTCATACGCGAGCACGATCAACCGGTGCGCATCCGACGCCGCAAGCCAGGCTTCAAGTTTCGCCGCGTGCCCCAGCGTCCCCTCGTAGGCATAGTTGCTATCGAGAAACGCGATGCGCTCCACGTCGTCCGGGATCGTTTCCACGCCGTCGAGGTAACTGAACGTAAAACTCCCACCCGCGCTGTGCCCCGTCAGCACCAGCTTCGCCCCGGGAAATTTCGCCCGCAACGCCCCGACCATCGCCCCCACCCGTGCCGGATGATCCGGATGCGCGCGCTTCCACCGCACAAACGATTTCGGCTCCGTCTGGAGATACGCCACCACCAGATTCACGTCGCGCTCGCGCGCCCGGAGCCACCGCGTCTGCGCGCCGATGTGCTGGACGTCGAAAAGCCCGTCGGCCTTCGCCGCCACGCGCCGGCCGATGGTTTGCTCGATCGAGCTTCCGACCGGCGCCGCATACAGCACGAGCCGCGTGGGTTTCGCCGGATCGAGCTCGCCAGGCGAATTCACCACGCACCGCACCCCTCCCTCGAACGCCATCTCCTCCCTTTTCTCCTCAACCGCCCGGCTCCCATAGCGGGGGTTTGCGATCGGCCCCTCGTCGCTCAGCAGCGCCCACCGCACCGGATCGGCCAGCACCGCCTCCACCGTCGTCGCCCGTCCGCCCACCGTCATCGCGCTCCTGACCAGTCGCACGCCATGGCTGTAGTCCGCCCACGTCGCCGCGTGTCCCAAATAGAGCGGTTGAATCGCCGTCCCCTCCGGTCGGTGCCAGCCGTAGATCGCCACGCGATCCGCCGATGTTTCCAACCGCGGCGTGATCACCACATCTTTCTTGTGCCCGGCCACCAGCGTGCCGGCAGGATGCTCCGCCAGCGCCTCCTGCCGCTGTGCGCGCACCGTCGCGTTATGCTGCGAAAACACCGGCACGGTCGTCATCGCCTTGCCCGGCACAATCGGCGCCGGCGCCAACTTCACCGGCGCCGCCCGCCAAATCGCCTCCACTATTTTTCGCGTCGGCAACACGCACCCCAGTTCATCCGCGATCGCCTGCGCCGTACCCGGCGTCAGCGGCGCGAGCCAATAGTCCTCCTCGTGGCCAATGCACACATAGTCCGGCGAAACGGCGAGTACCGCCTCCCCCAACCGCACGTCCACAAACCGCCGCCACCAGCCCGGCACGTTGCCCTGCCGCACTTCCGCCACGACCGCCGCCTCGCGGGCCACCCGATCCATCGCGGCGACCCGCTGGGCAAACGCCGTTCCCGTCTCCGCGGCCACAGCGGCCGCCGCGGCAGTCAACGCAATCAGTCCGAGCGCAGTGAAACGACACCTCATGACCGCCACCGTGCCCACCGCCGGAGAAATGACGAGCCCGCCTCGCGGCTTGCCGCCCCCGCCCTCGCCCCGTTGTCTCGACGCATGAGTTCACCTGCCCCGGCCCCTGCGCCCACCACCATCCGCTGGGGCATCCTCGGTTGCGGCGATGTCACCGAGGTGAAGAGCGGCCCCGGCTTCCAAAAAGCCCGCGGCTCCTCACTCGTCGCCGTCATGCGCCGCAACGGTGCGCTCGCGGCCGACTACGCTCAACGCCACGGCGTCCCCCGCTCCTACGCCGACGCCCGCGCCCTCGTGCACGACCCGGAGGTCGACGCCGTCTACGTCGCCACTCCGCCCGGCGCCCACCTCGAAGGGGCCCTCCTCGCCGCCGCCGCCGGCAAACCCTGCTACCTGGAAAAACCCATGGCGCGCCACACCGCCGAGTGCGACGCCATCATCGCCGCCTTCGCCGCCGCGAAACAAAAACTCTTCGTCGCCTACTACCGTCGCGCCCTGCCGCGCTTCGAAAAAGTCCGCGCCCTCCTCGACGGTCGCGCCATCGGCCAACTCACGGGCATCAGCTACCGCTTCGCCGCCCCCACCCCCGCCAACGCCGACCCCGCCCAAAACGCCTGGCGCGTCTCCGCCGCCCACGCCGGCGGCGGCCTCTTTCTCGATCTCGGCTCCCACGTGCTCGACTTCCTCGACCACTGCCTCGGCCCCCTCGAAGCCGTCCACGGCCGCGCCGCCCGCCTCGCCACGACCGCCGAAGTCGAGGACGCCGTGGCTCTGACCTTTCGTACCGCCCACGGCGCCCTCGGCTCCGCGTCATGGAATTTCTCCACCACCGCGAAAGAGGACACCCTGGAGTTTTTCGGCACCGCCGGACGCCTCGCCTTCCCCGTCTTCAACGCCGAGCCGATCCGGCTCGAAACCGCCTCCGGCACCGAATCGTTCGCGATCGCGAATCCGGAGCACGTCGCCCAACCCCTCATCCAGCTGATCGTCGACGACCTCCTCGGCCGCGGCACCTGCCCGAGCACCGGCGAGTCCGCCCGCCGTACCAGCGTCGTGATGGACCGCGTCCTCGAAGACTACTATGGCGGCCGCACCGATGCGTTTTGGTTGCGTTCCGCGACCTGGCCCGGCCGTAGTAGCGCCCATGCCCAACCGTAAGCTTGGCGCGCTCGCCGCCTTCATCGTCGTCAGTTTTCTTGCGGCCGGTCTCGGCAGCGCCGCCACCACGCAGGCCATCACCACGTGGTATCCGACCATTGCCAAGCCGTCATGGAATCCGCCCAACGGGGTCTTCGCGCCGGTCTGGACCACCCTTTTCCTGCTCATGTCCCTCGCCGCCTGGCGCGCGTGGCGGGCCGCCGCCACGCCGGCCGACGCCACGAAAACGCTCGCGCTCTACGGCGCCCAA
Organism: Opitutaceae bacterium; assembly: GCA_044358025.1. Lineage (GTDB taxonomy): Bacteria > Verrucomicrobiota > Verrucomicrobiia > Opitutales > Opitutaceae > GAS368. The sequence continues at coordinate 11,769 of JBIKOK010000173.1, forward strand.
CTCGTCCTCAACGTCCTCTGGTCCGTCCTGTTCTTCACCCTGCACCGCCCCGGCCTCGCCCTGCTCGAAATCGTCGTCTTCCTCGCCCTGCTCATCGCGCTTCAGGTGCGCTTCGCCCGCACGGACCGCCTCGCCGCGATCCTTTGGTCGCCCTACGTCGCGTGGGTGAGCTTCGCGGCGTTTCTCAACGGCACGATCTGGTGGCTCAACCGTTAGCTGCCGCCCCGCGGAATCACCGCGGTGAATACCGAGCAGAAGTGGCAGACGCTGCCGCCCAGCACGAAGAGGTGCCAGATCGCGTGATGATACGGCAGCCGCTTCCAGAGGTAAAACACCGTGCCCAGCGTGTAGGAGAGCCCGCCCGCCACCAGCAGCCACAGCGCGGCCGGCGGCACCGTGCTCTGCATCGGCCGCAGTGCGACCATCACCAGCCAGCCCATCCCGATATAGAGCAACGTCGAGCCGACCCGGAAACGCCCGGTAAACCAAAACTTCAGCGCGACCCCCGCCGCCGCCAACGCCCAGATGACACCGAACAAACTCCACCCCCAGGCTCCGCGCAAATTCACCAGAAGAAACGGCGTATAGGTGCCCGCGATCAGCAGAAAAATCGCCGCATGGTCGAACTTCCGCAGCAGCCGCTTCGTCCCCTCGTTCCGAAAACTGTGATAGAGCGTCGACGACATATACAGCAACACGAGCGTCGCCCCGAAGATCGCCGTCGCCGTCACCCGCCACGCATCGCCGCGCCGACCCGCCAGGGTCACCAGCACCGCCAGCCCCACCACGCTCAGCGCCAACCCCAGCCCATGCGTGATCACATTGGCGCGCTCTTCGCCCGGCGTATACGTCGCCGGCGCATTGACCGCGGGTTTCATCCCGCCACGCTGCCGACCGCGTCCGTGCGGCGCGATCCCAATTCCTCCGCCGCCCCGCCCTTGACGCCCGTTCATAATTTTCAAGCGTTCGCCTTCCCATGAGCAAACTCCTCGGCAAACGCGCCCTCGTCACCGCCGGCGCCCAAGGCATCGGTCGCGCCATCAGCTCGCACCTGCTCCGCGCGGGGTGCGACGTGTTCGTCCACTACCGCAGCAGCGCCGACGGCGCGCGCGAGCTCGCCGCGGAAGCCGCCCAGCTCGGCCGCCGCTTCGCCAGTGCCAGCGCCGATCTCACCACCACCGAGGAGAGCAACGCCCTCGTCGCCCAGGCCGTCGCCTTCCTCGGCGGCCTCGACATTCTCATCAACAATGCCGGCTCCCTCATCGGCCGCCGCACCCTCCTCGAGGCCGACGACAGATTCTGGTCCGACGTGATCTCGCTCAACGTCGGCAGCGTCCGCCGCGTCACCCGCGCCGCCGCCCCGCACCTCATCGCCGCCGCGCAGACCGGCGGCGGCGCCAGCATCGTGAACCTCTCCTCGCTCGCCGGCCGCAAGGGCGGCCACGGCGGTTCCCTCGCCTACTCCACCGCCAAGGGCGCCGTGCTCACCTTCACGCGCTCCCTCGCCAGCGAACTCGGACCGCAGGGCGTGCGCGTCAACGCCCTCGCCCCCGGCCTCATCCTCGGCACGAGTTTCCACACCACCCACACCACCGCCGAATCGGCCAAGGCGACGATCGCCGGTATCCCGCTCGGCCGCGGCGGCCACCCCGACGACGTGGCCCGCGCCGCCGTCTTCCTCGCCGGCGAGTTCGACGGCTTCATCACCGGCGCGACCCTCGACATCAACGGCGGCGTCTACGGCTGCTGAGGCCATTTTCCGAGGTGGAGCGCGTTGACCTCAACGCGCTTTCCCACCGCATCGACATCAACGGCGGCGTCGACGGCTGCTGAAGCGATTTCCAGAGGTGGAGCGCGTTGACCTCAACACGCTTTCCCACCGCATCGACATCAACGGCGGCGTCTGCGGCTGCTGAGGCCATTTCCAGAGGTGGAGCGCGTTGACCTCAACGCGCTTTCCCGCCGCGTTGACCTCAACGCGCTTTCCCGCCGCGTTGACCTCAACGCGCTTTC
>JBIKOK010000183.1:0-13234 GCA_044358025.1 Opitutaceae bacterium
CCGATCTACGCGCTCACTCAGAAGCGTTATCCCCGCCCAAGGCGCATTCCGCGAACCGCCCCCTTTTCCATAGGGTCACATAGCCGACGCGCCTCGCTGCGAGCGTGATCTGGTTCGCCGGAATCCGTCCTGAATGTTGGCTGCGCCAAGCGGCTCCTATTCGTGGCCCCTCTCGGGCCTACGAGACTTGGACACCACTAGTAGGCTGCCGCCGACCGCGAGCCAGACGCTGCCTACAATCTGCGCAAGCGGATCGAGGTTGATCAGCACATAGGCGATGATAGCGAACCCGATGGCGGGTGAAACCAGATGAGCGACCCAGCGTCCGCTGCGCTCGCGCACGCCGTGATGAACCAAGACAGCCAAGTGCACCATCAAGAACCCGGACAGGGCACCGAAGCTGACAAGCGAGAATATAAGCTCCAGGCAATCGATCATGGCCAGCGAAAGGACGAGCGTGATCCCCGTCATCAACAGAACCGCGCGTTGCGGTGTTTGGTGACGCCTGGCGATCAGAGCTAGCGCGCGGGGCAGTTTGCCGTCACGCGCCATGCTGAAAATGAGTCGAGCCGTCGCGGTTTGGGTCACTAGCGCGGCTGGCAGACCAGCAATCAAGACCAAAAGCCCGGCAGACAGGAACCGGAAAATCTCGCCATCGATCAATTCAGCGACATACAGGTTTGCATTCGCCGTTGCGTCGCCGACGGCAAACGGACCGTGATCCAGCAGGAAAAGGCAGGCAAGATAGGTTTGCCCGACAAATAGTGCGGCGACGATGAGTAGGGACAGGATGGTTGCAGCCCCGACTGCCTTAGCCCCCCCTTGGCTTCCTCCGAGAGGGTAGAAATGGCGTCGAAACCCAGAAAGCTGACAGCGGCGAGTGGAAGCGCTCCAAACACCAGCGCAGGGGACACTGTGGCGGGGGTCCAGAGAGGCGCCAGTGACAGGTGCGCGCTGGCGACTCCGTTCCTAAGGGCCAGGATCGCCAGGACCACGAACGCGCCGAGGAATATCAATTGGACCAGCAACATCAGCTTGCTGATCTGTGCCGTTGTCTGGATGCCCCTCAGACTGATCGCCGTGTTGATCCCGAGCATGCCTATGACCCAGGCCGCCTTCGGAATGTCCGGGAACAGCGCCGACATCGATATCGCGCAGCTGACATAGATCAGCGTCGGAACGAGCATGTAGTCCTGAAGCATCACCCATCCGGACAGGAACCCGGCGACCGGCGCGATACCGCGCCCAGCATAGGCATAGACTGAACCTGCCACCGGAAACGCCCGCGACATGGTCATATAGCTGTGGGCCGTAAACAGCATGGCCACCAGCCCCACAATATAGACCAGCGGCACCATTCCCTGGCTCTGGTTATACACAAACCCCAAACTCGCCAGCGGTGCGGTCGGCACGATAAGCAACAGGCCGTAGACCAGCAGGTCGGAAAGGCTGAGCGATCGGCGCAGCTCCTGACGATATCCGAACGCCTCGACTCTGGCGACTTCAGCCATTGGGTCTGCAGTCATTTTGCTGCTGATAGGAAATTGGATTTTCAGGGGAATCGGGTCCGGGAAGAGTTTTTCGACGCATGGTTCCGGGCTTGGTCACTTGAGCGTAGGACGTTGAAGGTTGAGCGTTTTCTTCCGCGGCTCATTCCCCAAACGCCCACAGTCGCTCCAGCGCGCGCACATAAATCGTGCGCCCGACGATGGCCGGGGTGCTCCGCACACTTTCGCCGAGTGGATTGCGTGCCACGATCTCGAGCGTGTCGGACGCCCGCAGCACGACGACCGTCCCCGCTTCGCTCACCGTGTAGACGAAACCGTTGGCCGCGATCGGTGAGCCGACATATTGTCCCGGCGCACTGAGGGACTGGCGATCGAGCAGGCGCTCACCGGTCGCGGGCCGAAACGCCGTAACCCGTCCGCCATCCGCAACCACATAGACCCGGCCGCGATAATAGAGCGGCGACGGCATTTCATTCAGGCCCTTCGTCGTTTCCCACGCAATGTGGGTGTCGCTAATATCTCCCGTCCCGCCCGGCCGGATGGCGACGAAGCGATCACTGTTCTGGGGACTGTTGAAGCTGGTCATCGAGGTGTCCCATTCGGCCTTGGTCACCAGACCGTCCTTGTTTCCATCAATGAATGACTTCAGCACATTCCGCATGGGAAGCGAATTCCCCATGACCGTGATCGGGATTTCCTTCCGAATGTGAAACAGCAAGTCTGCGGGAACTTCCTCGACCGCGAGGATGCCGTCGTGGTTGGCGTCGTAGGCGGCGAGAAGTTTTTCCCAGTTGAGTTCGGGCGGCGGCGGTTCACTCGGGTCACCCATGCCTTTCGAGCCGGTGAACAGCAGCCCGTCGCCGACGACCGCGGTCGCGATTGAGGCGCGGCCCCAGCCGTTGACCCACCAGCGCGTCTCGCCGTTCGCGAGGTCGTAACTGGCGACGCGGCCGCGGCCCTTCACGATGAGTTCCTCGATGCCGTCGTGCCGCCACACCATTGGAGTCGAATGACTGCTGCGCGCGAAAGGGCGCGGCGAATCCCACACCGTCGCGCCCGTCTCCGGATCGAGGGCGAGCAGGTGCGACTCGGCGTTGGTGCCGTCCCGCAGCACGATCAACTTGCCGCCGGCCAGCACCGGCGAATTGCCCGAGCCGTAGTCGATCTTCTGCATCGGCAGCGGCCGCTGCCAGAGTTCCTTGCCCGCGAAATCGTAGGCCACCACGCCGAACGAGTTCGCGTAGACATAGACGCGCTCGCCGTCGGTGCAGGGCGTGGCCGCCGCGGGCGAACTGAAAGCATGCGGCTTCTCGAGCTGCTCCGCGGGCAGCGCCTTGCGCCACAGCTCGCGACCGTCCTTCGCATCGAGTGCGAGCGTGAGAATCGCGCCATCGGCGGCGCCGGTGACAAAGACGCGATCGCCCCACACGATGGGCGACGACACGCCGCGCGGCACGGCGGTTTTCCAGCGGACGTTTTTCTCCGGACCAAACGCGACCGGCGGGCGGGCGTCCTCGGCGGCCAGGCCGGCACCATTGGGCCCGCGAAACTGCGCCCACGATTCAGCGGCGTGAGCAACGGCAGCGAACAGGGCGAGAAAGAGGACGAGGGATTTCATGGGTGGGGTGGGTTACGGATAGGAAACTGGATTTTCAGCGGGATCGAATCCGGGAGGGGCATGGTGGGAGCTGGATGAGTTAGCCGTAAATCAGTCGATTTTGAGAGGGCGGCGGGGACGGATAATGATGGGGACTTGGGGTGGGGAGGGGCGGCTGCGACGGAAAGGGGACTTTCGGGCGCGAATCGAGGCTCTGCTTGCCGTCTGGGGGCAAGCAGCGTGGGGTGGGGATGAGTGGCTGCTGACCTCCGGATCGCTCGGAGTCAAGGCTCCAGCGTTTTTAGAATTGCGGTAAAATCCTGACCGGGGGCGGAACCGCTTGCGCGGACGCACCACCAATGACACCGACGGCCTTCGGCACAACGCAGGTCAAGTGAGCCGAAAGAGTTTTAGTGGGCGCGCTCGTGGGCGCTCGCTAGTTCTCGCGCGACGCGGAAGGCAATGCCTGGATTCTTCACGCCGAGGATCTCAGCGAGTTTACGGTAACCCTTGCCGCCGGTGTCAGCGCGCCATTTCGCGACACGCTCTTTGTAGTCGACGGGCATGGCAGTGCTTGGCCGGCCGAGCTTCACGCCGCGGGCCCGGGCGGCCTTAAGGCCGCTCAATGTGGCTTCGCGGATCAGCGATAATTGAAATTCCGCCATGCACATCAGGATGTGGGCCGTGAGCCTGCCGGCGGGGTTCCTGTCGCTCGTGTCGATTCCTTGCGACGGGCAGACGAGCGCGACGCCGTGTGTGTCGAGTTCGGCGACGACCTGGACGAGGTGCTGCAGCGAGCGGCCGAGACGGTCGAGTTTGTAGCAGACCACGGCTTTGACCGAGTGTTGGCGGACGAGCTTCATCAACTGGTCGAGCCCGCTGCGCGTGAACTTGGGGCCGCGCGTCGGAACAACCTCGTAGACGATCGTGCGGCCGGGTTTCTGCGTCATCCGCCGGACGAGGTGGGTTCTGCGTCCGGTGCCGATGACGCTGCGATGTTGGAGCTGCGCTCTAACGGTGTGGAAATCCGCGTGCGATCGGCCTCCGGGATCCCGATTCCCCGGTAAGCCACCGCAACCCGCCCGTCGGCGTGATCCGCCGCGAACAACTTGGCCCGCCTTCCGCGATTCGAGCGTTTTTGCGGAAATTTTCCGCCGGTTTACGTGCGCGAGTAATTGCGGCGGCGTGACCGGGGCGGCCTGCGCCTAGAGCCGTGTAGTGGCGACCAACCCCCTCGCCGGCGGGGACCGGCTCCGGTAAACTGCCGGCATGTTTCTAAAGTGCAGGGAGTGGCGCAAGGCCGTCGAACCGAGTCAGGCTTTGGGGTTGGCGACGTGCTTCGTGATGCCGGTCAGCGTGAAGGGGTGATCATTTTTCGTCCGTCCGTCCGCCACCCGGCCTCCCCAAACCAGCCACTTCTGACCAGCCGCTCCGCGGCCGAATCCCCGGGGCAAACGCACGCTGCAATCCCCCGATGGAGCCAATTTGCGGCAAAATCGGCGCACCCGTGGTGCTCCGGCTTGGGCCTACCTCATCCTCGCCCGCAAAGCCGATCTCAGCGGTCGCGTGGCGGGTTGCGGCGAGCGCGCGCAAGCGGCGGAAATAAAATCAGCGGGCGCCTGACCCCAACCCCCCTGGGCCCGACCTCGTGCGGCTGGCCCCGTTGGCCCCCAGCTTACCCAGTTCGACCCCAAAAGGTTAGGGGCTGACCAGCAGCTTGGTGCGGGCGATCAGGCACTCTCCAGATAATTGTGCGCGAGTCGGGCTATCGTCGGCGATGTAGCTCACAATCGCCTCCAAGTCTGCAATCGCGCGGGGCGAAAGAATTACTTTCCTGCCCACTGAGGGATCCGTTTTTCGACCTCCTCAATGGGCATACCTTCTCCGCGGTCGAGTTGGGCGAAGCCTTCACGGACCCCTGCGATGAATTCGATCTCGCGGGCGACCTCGTGAAGCGAGACGTCGGGCGGAAGCTGCTTGAGAATCGTCTGAACGGCTTCGTGCGTGCTCATGATGGCAATGAAAATACGGGGTTGATGACGTCCACGCGCAAGGGCCCTAAGGTCCGCGGTGGCCCCGCCCGTGAGATCACGGCTGTGGAGCGATCTGACGCCGTGCGGTAGGGACGGTTCTGAGATGCATCCCTACCCGGGTCTCCCCTTTCGAATCGGCTCTTTGGTGAAATCAGAGGTTCTTGTCGGTGACTGCGCCCTCGGAGGCGGTGCTGACGAGCTTCGCGTATTTGGCGAGGACGCCGCGGGTTTCTTTCGGGGGGAGGGGCTGGTAGGCCTTCAGGCGGGCGGCGTAGTCGGCGTCGGGGATGAGGAGGCTGATCGTGTTTTTGACGGCGTCGATTTCGATGAGGTCGCCGTTTTGCACGATGCCGATGGGACCGCCTTTCGCGGCTTCGGGCGTGATGTGGCCGACGTCGAAGCCGTGCGAGCCACCGGAGAAGCGGCCGTCGGTGATGAGCGCGACATCCTTGATGAGGCCGCGGCCGGCGATGGCGCTGGTGGGCGAAAGCATCTCGCGCATGCCGGGGCCGCCGACGGGTCCTTCGTTGCGGATGACGACGACGTTGCCTTTCACGACATCGCCGCGGAGGACGCCTTGGAGGGCGTCTTCTTCGCTCTCGTAGACTTTGGCGGGGCCTTTGAAGTAGAGGCCTTCCTTGCCGGTGATTTTGCCGACGGCGCCGCCGGGGGCGAGATTGCCGTGGAGAACGCGGAGGTGGGTGTCGGCCTTGATGGGTTTGTCCCAGGGGCGGATGACGTCCTGCTGGTCGGGGTAGGACGGGTAGGGCTGCACGTCTTTGAGGGACTCGGCGACGGTTTCGCCGGTGACAGTGAGGCAATCGCCGTGGAGCAGGCCGCGGTCGAGGAGGATTTTCATCATCGGGCGGATGCCGCCGATGCGGATGAGGTGGGCCATGCCGTATTTGCCGAAGGGTTTGACGTCGGCGAGGAGCGGGACGCGGTCGCCGATGGTCTTGAAATCGGCGAGGGTGAGCGGGACCTCGGCGGAGTGGGCGATGGCGAGGAGGTGGAGAATGAGATTGGTCGAGCCGCCGAGCGCGAGACAGACGGTGATGGAGTTTTCGAAGGCTTGGCGCGTGAGAATGTCGCGGGGCTTGATGCCCTTTTTGAGCATGGCCATGACGGCGGCGCCGGCGCGCTCGCAGTCCTCGCGTTTTTCTTTGCCGACGGCGAGTTGGGCGCTGCTGTTGGGCAGGCTCATGCCGAGGGCCTCGATGGCCGTGGCCATGGTGTTGGCGGTATACATGCCGCCGCAGGAACCGGGGCCGGGGATGGCGCTGGCCTCGACGTCGCGGAGGCCCGCGTCGTCGATCTCGCCTTTGGCGTGTTTGCCGACGGCTTCGAAGACGGAGACGATGTCGAGCGGCTTCTTGTGATCGCAGTCGCTGGGCGTGAAGCCGGGGAGAATGCTGCCGCCGTAGATGAAGACGGCGGGGCGGTTGAGGCGGGCGATGGCCATCAGGCAACCGGGCATGTTTTTGTCGCAGCCACCGATGGCGACGAGGCCGTCGAAGCCCTCGGCGGCGACGGCGGTCTCGATGGAGTCGGCGATGACGTCGCGGGAGACGAGGGAGTAGCGCATGCCCTGCGTGCCCATGCTGATGCCGTCGGTGACGGTGATGGTGTTGAAATAAACGGCTTTGCCGCCGGCGGCGTTGATGCCCTTTTGCGCGTGCTCGCTGAGTTCGCCGAGGTGGACGTTGCAGGGCGTCATGTTACTGGCAGACGAGGCGACGGCGATCTGGGGTTTTTTGAAATCCTCGTCGGTGAAACCGACGGCGCGCAGCATGGAGCGGGCGGGGGCGCGGTCATGGCCGTCGACGACGACGGAGGAGTGGGGGCGGAGGGAATGGGCGGTTTGGCACATGGGAGGAAAGAAGGTGGCTGGGAGCGAAGGGCGAAGAGCGAAGAGCGGAGAGATGGGAGCGGGGAAGCGAAGCGGGGACAGCAGAGAGCGTGGCTGCGAGGGGGCAAGGATGTTTCCGGGCCTGTTGGGCGCCGTGGAGAAATTTTTTCGTGGTTGCGTGAGGGAATGGGCGGCGCATTCACTGACGCGACTTTACCCGCATGGCGTTCAATCTGAAAAAAGTGCTGAAGGCATTGCTGCTTTCGACCAACCAACCGCTCTCGATCAAGGACGTGCAGGCCGCGTTTACGCGCTTTCACGATCAGGCGCCGGCGGCCACGGTCGCGGAGGCACCGGCGGGCGGCGTGGACGGCGATCGGTCGGTGGCCACGGAGGCGGCGGTCAGCGACGGGGGGCCGGCGGGCGCGAACGCCGAGCAGGGCAGTGACGTGGTGGCGGCGGTCGCGAGCGCACCGGTGGACGAAGGGGCGGAGGTTCCCGTCGAGATCTCGTCGGAGAAGGATCCGGAGCTTTACACGGACGTGCCCTCGCTCGTCACGGCGACGCAGATTCGCGAGGCGATGGCCCAGATCGCCGAGGAGGTGCGCGTGGCGGACGAGGGGTTGCTGCTCATCGAAGGCAATGCGGGCTATCGTCTGATGACGCATCCGCGGTTCGGTCGCTGGTTGCGGATTTTGCGGCAGGAACCGCCGCCGGTGAAGTTGAGCCAGTCGGCGATCGAGACGCTGGCAGTGGTGGCCTATCGCCAGCCGGTGACACGCAGCGAGATCGAGACGATCCGCGGGGTGTCGGCCGAGGCGGGCCTCAACAAGCTGCTGGAGCGCGAGCTGGTTTACATCACGGGGCGGGCGGACACGCCGGGCCGGCCGATCCAATACGGAACGACGGATCAGTTTTTGGAGTTTATCGGGATCAAGTCGCTCGACGAGATGCCGGCGTCGGACGTGTTGTCGTCGCGGCAGATCGACGAGTGGTTGAAAACGTCGACGACGACGCACAAGCCGAACGACCACGACATGGGGTTGGATGAGGAGGAGCAACTGTCGCTGGAGAATGTGGTGCCGGTGGTGGTGGCCGAGGGCGGCGAGGCGCCCGTCCCGGCGGGGGCCGAGGCTCCGGCGGAGAGCGATGCACCCGCCGCGGTTGCGCCGTCCGAAGAATCAGCGCCCAGCGCCCCGGTCCAACCCGAAACGCCCGCGCAGCCTTAACATGGACCTCGAGCCTATCCGCAAACAGATCGACCACATCGACCGGCAGCTGGTGGAGATGATCAACCAGCGCCTCGCGCTGGCGGCCGAGATCGGGAAAGTGAAACGCAGCGCGGGCGGGCAGATCTATGTCGCCGAGCGGGAGGATGCGGTGATGCGGAAGGTCACCGGTCAAAACGAGGGGCCGATCAAGAACGAGGCGTTGCGGGCGATTTATCGGGAGATCATGTCGGCGGCGATCGCGTTGGAGAAGCCGCTCGTGATCGCGTACCTGGGGCCGGAGGCGAGCAACACGCACGCGGCGGCGATGAAGAAATTCGGGGCGAGTGTGGACTATCACCCGATGGCGACGGTGAGCGACATTTTCACGGCGGTGGAAAAAAACGAGACCGACTACGCGGTGATTCCGATCGAGAACTCGACGGAGGGCTCGGTGCGCGAGGCGCTCGACAGTTTTGTGGAGAGCGACCTGAAGATCGTCGCGCAGATCTATCTCGAGATTAACCACGCGTTGATTTCGAACTCGCGGCTCGAGGAGATCGAGCGGGTGTATTCGAAGGATCAGGCGCTGGCCCAGTGCCGGCATTGGCTGCAGCGGCACTTGCCGCACGCGCAGCTGGTGGATGCACCGAGCACGTCGCGCGCGGTGCAGATCGCCAAGAACGAGCCGGGCACGGCGGCGGTGGCGAGCGAGCTGGCGGCGGAGTTTCACGGCGTCCCGGTGGTCGAGCGCAACATCCAGGACAAGGCGGACAACACGACGCGTTTTTTCGTGATTGGAAAGCGCGCGTCGGGACCGGTGGGCGGCGGCAAGGATCTCACGAGTCTGCTGGTGTCGCTGGGCGACGAGGCGGCCTCGCACTCGGGGGCGCTGCTGAAAATGCTCATGCCGCTGGCGGAACGCGGAATCAACCTTTCGAAAATCGAGTCGCGCCCGAGCAAGAAGCGGCCGTGGGACTATTATTTCTTTCTCGATGTGACGGGGCATTACGAGGACCCGGCGATGAAAGAGGCGCTCGCGCAGCTGAAGAAATTTTGCCCGCTCGTGAAATGGCTGGGCAGCTATCCGGCCGTGAGCTGAAGGGGCGCCGTTGCGGGAGCGTGCGGCGTCGTCCCGGCGTTACGGAGCTCGGGCGCTCAGCGCGTAGTAGAGTCCGACGACGATGACGGCGACGACGGCGAGAGCGCCGAAGAAGTAGAGGAAGCAGCCCTGGCGCACGTCGGTCTTCAGCGAGTCGGGCTGGACACGGTATTTTTCGAGGATGGCGTCGGCGGCGGCCGAGACGGCGGGGGTTTCACTGCGGGCCGCCCTGGTATCACTCGTGGCCGCGGCCTGATGCGCGGCGATGGCGGCGGCTTGGGACGCGAGATAGCCCGGCTGGAGCGGGGCGGAGACGGGGCGCGGCGCCGGAGTCACGGCAGGGGCGGTCGTTGCAAGGGCGGCGTCCGCCGCCGCGGCGATTTCGCGATCGAGCCAGGCGAGTTGCTCTTGGATGAGCGCGCGCTGGCGGAGGAGGTCCTGGAGGCGGTCGGACATGCGGGGCGGAACGGTCAGGCAGGACGGCTGCCGCTAGCAACACACAAAAAAGCGCCGGACTTACGTCCGGCGCTGAAATGAAGACTGAGCGTGGGCTCAGGCGGTGACAATCGCGACGCGGCGGTGCGGCTTGTCGTATTGGACGGTGCCGTCCTTGAGTGCGAAGAGGGTCCAATCGCGGCCGATGCCGACGTTCTTGCCGGCGTGGAGCTTGCTGCCGCGCTGGCGGATGATGATCGTGCCCGCGAGGACGGATTCGCCGCCGAAGCGCTTAATGCCGAGCCGTTTTGAGTGACTCTCGCGTCCGTTGACTGATGTGCCCTGACCTTTTTTGTGCGCCATGGTGGGTGGTCCTTTTTAAGCGTTGATGGATTCGATCTTGATGACGGAAAGCTCCTGGCGGTGGCCGCGTTTGCGCTCCATGCCCTTGCGCTTCTTTTTCTTAAACACGATGACCTTATCACCGCGTTTGTTTTCGAGAATTTTAGCGGAAACGGACGCTCCGACGAGGCGGGGGGTGCCGACTTTATAGCCTTCACCCTCACCGGCGGCGAGCACGTCTTTGATTTCAACGGTCGAGCCTTTTTCGGTGCCGGGATAGCGGTTAACGATAAGGATGTCGCCCTCGGTGACAGTGAACTGCTGCCCTTGGGTTTTGATAGTGGCTTTCATAAATAAAACCGCACAACAAGCGTTTTTACGGAGGCGAACGCAAGGATTATTTGCTCGAAGTTCCGCGAAACTCGCGGGCTAGGCGGCGGGTTCGGGAAACTCGGCGATGCCGGGGTGCGCGGCGTTGGCCGCGGCGGCGGGCAGGGAGGCCACGACGGAGTCCTTCCAGCTCAGTCCGCGATGGAAGCGGGCGTGCAGCACACCGGCGAGCATGACGTCACCCGAGCCCGTCGCCGACACCTGCCGGACTTTGGGGGGGAGGATCGTCTCGGGGGCGTAATGATCGGCGCTCAACCAGAGGGGCGCGGCGCCGTCCGACACGGCCCAGCGCAGAGCGCGAAACCGGTCGCGCGCCAGCTGGAGCAGTTCGCCGCCGGAGAGTTTTTGCTCGGTGGCGGGAAACAGGGTGACGAATTCGGTGCGGTTGAGGCGCATCAAGGCGGCGGTTTCATTGGCGAACCAGCCGAGGGCTGGTCCGTAGGTATCCACGACCAGCGGTCCGCGCTCGGGCCAGCGGTGGAAGACCGCGCGCAGCGGATCGAAGGCGGGGGACTCCCAGCCCGGGAGGCTGCCGCACACGGCGAGGACGGACCCGGCCGGCTGGGCTTGGAGGAATTGGGCGCAGGCCGTGATGGCGTCGGCATCCGGTGCGCGGTCCGGCCCGAGGAAGGTGGTCTCGGCGAAGCCGCCGCTGCGGACGACGGTGCCGGAGCGGGTGGGCGCGGAGGTGGCAAAGGCCCGGTGGACGAGCCCCCGCTGGGTGAGCCAGGCCGCGCATTCGGCGCCGGTGGCCCCGCCGGTGAAGCACAGGGCGGTGTTGGGCGCGCGCAGGCGCGTGAGCATTTTGGAGACATTGATGCCCTTGCCGCCGACCTGGAAACTCTCGGCGCGGGCGCGTTGGGTCTTGCCGGGGGTCCAGGTGTCGAACGCGAGCGTGCGCTCGGCGAGGAGGTTGGCCGTGAGGGTGAAAATATGCGGCGCGGGCGCGGCGGGCGTGATCATGGTCGAGGCGCGGGCTCTTTTTTCTCCGCTTTGAAGAAGATGTAGTTGGTGAGAAAACTCAGGCCCAGGACGCCGCTGAGGGTGCGGATGTTCCGCATGGCGCCGAACACCATGGTGAGCGAGCTCGCCTGCGGTTCGTGGACGCGGCGGAGGAGGACGCAGCCGCCGAGCGCGAGCACGGGTTGGAGGATGAAGCAGATGTGGTAGACGCCGAGGGGATCGGACCAGCGGGCGAGGGCGTGGGTGAGCATCCAGCCGCCGGTGATCGGAGCGATGGCGGCGACGAGGGACGTGATGGCCAAATTGATACCGATGGCGAGGTTCTTGGCTTCGACGGGGATCAGGCGGAGCAAAATGATGAACTGGCCGAGAATGAAGCCGGCGCTGGTGATGCCGCCCCAGACCCACATGGCGTAGAGCAGGCCGCTGTTGGCCGGGGTGAGGAAGCACCACGCGAAGTTCTGCACCTGCCAGAGGATGAGGGAGACGATCATCACGGATTTGTTGCCGTAACGGTCGAGGAGTTTGCCCCAGGCGGGCAGGGAGAGGGCGCCGCCGAGCTGGGCGAGGGTCGCGAGCACGCCGACGTCGAATGCCGAGAAGTCCAACTGCTCGAACATGAAGACGTGGTAGAACGGGCCGAAGCAATTGGCGGCGAATGACCAGGCGGCGCCGAAGGCGATGAAGAGCAGAAACGACCGCGAGCCGGCGATGACGCGGAGCTGGTCGGGCAGCGGGAGGGCGACGGTGACGGTGGGTTGGCGGGCGCGGGTGGGGCTCTGCCACTGCCAGCGCAGCGAGAACACGCGCATAATCACGGCGGCGGCGATGATGAGCTGAAACGCGGGCACGGCGTAGTCCCATTGGGCGAGCGCCCAGCCGGCGACGAGGAGAAACAGGAGGGTGGAGACCTGGAGGGTGCCGTTGCGCCGGCCGAAATATTTGCCGCGCAGCCGGGCGGGGATCCACTCCTGGATCCATGCGTTCCACGAGACGCCGGCGACGGCGGCGAAGCAGCTGGAGAGCAGAAACCAGGCGATGAAACACTGGCCGGCGACGGTGGGATTGTCGCGCGGCACCCACGGCAGGAGCAGGCCGGCGGCGGCCCAGGTGACGAGATGGAGCGAGGCGGCGAGGACGGTGATGGTCTTGGGCGGCTTCCATTTCGCGAGAAACGGGGCGGCGAAGATCTGGAGAAAGTTGCCGAAGAACGGGAGCGCGCAGATCAGGCCGATGGTGGTCTTCGGTAGCGGATAGGCCTTCGCGACGAGCGCGGTCATGAAGACATTGACCGGCAGCGACATCGTCACAAGGGGCATGGCCATGATGCCCTCGGCGGTGCAGAGCCGGAGGGAGCGGAGGAGGTCGGCCTTATGTTGGACGGCGGCGGTGCGCCCGGTGGTTGCGTTCACGATGCGTTGGGCGAGGGAGCAAAGCGGCATGGGCCGGATTATTAAAGCGAAAGAACTGCGGGCGAAGAAAACGGTTGCGTTTGCGCGTGGGTGGCCGGGCGAGCAACTCGTGCGCGGGCCCGCGGACGGGCGCGGCGCGAAGGATCGTCGAGACCGAGGCCTAGGACGGGACGGGGGGGGCCGCGGGTCGGGGGCGATTATGCGGGGCCGGTGTGGGCCGGGAAACGGTGGCAGTTTATTTTTTCGCCGGAGGAGGGAGAAGAGAGCCGAGCGCGGCCTCGACGTCGGCGAGTGCGATTGAGTCGAGGGTCGGGCCGCGTTTGAGCACGTGAACGTGCGGACCGGGCGGCGCCCAGAGTGCGGGGTCGGTGGGACCGAAGAGCAGGAGGCTGGGG